>CADAMO010000119.1 GCA_902788995.1 Oscillospiraceae bacterium
AGGTACTTCTTGAAGCGGAAGGTCACCGGCGCGCTTTCGCCCTGAAACATATAGATGTGCTCCGCCATGTGTTTGGGCAGATTCATCCCGTGTTCCAGTCCCCGCACCTGTTTGGCGGGCTTGGCGGGGGAATCCAGCAGGCGGATCTCCGCAATGCGGTCCAGCCGGTAGTTGGAAACGTCCTCCTTGCCGTCCAGATTGCAGATCAGATAATACCGCCCGTTCGCCGCCGCGATCTGGTAGGGGTTGATGATATACTCCCGCACGTTCCCGTCCTTGTCGGTACGGGGATGCTGTTTTTTATCCAGCCCGTAGCTGAGGTACCGGAAAGACACCTGTCTGCCGCGGCTGATGGCCTCGTCCAGCACCTCGATGGTGTAAAAGAGCTGTTTGTTCTCCGTGGAGCGGTCCGGCAGGGTGCGGATGTGCTTCACCCGCGCCTGAAAATACTTATTGGAGAGACCTTCCAGCTTTTCCACCAGCTCTTTGCACTGGGCGTAGGGCACGTGCTTGGAGAACAGCAGACCGTCGATCAGCAGCCGCAGCTCCGCGTCGGTGAACTCCCGCACCAGATAGTAGTCCGAGGTGACCACGTTTTTCACCAGCTTCCCGGTGTCGCGGTCCGGCGTCATGCGGATCGATTCGCTGTATTCGATCTCATACCCTGCCTCCATCAGGTTCGTGAGGTTCCGGCGTACGGCCTTGCGGTCCGCCGTCATGCCGTATTCGGTTTTCAGTATTTCGATGATGTCCTTCTGGCTCAGGCGGTGATCCTCGTCCGTGTACTTCCTGAGAATGTCCAGAATGTTCATCACCAGCATCTTTTTGGGCTGCTTTGAGTACATTGCAACTCTCCTTAATCAATGTATTTGAAAACCAGCTTAAGGAAACCGATACCGTTAATCAAAAGAATGTTGTTACGGTTCGCTAATCGCACGCATTCATCCGAAAACTTATCCACGGTGGAAATCAGAATCTTGGTACAATCCGCAACGTTTTCGGTTCGCTTAAGCAATTGTGTGATGCCTTCCAAATCTCCGGCATCCGTACCGGTTTTATTCTTTACCTGAACATAAATATCACCGGAGACCTCTTCCGCGTTGATTCCGCAATCAAAGAATTCCGAAAGCGAATTATCCCTGAAAATTAGATCCGCGTCGCCACCTTCACGGTCGAAGCTGTTGTTTCCGATGCATTCATATCCCAGATTCTCAAAAATCTGCCGGACGATATATTCCGTTTCCCGGTTCCCGAGATTTCTGAATCTCTGCAGTGCGTTGTCCTGGAACAGCGCCGTTTTGATGTCAGTAACGATGTCCGAGGTTGAACGGTTTTCGGTGGGCTGCGCTGTTGTCAGCAATGCAGCCGCAGCACTCTTGACAACCTCGTTCCAAACGTTATTTAGCGGAGACTGATAGGCGCGCAGCTTTGCGTGGATGATTTTTGCGTTCTCACAGGAATGATAGTGGTAAACGCGAATACTATCTAGATTGATCGGGATCATATGATAAAAATCGTCTTCGCCAAATCCTTCCGGTTCGGTGAACGAATATCCGCCGCAAGCACGGCAGATCGTAAATGATTTATAGTCGGGGGCTTTCGGAATAATCAGAATGTCACCCGGTTTAATATCCAGCATAATACTCAGATTTTTGTATTTGCTGCTGTAGTATTTTTCGCTGCCCCGGAAAGGATCCCGTTGAGATTGTTTAATAATCCATTCATCTTCACTGACGCCAAGAAGGTTGGTCAGCTTGCTTCCCCAGCCCTGGCGCAATCTACCTGCTTTCAGCTCTTTTTTCACATAGTCGCTGTCCTGTGCGATACGAAACACAAACACTCTCTCATTCATTTTCAGTTCCTCCATTCTTTCTCAGTATATCAGTTACAAATCAATAATACAATACCCAATGAGACATTTTTGCCCCACGAGGTATCACCGTTTCGTTTATTGCTTTTTCAGCTCATTTTCCCAGCCGGAAAACGGCACGACCGAAACGGACTTCACGCCGTTTTCTTCCGACAGACCGAATTTTTTCTTTATGATCTCAACCGTTACGGCAGTGCTCAGGTATTTTTCCCTGATATGAATCGTAACCGTATCGCTGACATTGGAAACAAATCCGTCTTTGGCAGTGATGTCGTTCATCATAGCAGCAATTCCGTCTTCCGCGATCCGGGAGACCACGTCGTCATCATACGGATGATGATCGACGTGCGGTTTTTGCGCCGTATTCAGAAAGCTGTCTTCGATCGAAAAAGTGCCTGTAAAAAACATATTGTGCGGCCTCCATTTATTTAACATTTTCGGTACGATACTATAATACCGCATCTGGTGCGGCATTTTTGTTCCATGATCAGTCTTCCACCGTGATCCTCGCCACCTTACCCCACGGCGGGTCGACCTTTTCGTTGTTCAGCAGCCACAGCACCGGGATGCCCATGGAAAGATGTTCCTGCGGAAACGGCGCGTAGCCGTCCGTCAATATAATAATGCTGGCAGGCGGGATGTCCGTCATTTGCTGCGATACGTATTCAAAGATGATCTGAAAGTCCGTGCCGCCGCCTCCATAGGCGCGGATCACCCTGAATTCGTCCTCATTCTCAAAGGGCTGCGGCTCGATGATCGCGGCGTCAAAAAAGCCCAGCCAGCCACGCAGCTTGCCGCCGAACTGATCGATGGCTCCTTTGATCTCCGAAAACGCGGCGGTGATCGCGGCGTCGCTCATGCTGCCGGAGGTATCCACCATGAACAAAATGTCTTTGACGGTATCTTCCTTTTCGTTGAAATCCGGAAGAAAGAACGGGCTTTCTTCAAAACGGCGGTCCGGCGGGGAAAAGGAATAATCCGCAATCTCTTCCTGCACAAAATCGTTCAGGATCGTCCGCCAGTCCGTCTGCGGACGCCGCAGCTCTTTGAGCAGCCGCGCGGCAAAAGCCGGCAGGGTGCCACGACCATTGGAGGCCTCTCTGAACTCGATCGCCTCGGCGGCGTTCACGATACGCTGTACCCACACCGCGCGCAAGGTATCGTCTTCCTCTGTTTCCGCGTTCATCGGCGTATGCTCATCCCAGCCACCGCCTCCAACCGGACCTTTCTTATTCTTCGCGCGGCCCTTTTCTCTGCCGCTGTTTTTTCCGGCACTGCCGTCGCTGTTCCGCGCTCCGCCGTTCTGTGCGCCATCCCCGCCCTTTTCGGTCTCTTTCCCGCCTCCGCCGGAATCCTCATTTTCAGCATCGGCTTCCGGTTCGTTTTGCGCTTTATCGGGGCTGCTGTCGTCGTTCTGCGTTTCCTCCTTATTGTCGGTCTTTTTTTTCTTGCTTCCGTTTCCCTTTGCCTTACTGCCCGGTCCCTTAATGGGATCGCCGTTCGGGTCCGGAATCAGCGCATAGAGCTCCTCCGCGGTGAATTCGTACCCCTCTTTGCCGTCCGGCGCACGGTGCCACTGCACCCCGCCGTTGGCGCGCAACGTAATGCTCCGCTCGTCCATACCGTTGGATTTGAGGATATTGGAATTCACCACGATATCACAGGCGATGTTGAAGCGTTCCGGCGCGTACGCTTCGCCTCGCGCACCGTGGCGCAGCGCGAGGTGAAGCACCTCGTGTTCCATCGCGTACTGCAGCTCTTTGTCGGAGAGCTGCTCCAGAAAATCAGGATTGAAGCAGATCTTTTCGCCGTTCGCGTCCCTGCTTGTACACGCGTTTTCAACGGCATCCGTCAGCGCGAAGCCAACGTGCATCAGCAACAGCCCGTAAAAGCCGTTTTTCAGCAGCAGCTCCATACGCGCCAGCAGCAGGCGGCGCGTGTATTCCCGCAGTTTATCATTTGGTACGTCCATTCAGCAGACTTCCTTTCGTGCTCAGCCAGTGGGTAAAGTCGGGGACAGACAACAGCTGCTCTTTATACTCCGGCGCAATGCACATATAGTCCTGCATCAGCACCATGGAAAAATCCGGCGGCAGGCGCAGGGCGTAAGCGATAGAATGGCTCACGCGCATGAGGTCGTCCTTGTGCTCCCGCGCGTAGGCCGTCATGGCGGAGACCAGCGCGTAGAGGGCGTCCGGTTTTGTCGGAACGGGCGGCGTTTTGCCGTTGAAAATATCCTCCACGCTCGGCAGCTCCCGCCAGATCTTTTCCCACGTGCGCAGCTCCATGGCGGCCCCCGTGCCGACAAGGCCGCACAGCAATGTAAAGCAGTCGTCCACGCTGCCGCCGGAGAGGTCCAGCAGATTGCCCGCCATCTCCCAGCTTCGCGGCGTGGGGAACGCGAGATCATCCGTGGCGGGGTCGAAGCCCATCAGGAAGTTGGGCCGGAACGACAGAAAGCCGACGATCTTTTCGTTGACGCCGTGCCCGATCGCCCATTCCTTCCAGCTTTTGAAGCTGCCCTCAATCTCGATGTGCAGCAGGCGGTTGGCGAGCGCCTTGGGCATTTTGAATGCCACGCTCTTGTCCGTCACCCGGTTGCCCGCCGCCAGTACGACGCAGTTATCCGGCAGCTTATGTTCTCCCACCACGCGGTCCAGCGTGATCTGATATGCCGCCGCCTGCACGCTCTGCGGCGCGGCGGAGATCTCGTCCAGAAACAGGAGGTTGATCACGTCTTCGCTGTCGTCCATCTGAAAGATCTGCGGTTTGAGCCAGATGGCCAGCGTTTTGTCCGCGTTGGCGGTGGGGATGCCGCGCAGGTCGATGGGATTGAACAGCAGCAATCGCACGTCGGTCACCCGCGTCTTTTTTCCCGTATCGTTTTCCAGCCGCCGCGCAATTTGCCGGATCGCCTGACTCTTACCGACGCCGGGCGGGCCCCACAGCATTACGCTCGGCAGCGTTTTGAAAGGCACGCCGTTCTGCACCGCGCCGCCGTAAAGCACCGTCAGTTTTTCCACCGTCTTTCCTACCGTCATCTGCGGGATATTGCTCATTTTCAGATCGCTCATTTTTTATCCACTCCCAATTCTTTATCGATTTGTTCCAGTTTTTTCATCAGGGCTTCCAGCTCGTCGCCGTAATCCGCGCCGGCGGCAAGCTCCCGCCTGATATCCGCCTGCCGCACCGTCAGTTTTTTCACGGTGTCCCACAGATTATCAACACGCTGCGGGAATGCCTCAAGGAAGTTATCAAGCCGGATCAATCCTCCCGCCTCGCTGCCGCCCGTTTCCACATAGTAGCTGCCGTGTTTTTTCAACCATACGTATGGCTTTTCTTTCATCATGTGCGCGGGAAGCACAACTTCAAAACCGGCATAAGTGAACAGCGGCGTTTCATGCGGGCACATTACGTTTTCCGAAAGTCTCTTATGCAGCGTTTCACGCAGATGACGGCGGCGTTCCGCCTCGTCACTCTTTTCTTTCGTCGTAACGGGAACGGGCTGCGATTTCTTCCACGCGGCATAGTCCGCCGCGTCCAGCCGCGCGACCGCCAGTTTTTCGGTAAAATCCTTTATCTGTCCCGGCAGCGCCTCCAGTTCCTGCGAGAGGCGAAGCTTCTCAGCGCGGGTCTTCGCCTGCAGCGCGGTCAGCCGCGTGATCTCGTTGGCGGTCTCAACACGCTCTTTGATCCGTTCGTCGCCCACCGCCAGCGCTTTGACCTCCGCGTAATCCAGTACTGTATCGGCGACGTCGCTGCCGCTGCGCTGCGTGAGCGACCCGGAAAGCAGCTCGGTAATAAAGCGCTGCTTGGTTTCCAGCAGCTGCCAGGAATACGCGTCAAAACTGCCTTCGGTAACGTAGCGAAAGATTTTCACTTTATCGTTTTCGTTGCCCTGGCGAAGGATGCGGCCTTCCCGCTGCACCATGTCGGCGGGCCGCCACGGTACGTCCAGATGGTGCAGGGCGATCAGCTTATCCTGTACGTTTACACCCAATCCCAATTTGAAGGTAGAGCCCATCAGTACCCGTATCTCGCCCTGTCTGACGGCGGTAAACAGCTTTTGCCGTTTTATCTCCGTATCGGCGGTATGGACAAAGGCGATCTCGCTTTCGGGAATGCCGAAGCCCACAAGGATACGCTTTAATTCATCGTACATATTAAACGCCTGTTTCGGCGTGGAAACGTCGCAGAAAACGAGCTGCGCGCTGCGTGCTGAAGCCGTTTTCAGATAGATATCCCATACGTTTTCGGCGCAGCGGTAAACCTTGCTGTTTACGTCGAAGGCCGCCGTCGGTTCCGCAAGACGCAGATCCAGCGCCGCCTTGCGCCCGTCTGTGGTAATCAGCAGCATGTTGTCGTCTTTGCGTGATATGAGACCGTTGCGCACAAGATCGGCCCGGTTGGATATGGTTTTCAAATACGCGTCCAGCGCGGGCGTCTTGCCCACCAGCGCGTCCGTATAGCCGTCCAGCGCCGGTATGCCGTCGGATCCGTCCACCGTGTGGAAATCCGCGATCCCCGCCAGCAGGTTCGTCAGCTCCGGCAGATTGTGGAATTGGGAAAAGCGTGTGGCAAGGCGGTAGCCGGAAGTGTCCACGTCGATCTCAAATTCCGTCACCGGTTCGGCGAACATGCCGATCCAGCTGTCAAAATTCTGCAGATCCAGCAACGCCAGTTCGCCATTCTGCAGGTACTGCTGCAGGGAAAACACCTCTGTGACGGAGTTGGTGATCGGTGTACCTGTGGCAAAAACCACGCCGCCACCGCCGTTCTGACGCTGGATCGCCTGCACCTTGCCCAGCATATCCGTGCATTTTTGGGAGCCGTTCTTATTCACGCCCAGCACCTTGGTGATCTTCGTGCTGACCGGCAGGTTTTTGTAATTGTGCGCCTCGTCCACAAACAGGCGGGAAACGCCCAGCTCGTCAAAGTATACGCCGTCGTAGCTCTCTTCTACCGCGCTGATCAGTTCCCGCAGCTTTTCACTGATCTTCTCCAGCGCCGCGTGCCTGGTTTTTGTCACCTTTGTCCCGTCTGCGAAATCCTCCAGCTCCTTTTTTCGCGCCTCCAGCTCGCCTTCGTAATAGGATTTGGAAAGCGGAATTTGCTCAAAGCAGCTGTACGCCATAATGATCCCGTCGAATTCCCCGTCCCGTATGCGCTCCAGCATCTTTTCTCGCTTGCCGGGCGTAAAGGTTTTCGGTTCCACGATCAATAGCTTTGCCTGCGGGTACATGGTGTGAAAAATGTTTGCCCATTGTCCCACGATGTTGTTCGGCACCACGTAAAGGTTCTTTTTTGACCTGCCGGTGCGCCGCAGCTCCATGCCCGCCGCGATCATCACGTAAGTCTTGCCCGCCCCCACGTCGTGCGCCAGCAGTGTATTCGACGAAAACAGAATGCGGGCAACGGCGTCCTTCTGATAATCACGCAGCGTCACCGCAGGGCTCATGGTGGGGAAAGTGAGGAACGCCCCGCTGAAACGGCGGCGTACCACGCAGCTGAATTTGTTTTCAAAAATCATCTCCAGCCGTTCTTTGCGCTTTTCGTCCGTCCAAACCCAGCTTTGGAACGCGGAAATCAGCTTTTTCTGCTTTTCCAGCGCCAACGCGGTTTCCGCCTGATTGAGCACCCGCGTCACGCCGCTTTTTGTGGCGTTCGTCTTTTTTTCGTCCGTGACCGCGATGGGACGGAGATTCAGCGTCCGTTCCAGAATATGCAGCGCCTCGATCCGGGACGTGCCGTAGGTGCTGGTCATCGCCACGTTATGATCGTATCTTGCTTTATCCGCGATCTCCCAGCTGCCCGTAAGCGGATCGAATTTTGTCCGCAGGTATTCCCGCATGCTCCGTTCGTCCCAGTGCGAATACGGGCCAGGGACACCGAAAAGATACATAATGAAGTCGTCAATCACGTCCGGCGGTACCCACGGAGAACCGAGTGTGACGAAGATCTCACCAGTGGGAACGGGCGCGGGCAGCACCCGCTCCAGCGCCTTTACGTTGGCCGCGAAATACCCGCGGTACTTTTTGTCGGCTTCAACCGCGGCGTTCCATTTGCGCACGATGTTGCCGGAAAGATACTCGTCCGCAGTCTCCCAGCCCTTGTAGAAACACTCGTTCCACGTTTCCGGGTTCTGGTATACGTTGCCCTTCAGCGCTTCGATCACGTTTCTCATCGGTTCGCCTGTGATTTCTGCGATATATTCCATATCCACCCGCCCGAGGTTCTCGAGCGACAGCCACAGTCCGTCTCCGGGACTTTCGGCATGCACCCCGGCGGTACGGTCATCCGTCGCAAACGCGTTTTCCCATGATAAAGGCAGATCCATGGAAGTGACCTTTTCCACATGACGGCGCTCTCGTTCTTCCTTTTCGGCCTGTCTGCGTTTTTCTTCCTCTTCCCGTTTCGCTTTCCGGATCTTTTCTTCCTCTTCACGCCGGATCACGTCCGCTTTTGCTTTTTCCAGCTGTTTCACCATGTCTTCGATGTTTTCCGAGGAAACGGTGTTTCTGCCGATTTCCCTGATCAGCGCGTCAAACAGGGAGAGCTGCATTTCGTCTATGTTTTTTTTATTACCCATTACGGCACGTCCTTTACGGTTCGTTCATTCCCAAGCGAAACGGGAGTATTCCGCGAAAACAGGCCATACTGTCCTGTAGCCCGTCCCACCATTTTTTTAATCGTTTGATGCGTCAATTTCGGTCCATTGTTCCTGGTTATTTACAAACAATTTACAATTGTCGGGACAGTTTCACGAAAGATATCCTTCCCACTTTTGCCGCTTTGGTTTAAGCGGAAAAACCGATCACTTTTGTGCAGGTGACCTTTTTGCCCGTCGGCAGCTCGATATCCGCCGCCTCAACGATGGTGAGTGTTTCCTTTGTTACGGCGGCGAGGTCCGTCGTCAGCAGCCGGCTTGCCATGTTCATCTTCGCCTGCTCCACCGCGTTGCGGGCGTAACGTCCGTTGCCGAAATCCGGCTGAAGCCGCGCCGCTTCAAACACGGTGCGCAGTTTTTTCATGGCGTCTTCACTGAAGGAGACGCCCTTTTTCTCTCCGATCAGCTTTGCGATAGCGCAGAGCTCGTCCGCCGAATAGTCGGCAAAGGGCACGTGGAACGCGATGCGCGAGCGCAGACCGGGGTTTTTCTCAAGGAACGTCTCCATCTCGTCGGGATAGCCCGCGAAAATCACCACCAGATCCTCCCGTCGGTTTTCCATCTCCTGC
>CADAMO010000120.1 GCA_902788995.1 Oscillospiraceae bacterium
CGGTTATCGGGATGAAGACTACTTCTTTACCCTGATTCGTTACCTGTCCCTGCCGTCTGTAAGATACCCATCCCACAATTTTCCGTGAAGAACCATTTTAATCAAAACGATCTGAGTGAGGAACTATGCATACCAATCAATCGTCATTTTACGGTAATGGGCGCCGGGGCGTCGACAAGCGCAAACTGTCGTTCGTGTTCATGGCGCTGACCGTTCTGTTTACGGTGGGGGCGATCGTCTGCCTTGTCACCAAGGGCGTCGCCCGCAGCGCGGTATATCATAAATATCTGAAAAGCGCCGGGGCCGAGTTCGATCAGGACGCGGCGGAAAACGAATATCTGCGCGCCATCGCGCTGTATCCTTCCAGAGCGCAGGCCTATGCGGACCTGCTGACGGTCTATCTGGGCAGCAGCGAAAAAGAGACGGGCGCCGCACTGTCAAAAGCGGAATACAAGGTTCTCGCCACCCTGCTCAGCGCCAATGAGTCGGCGCTTTTGCGGGGCGAACCGGCCGTTTATGCCGAAAAGGTGTTGTTCCCGCTGGCGGAAGCACTGTTTTTCAACTATGAGGACGACGGAAAAGCGCAGGCTGCCGAGCTGCTTGGGAAAGCGGTCGCTTTCATCGCCGACAACGGGCGCAAAGAGTTTGCCGAAGCGCTGAAGACCGTCGCGGAATCCCGCGTGAAGATCAACGGCGGCGCCGAGGTCGACTATGAGGCATATTACGACAGCCTTTCCGCGCTGTGCGGAACGGACCGGGTCGTCAACGGCGGCGCCGAAGAGGTCGTTCCGACCTGCCGCTTTATCATTGAAGAGCTGGAGCGGGGCGTATTCAAAGGCTCCGGCGTTGACGACAAATCGCTGCAGCTGCTGCGCGACGCCGTCAAGGTCAGCCTGATGAAGATCCGTGACGAGGGCGACGAGCCGGCCGCGCTGCTGAAAAGATGCGATATGCTGCAGTTCGGCGCAGCTGAGAAGGAGGGAGACGATGAATAACCCAGAGGCCTTGTTCCGGTTTTTGCAGATCTGCGGCGTCTTCTTTGCCTGTGCGGCAGGCGTCTGCATGGTACTCGCCGCGGCGCTGTTTCTTGCCTCGCGCAAAGAACAGGGGCAGCCCCCCTTTGCCGGCATGACCGCTCCGGGCGGTCACGGTCCCCGGCAGGCTGCTTACGTGGGCGAAGCCGGCGCGACCGAGGTGCTGCGCGGGCGCGGCAGTCAGGCCACCGGTTATAACGGATCGGGCGCCGTCGACGCGGCCGGTAACCGCTACGCGGCGACCGGCGGAAGGCGTCAGCTGACCAGATTTGAGATCGTGAAAGAGAATATCCTGATCCATTCAGACGAGGAGATCACGCTGAATTGAAAAACGGTATATGAAAAAAACGATGGAGTTCTTCTGATGTATACGCTCAGTCATAAAAACAAAAAGAACAAGATCATCGTCGTCTCCAAAATCGCGGGGCCGACGAAGATCGACGCCGGCGAGCTCAATCTGCTGGCCCGCTTCGGCGACCGCCGCATCGTCACGCCGGCGGAGATCGGCAGAAAAAAGCTGGTGTATGAGCTGACGGGGGTCGTGCCGCTTTCACGGTTTTTTGCCACGTACGTGACCGAGGAAACCTTCTTCCGCATCATCACGGATTTTGTGCAGGTCATGGCGACGCTTGAGCGCGCGAACCTGCCTCTCAACAACCTGATTATCAAGGGCAGCTATATCTTCGTTTCGCCCGCCGGGCAGGAGATCCGTTTCCTGTACCAGCCGCTTTATAATTCCGAAGCGCGGTTCGACGTGCTGTTCTTCCTGCAGAACCTGCTGAACCGCCGTATCGCGCCGACGGGCTCCGTCACGCCGAGACTCAACAGCTTCCGTCAGTTCCTCTATTCGCAGCCGTATTTTTCCACTGCCGCGTTTCTGGATTTCCTGACGCCCAGGCAGCAGACCCCGGTCCGGCGCATGCCGAAGCCCGCCCCGACGCCGCGCCCCAGGCGGGAGGTCAACGATTACCGCCCCCCTGTCCGTCCGGTGAACTATAATCTGACCCAGTTTGACGATTCCGCCACCGTCTCCATCAACGACCTGGCAAACGGCGAGATCGGCACCAGTGTGCTCGGCGGCACCAATACGCTGGGGACCGGCGCCGCCCGTAAAGGGATGCTGGTGCGGAAAAAAACGAAGGAAACGATCGCCGTCAACAAATCGGTGTTCAAAATCGGCGCCGATAAGGCCCACGTGGATTGCTGGGTTTCCCGCAACCGCGCCGTCAGCCGCGTCCACGCCATTCTGACCAACTACAACAACAAATACTATCTCAAAGACAATAATTCCACGAACTTTACCTATCTCAACGGCAAACGGCTGTCGCCCGGAGAAGAATACGAGCTGAAAACCGGTGATGAGATCACGATCGCCAACGAGGTCTATCTGTTCAGAGAACAGTAAGCGCACGCCGCCCGACCTTGTCCTGAAAGGAGGATCCCTTCGTTGAACGAAACAGTTTCCCGGCCCGAGACCCAGTCGATGCAGAGCCCTGTCACCTCCGTGCTGTCCGCGGAAGAAAACGAGCCGGCGGAAGAACGTCGTTTCCCCATGCGGGTCATCATGATCTGCGATTCGGGCGAAATGATGACGCTGATCCTGCCCGCCTCCATGGAGGGCCGCTACCGCTTTACCGGGACCTTCGGCGCGGAAGACTTCCCCTTCTTCTTTGAACAGCGCAACAACTGCTGGACCGTGGTGCTGGAGCACAACGCGCAGTTCTTCTTCAAGACCGACTCCGGCAACAATCCGGTGGCCGTCCGTGAGCAGGCCATGACCAGCGGCTCCTTTTTGCGGCTGCGCCACGGAGACAAAAAATATATCCTTTACGTGGAGGAGGAGAAGCCGGACGATCATATCTTCGTGCCGTATTTTTTCGAGCATTCGGACTACATCATCGGCAGATCCTCCCAATGCCATCTGTATTATAAGCACAACACCGTCTCCCGCGAGCACGCCAAGCTCCACTGGAACGGCAGCGTCTGGGAGATCTCCGACTTCAACAGCACCAACGGCACCTACGTCAACGGCAAAAAAGTGGAATTTGCCAAGCTGAGCGTGGGCGACGTGGTGTTTATCGTCGGCCTTTATATCGTGGTGGGCGCGGGCTTTTTATCCATGAACAATCGCAACGGGCGCGTGAATATCTCCACCCCCATGATCCACCCGCTGGTTGACGAGCGTGATTTTACCTATGCGCCCCCCGTGATCCCCCCTGAAAAATACGGCTATTACGACAGAATGCCCCGGCGCATGCTGCCGGAGGGCGCGGAAGAGATCGAGATCGAAATGCCCCCCATGTCCCTCAGGGGCAACAATATCCCGCTGCTGCTGCGGCTGGGCTCGCCGATGATCATGGGCGGCCACGCGCTGATGACGGGCAACCTTCTCATGGCCATGTCCGGCATGGTGATGCCCATGCTGACCCAGGGCTTTACCGAAAAAGACCGCAGGGATTACGAGATCAAGCGCGTAGAGGGCTACTACGCCTATCTGAATTTTATCAAAACAGAGATCGAAGAGGAAAAGCGCACCGAAGAAACAAATCTCAACCATAACTATCCCGCCCTCAACGACGCCATGTATCTGGCCCAGACGGACCAGCGGCTGTGGGACCGCCGCCCCAACGACGACGACTTCCTGAAGATCCGCATCGGCCACGGGGATTACCCCATGCTGGCGAAGCTGACCTACCCCAAACGGAAGTTCCAGATTGAGCCAGACGAGCTGGAAACCGCCATGTACAGTCTGGCGGAACAGACCGTCATACTCAACAACGTTCCCGTGATGCACTCGCTGAAAAAGGACTTCGTCACGGGCATCACCGGCGACCGACTCGCAACGCTGCGGCTGATCCGGGCCATGATCATGCAGCTTGTCACCGCCCACAGCTACGACGAAGTGAAGATCGCGATTCTGGCAGAAAACAGAGAGGCGCAGTATTTTGACTTCGTTCGTTACCTGCCTCACAACTGGAACGACCAGCGCAACATGCGCTTTTTCATCACGAACCAGTCGGAGGCGCAGCAGTTCGCCAACTTCCTGAACACGGAGTTTGAAGACAAGATCAAGCTGAACGACAGCCAGTTCAAGATCGCCAGCGGCGCTTCCTACGTCGTGTTCGCACTGAGCAAGGATCTTTTCAATCACATCGAGGTCTTCAAATCCTTCCTCGGGCTGGAAAGCTTCCGCGGGGTGTCCCTCGTCACGGCGTTCGAGGGTTTCCCGAAGGAGTGCGCCAAGGTCATCGATCTGCAGCGAAAATATAAAATCATCGACTATAATGACGTATCCGGCGAGGATATGATCTTCAAGCCGGACCCCATCGACAAGCCCCGTTTCCGCGAGACCGTCAGGGCCATCTGCGGAAAGCGCGTCCGGCTGGAGGGAGAAAGCTACCTGCTGCCGAATATGATCACCTTCCTTGAGATGTTCGGCGTGGGCAAGGTGGAATACCTCAACCCGGTGAAGCGCTGGGCAGAGAACAACCCCATCAAATCGCTGGGCGCCCCCGTGGGGGTGGGCAGCGACGGCAAGCTGTTCTATCTGGACCTGCATGAAAAACACCACGGCCCCCACGGGCTGGTCGCCGGTATGACCGGTTCCGGCAAATCGGAATTCCTGATCACCTATATCCTGTCCATGGCGGTCAACTTCAGCCCGGACGAAGTGGCGTTCGTGCTGATCGACTACAAGGGCGGCGGGTTGGCCGACGCCTTTGAGGATAAAAAACGCGGCCTGCATCTGCCGCATCTGGTGGGCACCATCACCAACCTTGACGGCGCCGCCATCCAGCGTTCCCTGATGTCCATCAAGAGCGAACTCAAACGCCGTCAGGCGGTCTTCAAGAAGGCCAAATCCGCCACCAATCAGGGCACCATGGATATCTATGATTACCAGAAGCTCTACCGGAGAAAACAAGTCGACGAGCCGATGCCGCACCTGATTATCATCTCCGACGAATTCGCCGAAATGAAGGCCCAGCAACCGGAATTCATGAACGAGCTGATCAGTACGGCCCGTATCGGCCGAAGCCTCGGCGTGCACCTGATTTTGGCGACGCAGCGCCCCTCCGGCGTGGTGAACGACCAGATCCGGAGCAACACGAAATTCCAGGTCTGTCTGCGCGTGCAGGACAGATCCGACAGTATGGATATGATCAAGCGGCCCGACGCGGCTGAGCTGAAGCAGACGGGCCGGTTCTATATCCAGGTAGGCTACAACGAGTTCTTCGCCCAGGGGCAATCCGCCTGGTGCGGCGCGGAATACGTCCCCCAGGATCAGGTGGAAGAGGCCAAAGACTACACGGTGAACTTCGTGGATAACCTCGGCCAGACCATTCACAGCGTCTCGCCGGAGGTCAAAAAGGTCAAGACCGGCGTGAAGCAGGTGGTCACCATCGCCAAATATCTGTCCGATCTGGCCCAGCGGGAAAACATCGTGCCCCGCAGGCTGTGGATCGATCCGCTGCCGCCGCTGATCGACTTCGACCGGATGACGGAGGAATACCCGGACGCGGACCGGGAGCCCCTGCAGGCGGTCATCGGCATGGTGGATGAGCCCGAAACCCAGAGCCGGTTCCCGCTGGTCATCGACTTCAAAAAGATCAAGCATACGCTGATCTGCGGCTCCGCCGCCAGCGGAAAGAGCGTGATGATCCGGACGATGATCATGTCGATGGCCCGGAAACACAGTCCCGAGGAATTCAACTGCTATATCGTGGAGCTGGGCTCCACCGCCCTGAGCGGCCTGCGGCAGCTGCCCCATTGCGGCGCTTATATCACCGAAGCCAACGAAAACGATTTCTACCGCCTGTTTGACTTTATCGGCAATATCATTGAAGAGCGCAAGGCCATCTTCGCCGAGGCGGACGTGACCAACTACAACTCCTATATCCAGACCGGAAAAATGCCGTTGATCCTTGTGGTGATCGACGGGTTCACCAATATCAAATCGCTGTCGCAGGGCACGGAATACTATAACCTGATGCACGAGCACCTGCGCGCGGCCACCGGCTACGGCGTCGAATATATCCTCACCTACAACAACCAGAACGAAGCAAGCATCAAGACCAAGCAGGAGATCGACAACAAGCTGGCGCTGAACGCCAAGGACCGTTACACCTACGCCGATATTCTGGAGGCGAAGTGCTTCTTTGAACCGCCGCAGCTCAAGGGCAGGGGCCTGTGCGTCGCCAAAGGACAGACGCTGGAGTATCAGACGGCGATTCTGTTTGCCGATGAAAATGAACAGAAACGCGCCGCCATGCTGCGCGAGCGCGTCAAAGAGCTGGGCGAGCGTTATGCGGACGCCGCCCCGGCCAAGAACCTTCCCACGATCACCGAGGGCATGGAATACCGCGAGTTCTGCGCCGGGTTCCGGAAGGGTTGTCTGCCCATGGGCTTCCTCATCAAGGAGGCGCGCCCCATCACCATGCCGTTCCAGCAGCTTTACAGCCTGTCGGTCTATTTCGGTAACCCCTCCGGCGTTCGGCCGGTGCTCAGCAACTTCGTCACTGCCGCCGCGTTCAACGAGATGGATCTGACCGTCGTGCGGAGGCAGTCGGGCACGATCTTTGACAGCGAGTTTGAAAAAAGCGTGCGCGCATCTCTCCCGGGCAAGCTGACGCTGATCGACTGCTCGGAGGAGGGCCTTGCCGCCTTTGACAGCTTTATGGTGGAGGAGATCACCAACAGGAACGTGTTCCGCGACGAATACTGCCGGCAGAAGGGCATTCCCCTGACGGAAAAGGACCGCGCCAGACGCGCCATCCGCTATATCCGGGAAAACACGAAGCCCTGCATGGTGCTGTTTGAAAGCTTCGCGGATTTCTGCGAGCTGAAAAAGGACGAAAACATGCAGATCGAGATCAACGCCCTGCTTTCAAAAACCAGAGGCTACAACATCTACTTTGTGGCGTGCTTTTACCCGAACGACGGCGTCGGTCTGATGAACAATCCGTTGATGAAGTGCTACAACGAGGATGAGGTGCTGATGCTGTTCGGCGGTCAGTATGACAAGCAGAACATGACGAACCTCCCCATGGATTTGCGCAAGATCGAACAGATCAACCCCAAATACGACCGCTTCTCCTTCAAGTACAGAGGGAATTTCCACACGCTGCTGATGCCCTGCGGCTCCATTTCGGAGGACGCCGTCGAGCCCGATGAAGCATCTATCATCTGACGAGGTGCAACGATGAATAAAATTCTGATCAAGCTTTACGTGCCCGCCGTCAACCAGACCTTTGACGTGTTCGTTCCCGTGGATCTGGCCGTGCGGGAGCTGATAAAAGTGCTTGTCAACGGCGTCAACTACATGCGGGACGGCACCTATATTTCCTCTCAAAAGGAGACGCTGAGCTTCAGAAAAGCCGAGGGACTGCTGAACCCCTCCCTCACGCTGGCCGATTACGGGGTTCAGAACGGCGCGGAACTGGTCATGATCTGAGGCCGTGCCGCCGTATAAGCGGGAGTTAACGATGAATACCACCATGGAAGAATTGTTCCGCGACAGCTTTGAGCAGCTCCGCCGGCTGGAAAATCGGAATCAGCAGGATATTGAGGACGCCCGCGCGTTCATCGGCGGAACGCTTCATACCCAATACGTCAAGCTGCGTGAGCTGAACGGAGAGCGGCTGAAACGGACAAAAAACGAGTTACTTGAACTGCAGCAGATCTTACAGATGCTGGAACTGTGAGACGGGCCGCGGTTTTGGTAAATATACATTATTCCGAAAGGAGATATTCTATTTATGAATGCAATTGCAATTAAGGGCAGAGCAGACGCGCAGGCGTGGGAAAACCGTTGCGAAGAGCTCAACGAGAGAACCCATCAGGCGCTGGCCACCATGGCGGAGCTGTTGAGGAGCGTAGACAGCTTCTGCAAGGGTACCCTGGCCGACGATCTGGTCGGCTTCGGCAACAGAGTGCTTGACAGCGCCGAATCGCTGCTGCAGGCCATGCAGAAGATCTTCGACGTGATCAACGAGCTGCTGAACCTTGTTTCCGGCGCGATTGAAGCTGGCGTTGAGTTCATCGGCAACATGCTCAGACCGTTTAACTGATTTGATATCTGAAAGGAGATGAACGATAATGGCAAATGATTCATTGGAACTCTTTACCAATAAAGCGGACTTTCAAAACCTGATTGACCAGATCGACGGACAGATCAACGTGCTCGAGGGCATCGCCGACGAGTACGAGGGCATGAAAAACCAGGTTTCCACCTTCATGGAGCAGGAAGACGACAACTTCGAAGCGATGAAGGCCAACGTTCATGAGAACGTCAGAGCGGTCTATGAAGCCATCGGCGCGGCCCGCAACACCAAAATGAACCTTCAGAGCACCCTTCAGGAATTCGACGAGTTCGGCAACAGAGTTTCCAGCACCCTGGAGCAGGGCGTTGAAACCGCCAGAAGCGCCGTTACCGCTGCCATTCACGCCAGCGAGCTCGGCCTCATCTGATGGACGGCGCGTATTATATCAACGCGGCCGAACTGTCACAGCATCAGGATGGTATCACGGAGCAGAAATACTGTGCGCAAAGGCTTCAGGATAATTTTCGGAAGATAAAACAACTGTCGTCGGACGCGATCGTCGTCGATCGGGACGTTTTACGCAGATTCCAGCGCTTATCCGAAGAATTGGACGATCTGAGGCAGTATTACGTTGAGTTGAATCAGGTTTTGGAGATGATCAACGAGGACGCGCAGCATATTTCCGACACGGTCGGTATCCTTCTTGACGACCATCTGGAATATATGTCCAAAAAGCATTTAGCAGAATAACCCCTCGGCGGACCGACGCAGCCATGTGTCAGTCCGCTGCTTTTTTGGTTCATCGCGGATCATTGTGGGATTGGGATTCAAATAAGTGTGCGGTTATATGATTTTCGGTAGCGCGGCACCTCAGTGCCGCTCATGACATAAACAATCTTTTTTTATCAACCGGAAAAGAAGGTATTGTCTGAACAAAACGGATCAAC
>CADAMO010000121.1 GCA_902788995.1 Oscillospiraceae bacterium
ATGAAGAACCGGAGTTGAATCAAATGGCAATCGGAGAAAGAATCAAGTTTTTTCGCAATCTGAGAGGGATGACGCAGAAATATCTCGGTCAGGTCGTCGGTTTCCCGATCAAAACGTCTGACGTACGCATGGCGCAATATGAGACGGGAATGCGAACGCCGAAAGAGGATTTAACAAATACGTTGGCCGGGGCTTTGGATATTTCTCCGTTGGCGCTGAATGTCCCGGATATTGACAGTTATCTCGGACTGATGCATACGCTGTTTGCCTTGGAAGATTTGTACGGGCTGACACTAGAAAATAGAGACGGCAGTTGTTTTCTGCGTTTTGATCCGGCAGCGGGCAAAGACGCTGAAATGATTTCAGAAATGGTGAAAGCGTGGGGTGCAATTGCTGAAAGATACCGCGCAGGTGAGATTGACAAAGAAGAATACGATCAATGGCGTTACCGCTATCCTGAATTTGATCAGACGCAGGGATTTGTGAAACTCCCGTCAAAGCAGTTAAGCGACGCGCTGCTGGATAACGAATGAAGAAAGACAAAAATAGAAAGCCCATAGCTGCGTTTCTTTCACAGCTATGGGCTTAAACTTTACAGAAGATATGTTTTGACGACAGGCAGGAATACCGTTTATATTATTCCTTTACCCGACAACCGCCGGGACGAAAGAATAATGCCGAATTCTGCAACTGTTATCAAATTGTTATCAAAAGTCTATTGTGAGTGCCGAGAACCGTTGATATATCTACGTTTTCAGGCTTTCAACTATTATTCCCACTCGATCGTTCCGGTGGGCTTGGGGGTCACGTCGTAGAGCACTCTGTTGACGCCCTTGACCTCGCTGGTGATACGGGCGGTGATCTTGTTCAGCAGCGCCCAGTCGAGAGGTTCGGGCGTTGCGGAGGTCGCGTCAATGGAGTTGACCGCACGGATGACGACGGGCCACGCATAGGTGCGCTCGCTGTTTTCCGTGATGCCGGTGGATTTGTAATCCGGCACGATGGTGAAATACTGCCATACCTTTCCGGCAAGACCGGCGGCGGCAAACTCTTCGCGAACGATGGCGTCGGATTCTCTGACCGCTTCCAGTCTGTCGCGGGTGATGGCGCCGGTGCATCTTACGCCGAGGCCAGGGCCGGGGAAGGGCTGACGGTTGACCATGTTGTCCGGCAGGCCGAGCGCCTTGCCCACCATCCTCACCTCGTCCTTATACAGGAATTTGACGGGTTCCACAAGCTCGAAGCGGTTGACGCCCTTTTCGCTCTCCACGATGTCGGGATAGATGGTTCCCTGACCGAGGAATTTCACGCCGTCCAGCTTGCGGGCTTCTTCCGCAAATACGTCGATGAACTCTTCGCCGATGATCTTTCTCTTGGTTTCGGGGTCGCTGACGCCGGCCAGCTTGTCCAGAAAGCGGTCCACCGCGTCGATATAGATGAGGTTTGCGTTGAGTTCTTCTTTGAAAACCTTGATGACCTGCTCCGGCTCGCCCTTTCTCAGAAGGCCGTGGTTCACGTGGACGCAGGTCAGATTCTTGCCGATCGCCTTGATAAGCAGCGCGGCCACTACGGATGAATCCACGCCGCCGGAAAGCGCCAGCAGCACCTTGCCGTTTCCGATCTGCGCCTGCAGCGCCTCGATCTGCTCTGCGATAAACGCATCTGCCAGTTCTTTGGTGGTGATTCTTTGCATGGTTTCCGGTCTCTTGTTGTCAGCCATTATGTTTTCCCTCCGTCAGTTCTTTTTAGCTAATTATAATACGCTGCATTCAATAAAAAATCAATATTTTTTTGATGATTTTTATATATGAAAATCTTTAATTTTTATAGAGGTTGTATTGAGAATTTCTTTATTGATTTATCTGTGTTTTAGTAGTAAAATAAATATGTTTGGCAAAATTTCTGAAAAAGGAGCGCGCGGCATGGGCAGATCCGCCGCGCAAAGAAAACCATGATGAATGAAAAAGAGATCGCAGAGCTTCGCAGAAGGCTTAAAATCGATAAATGCGCCGTCGGCAGCGTCAACGGCTGCTTCGTCAATGAAAAACGGGAGATCGTCAGCACTTTCCGACTGACGCTGGGCATGATGGGCAAGGATGACTCCGACGCTCTTCTGGCGGTGATGCGCAAGGTCTTTTCCGGCAAAGTCGGCCGGAATCTGATCGACCTGCCTTTCACCAACGAACAGGTGATGGACAGCGGCGAGCACCGCTTGCTGATGGATATGCGAAAAGGCGGCGAGGCTGCCGAACCCGCTTTGACTGCCTTTTTTGAACAGACCGCTGCTTCACTGGCCATGGACGGCAGTTATATCATCCTTGTTGCCACCGACAGCTATGACGTTCCCTCATTCGGCTCGGACGGCGAACGCGCCGAGGAATCGGAGAGCGTGTTCAATTATTGCCTGTGCGCCGTTTGCCCTGTCAAGGAGACCAAACCCGCGCTGGGCTTTTTTGCCAATGAGAGCGCCTTCCGTCAACTGGGAATCGACCGGGTGCTGGGCTCGCCGGAGATCGGCTTTATGTTCCCGTCCTTCGACGACCGCTGCGCCAATATCTACGACATCCTCTATTATACCAAACACACCGATATGAACCACCCGGAATTCATTGAAGAGGTGCTTCGTGTGGCGGTTCCGAAGCCCGCCGACGAGCAGAAGGAAATCTTCAACGCTATGCTGAACGAGACCCTTTTGGAGGATTGCAGCCTTGATATCGCGGTGGCGGTGCGCGACGCCGTCTGCGAACAAATGGAGGAATATAAGACGGAGGGCGGCGAAGAGATGCCCACGATCTCCAAAAAGACGGTGACGGACGTACTGGAGCAGTGCGGCGTTTCCGAAGAAAAGGTGACGGCCTTTGCGGAGAAATATGACGAGAATTTCGGCGCCTCCGCCGAGTTCTCCCCTCACACCATCATCGACACCGGCAGCATCTCCGTGGATACGCCGGACGTTTCCATCCGCGTCAACGCAGACCGGTCCGATCTCATTGAAACGCGCATCATCGACGGCAAGCGGTACATCCTGATCCGCGCCGAAAGCAGCGTGGAGGTCAACGGCGTTTCCGTCAACATCAAATAACGGCGCTGTCTGTTCATACCTGATGAAGGAATCTCTCTTTAGAAAGGAACCTGTGACGATGTCTGAGAATGCAAAAAGCGATAAGATGAAAGAATTGCTGCGTGTGGTGAAGTACGCCTTGATTGCGGCCAGCGCCGGATTGATTCAGTTCGGCAGCGAGTTGCTGCTGGAAAAGGTGTTCCATTTGCCGTATTGGCTCAGCTACCTTGTAGCGCTGATTCTTTCCGTACTTTGGAACTTTACCATCAACCGCAAGTATACCTTCAAATCCGCCAACAATATTCCCTTGGCCATGCTGAAGGTCGCGGCGTACTATGCTGTTTTTACGCCGCTTTCCACCACCGGCGGAAACTACCTTGTGGAAACCCTTCATTGGAACAGTACGCTGGTCCTTGTCGCCACCATGCTGATCAATTTCGTGACGGAATTCCTGTATCAGCGGTTCTTTGTGTTCGGCAACTCCATTGATACCAACGCGCAGGCGCAGAAAGAACGGGAAGCAGAGCTGGAATCATCCCGGCAATAAGGTAAATGATGAAACAACGGAAGGAAAGCGCGAATCATCCAAAAGCGGAGGTTATTTCCCGCATCATCGGTGCGGCTGCGGGGCTGTTCTTCTTCGGTTTCGGCGTGCACCTTACGATCCGGGCCAATATCGGCGTCGGCCCCTGGGACGCGCTGAACCTGGGCGTCGCAGAAACGCTCCATATCAAATACGGCACCGCTTCCATCGCGCTGTCCCTGCTGATCCTCGGCATCGACGTGCTGCTGCGGGGAAAAATCGGTCTCGGCATGTTTCTGGACGCGTTGATCGTCGGCAAAACCGTCGATCTGTTCGACTGGCTCGATATCGTCCCGGAAATGACCGGGAAGATATCCGGCGTGTTCGTCATGCTGGCGGGACTTGTTATTGAAGGGTTTTCTCTCTATCTCTATATGCGGGCCGCTCTCGGCTGCGGTCCCCGGGATACGATGCTGGTACAGTTAAAAAAGAAACTGCCGAAAATTCCCATCGGCGTGATCAGTATCGTGATTCTGTCGGTTGTGACGCTGATCGGCTGGAAGCTGGGCGGACCCGTGAACTTCGGTACGCTGATCTGCGCCCTTTGCACCGGCCCCATCATGCAGTCTTGTTTCCGGCTTGTTCGTTTCAAGGCAGAGGACGTGATCCATCAGGATCTTGTCACCTCTTTGATGATCCTTACGGGACGACAGTAAAGCCATAAAAATCAACTTGACTTTAGTGTGTTAATGTGATATCATGCTGCCATA
Source organism: Oscillospiraceae bacterium (assembly GCA_902788995.1). GTDB lineage: Bacteria > Bacillota > Clostridia > Oscillospirales > Acutalibacteraceae > RUG806. Next base: position 4,355 of record CADAMO010000121.1, read on the forward strand.
ATAAAATGCGGTAATCCTTAAGGACGGGTGAATCCTGTATGAATGAAACGGTGACTTCCGGCAAAAACGTTTCCTCTGAACTGTGCGCTCTGTACGGTTCCTTCGGTTACGTCCGGTATAAAATGAATAAATTCGAAGAGTATGACCTCTACGCCCGCAACAAGGATTTTCTGGTGGCGGACAGCGTCATCACGTTTACGGATACCAACGGCAAACTGATGGCGCTCAAGCCAGACGTGACGCTCTCTATCGCGAAAAACAGCCGGGACGTGCCTGGCGAAGTGAACAAGCTCTATTATGATGAAAACGTCTATCGTGTTTCAAAAGGAACCAACTCCTTTAAAGAAATCCGCCAGTTGGGCGTTGAATGTACCGGCGAGATAGACGACTATTGCATATTGGAGACGCTCTCGCTGGCGCTGAAAAGCCTGCAGGCGATTTCTCCCGAATGCGCGCTGGACGTGTCGGAGCTGTCCGTGATCTCCGGCGTTCTTGACGGATGCGATCTGACTTCTTCTCAGAAACGGGAGATACTGAAGCGCATCGGAGAAAAGAACGCCCATGAACTGCAGGCGCTGTGCGACGCCGCAGGGGTTGACGCTGACACGGTTGCTTTATTAAAAATGCTTGTGACTTCATACGGGGACCCCGCCGATGTACTGCCTGCGCTGAAGGACGCGCTTCCCGGTCATCCCGGTCTTGCGCGGCTGGAATCGTTGACGGCCTCCCTCGGCAGCGACGCGGTCCATATTGATTTCTCCCTTGTCAGCGATATGAGTTATTATAACGGCGTCGTCTTCAAGGGGTATGTGGGGGGCCTGCCGGAGAGCGTGATATCCGGCGGGCAGTACGATCGTTTGATGGAAAAAATGAAGCATACCTCCTGTGCGGTGGGTTTCGCCGTCTATCTTGACCTGCTGGAGGGCTTTGCCGTTCCTTCCGCGGCTTATGACGCGGACGTGCTGCTGCTCTACGGTGAGACGGATTCGCCCGCAAAGGTGCTTGCGGCGGCGCAGAAGCTGACGGAGGAGGGCAAAACGGTCTGCGTGAGAAAAACCGTTCCCGCCAAGCTGCGCTGTAAAGAAACCGTCGATCTGACCAAAGGGGGCGCGTGTCATGGATAAAATGCTGAACATTGCGCTGCCTAAGGGCAGACTCGGCGAAAAGGTGTACGCCATGTTCGAGGCGGCGGGATTCGACTGTCCCTCTATCAAAGAGCCGGGGCGGAAACTGATTTTTGAAAACGAAGCGACCGGCGTTCGCTATTTCTGGGTGAAGCCTTCGGACGTTGCCATCTACGTGGAGCGCGGCGCAGCGGATATCGGCGTGGCAGGGAAAGATATCCTGCTGGAATACGAGCCGGACGTCTATGAGCTGCTCGACCTTGATATCGGCAAATGCCGCATGGCGGTGGCTGCCAAAAAGGATTTCCGCGACAACCGTGCCAGAACCCTGCGGGTCGCCACCAAGTTTACGAATATCGCGTTGAAATACTATAATTCCGTGGGCCGGGATATCGACATCATTCATCTGAACGGCTCCATCGAGCTGGCGCCGATCCTCGGGCTTTCCGACGTGATCGTGGATATCGTTGAAACCGGCGCCACGCTGAAAGAAAACGATCTGACGGTGGTGGAGGAGATCGTGCCCATCAGCGCGCGGCTCATCGCCAATAAAGCCGGCTACCGGTTCAAGACCGATCAGATCAATGGGCTGGTAAAGAAAATGCAGGAAATGTGAGGATATAACGATGATCAGGATCATGAAGCTGAAGAAGGTCGCCAAAAGCGAGATTCTTGCCAGAGGCACCGCCGCGCGGGACGTCTCCGGTACGGTGGTGGACATCATCGCCGACGTGAGGAAAAACGGCGACGAGGCGCTGTTCCGGTATAATGAAAAATTCGACGGCGCAAAGCTTTCCGTCCTTGCGGTGACGCAGGAGGAGATCGAAGCCGCCCGAAGCGCTGTTTCGGCGGAGTTCCTTTCCGTTTTGGAGCAGGCGGCCGCCAATATCCGCAAGTTCCATGAGAAGCAGAAGCGTAACGGATTCATTATCAACGACGAGCGCGGAATCGTCACCGGGCAGAAGGTGATCCCGTTGGATAAGGTGGGCCTTTACGTGCCCGGCGGCACGGCGGCGTATCCCTCCACGGTGCTTATGGACGCCATCCCGGCCAAAATCGCCGGCTGCGGCGAGGTGGTCATGGTCACGCCCCCCGGCAAAGACGGCACCGTCAACCCGGCGATCCTTGCCGCGGCAAGCGTCGCAGGCATCGACCGCATCTTCAAGGTGGGCGGCGCGCAGGCCGTGGCCGCGCTGGCCTACGGCACTGAAAGCATCCCGCGGGTGGACAAGATCGTCGGCCCCGGCAACGCCTTTGTGGCGGAGGCAAAAAAACAGGTCTTCGGGCAGGTGGCCATTGACATGATCGCGGGCCCCAGCGAGATCCTGATCGTGGCGGACGGCAAGACCAACCCCGTCTACGCCGCCGCCGACCTGCTCAGCCAGGCGGAGCACGACAGAATGGCCAGCGCGGTGCTGGTGACGGATTCCATTGAACTGGCCGAACAGGTGAGCGCGGAACTGGAAAAACAGATCCCGCAGCTCCTGCGCCATGAGATCGCCCGGGAATCCATCGACAATAACGGCAAGATCATTGTCACGGACACGATTCAGCAGGCGGTGGAGGTCTCCAACGAGCTGGCCCCCGAACACCTGGAGCTGTGCCTTGACGATCCCTTCGCGGTGCTCGATCTGGTACGTCACGCGGGTTCCGTCTTTATGGGGCGCTACTGCCCCGAGGCGCTGGGCGATTACTTCGCCGGCCCCAACCACACCCTGCCCACAGGCGGCACAGCGCGGTTCAGCAACCCGCTGTCGGTGGATGATTTCGTCAAAAAGACCCAATATACCTATTATACGCAGGACGCCCTTGCGAAGGTGGCGGACCAGATCGCCCTGTTCGCAACAGAGGAAGGCCTCACCGGCCATGCCAGAAGCGTGACCGTGAGAAAAGACGCGTAGCACGCAGCCTCAGCTGCGTAACAGTCGGAAGTCATCAGTCGGAAGTCGGAAGTCTTCCGACGGGATCGGATTTTTCAGAACAACAAACAGAAAACAATGAGCAGATTTTTTACTTCAAAATTCAGCGGCCTTGTGCCTTATACCCCCGGCGAACAGCCCCGGGATATGCAGTATATCAAACTGAATACCAACGAATCGCCCTTCCCGCCCTCGGAAAAGGCGATGGCCTATGCCCGGGAAGAGGCGGAGCGTCTCCGGCTGTACCCCGACCCGGAATGTAAGGCGCTGACGGAAAAGCTGGCGGAGCATTTCGGCGTGCTGCCGGAAAACGTCATCGTCAACAACGGCTCTGACGAGACGCTCAATTTCGCATTCATGGCCTTCTGCGACGAAAAACGGCCGGCCTATTTCGCGGATATCACCTACGGCTTCTATCCGGTGTTCGCGCAGGTCAACCGCCTGCCCTATATGGAGATTCCGCTGAAAACCGATTTTTCGCTGGACCCCGCCGATTATACGGACAAACACGGCTTTATCGTGATCGCCAACCCCAACGCCCCCACCGGCATGGCGCTTCCTTTGACGCAGATCGAGCGGATCGTGGCGGAGCACCCGGACGGCGTGGTGGTGGTCGACGAGGCCTACGTGGATTTCGGCGCCGAAAGCGCGGTTCCGCTGACAAAGAAATACGACAATCTTCTGGTGGTGCAGACCTATTCCAAGTCCCGCTCCATGGCCGGGGCCAGGCTGGGATTTGGCATCGGCAACGCGGAGCTGATCCAGGACCTGAACACCATCCGGTTTTCCACCAATCCCTATAACATCAATCGCATGACCATGGCGGCGGGCGTCGGCGCGCTGGAGGACGACGCCTATATGAAAGCCAACTGCGCGAAGATCATGGAAAACCGCGCCTATACCGTCAATGCGCTGGAAAAGAGCGGCTTTACGGTGCTGCCCTCCGCGGCGAATTTCATTTTTGCCAGGCACCCGCAGATCGACGGAAAAGAGATGTATCTGACGCTGAAGGAAAACGGTATCCTGGTGCGTCATTTCGATAAACCTTCGCTGTGCCAGTACAACCGTATCACCATCGGCACACGCGAACAGATGGAGACCTTTATCGCCACAGTCAGAAAACTATGGGAGGCGGCAAGATGAGAACGGCCACGATCAAAAGAACCACCGCGGAGACGGATATCTCCCTGACGCTCAATCTGGATGGGCATGGGCAGTCGCAGGTCGACAGCGGCTGCGGTTTCCTCGACCACATGCTCACGTTGTTTGCCAAACACGGCGGCTTTGACCTGAACGTCGCTTGCAAGGGCGATACACAGGTGGATTATCACCACACCGCCGAGGATATCGGCATCTGCCTCGGCGCGGCCTTTAAGGAGGCGCTGGGGGATAAGAAGGGGATCGTCCGCTACGGCCATATGATCCTGCCCATGGACGAGGCGCTGATCCTCACGGCGGTGGACCTCTCCGGCCGCAGCCATCTCACGTACGAATTGCAGATCCCCACGGAAAAGGTGGGGGATTTCGATACGGAGCTGGTGGAGGAGTTCTGGGCGGCCTTCGTCCGTTCGGCGGAGGTGACGCTCCACGTCCGTCAGTTCAGCGGCAGCAATTCTCACCACATCATCGAGGGGGCCTTCAAGTCCGCCGCCCGCAGCCTTCGGCAGGCGGTCAGCATTGACGCGCGGTTTGCCGATGCGCTGCCCTCCACGAAGGGAGTCCTCTGATGGTCGCCATCGTAGACTACGGGGTGGGGAACCTCTTTTCGCTGAAATGCTCGCTGGATTACATCGGCGCGCAGGCAGTCGTCACTTCGGACGCTGCCGTGCTGGACGCGGCCGACGCGGTGATCCTGCCCGGGGTCGGCGCCTTCAGGGACGCCGCGGAAAAGCTGAAAGCAGGCGGCCTCGACCAGGCCGTGATCCGGAACGCGGCAAGCGGAAAGCCATTACTTGGCATCTGCCTCGGGATGCAGATGTTATTTGATAAAAGCTATGAATACGGTGAATACGCGGGGCTGGGGCTGATCCCCGGCGAGATCGTTCCGCTGCAGGGATACGTGCCGGACAGCCTCAAGATCCCCCAGATCGGCTGGAACGCCCTGCGGTTCACGTCGGAAAATTGTCAGCTGTTCCGCTATATCAAGGACGGCGAATGTGTTTATTTCGTCCATTCCTACTATGCCGCCTGCGACGATGCCTACCGGATCGCTGAGACGGATTACGGCGCGCCGGTGACGGCGGCCGCAGCCAAAGACAACGTGTTCGGCTGTCAGTTCCACCCGGAAAAGAGCGGGGAAGTGGGCCTGAACATTCTCCGGGCGTTCTGTGAAATGAGGTGACGGCGTGATCATTTTACCCGCAATTGACCTGTACGGCGGCAAGGCCGTCAGGCTCTATAAAGGCAACTACGACGAGATGACCGTCTACAGCGACAACCCGGCTGCTATTGCCGCAGACTTTGCCGCACAGGGGGCGGAGCAGATCCACCTGGTGGATCTGGAGGGCGCAAAAACAGGCGGTACCCCTAATCTCGAGACGGTCAAAACAATTATTCGCAGCACGGGGCTGCTGGCCGAGATCGGCGGCGGCGTCCGGAATATGGACGTTGTGGAGGAATATCTCTCCGCCGGGGCCGGGCGGGTGATTCTCGGCACGGCGGCGGTGGAAAACGAGGATTTCCTGAAGACTGCCGTGAAGGAATACGGCGAAAAGATCGCCGTGGGCGTGGATCTCCGCGACGGTTTCGTGGCGGTGAAGGGCTGGACCGAGAAATCGCAG
>CADAMO010000122.1 GCA_902788995.1 Oscillospiraceae bacterium
ACGATCTTTCCGACGGCGAAGAGGAAGTGCAGAAGATCACCGATGACTTCATCAAGCAGGTGGACTCCGTCGCTTCCAAAAAAGAAGCCGAGATCATGGAAATCTGAATATGAAACCGGAAGATTTTACCGTTTTGCCCGCGCACGTGGGCGTGATTATGGACGGAAACGGCCGCTGGGCAAAGCAGCGCGGACTGCCGCGCAGCAGCGGCCATATTGAAGGCGCGAAAAATTTCCGCCGGATCGGTGAATACGCCGGCGACCTCGGCATCCGCCATATCTCTTTTTACGCCTTTTCCACGGAAAACTGGGCCCGCCCCCAGCAGGAGGTGGCCGCCATCATGGATTTGTTCGGCGACTATCTGCAGGAGGCAAAGGACCGGCTTGACGAAAATCTGGAAAAAGGCATCCGGCTGCGTTTTCTGGGAGATAAATCCCGTATCGATCCAAGGCTGGTGGAGCTGATGGATTTCGTGGAGGACGCCACGAAGGACATGACAAAAGTCAACCTGAACATCGCCGTCAACTACGGCGGCCAGCAGGAAATCCTTCATTCCGTCCGCGCGCTGGCGCGAAAGATTGCCGACGGAGCGCTCTCCCCTGACGACGTTTCGCTTTCGGATATCGAAAACGGGCTTTATACCGCCGGTCAGCCGCCGGTGGATCTGGTGATCCGCCCCTCCGGCGAGCAGCGGCTCTCCAACTTCCTGCTGTGGCAGTCGGCCTATGCGGAATTCTGGTATTCCGACGTGCTGTGGCCGGACTTCACCACCGATGATTTCGATCAGGCCCTGATGGCGTTCGAAAAGCGGAACAGGCGGTTCGGCGGCGTGTGACGCCGGAAATAATGATGCGGAAGGACGCGCGCCGCGACTGTCGGCGCGGCTGGATTCAGACATGAAAAAACGATTATTGACCGCGGTGGTCGGCGTATCCGTCGCGGTTGGCTGGCTGTTCACCATGTACACCCCTGCCTATGCCATTATTATGGGCGCCTTCGCCGTGATGGCAGAATATGAAATGCTGAAGGTCTTCGGCGTGAAGAACGTTCCGTTCAAAGCGCTGTGCCTGATCCTTTCGGGCGGCATTCTGATCTATACGGATTATAAAGATAAGCTCGACCTGCCGTTTTTTGCCGTCGTTACCGGCGCGATATTGCTGTCGCTGGTGATCATGGTGCTGGATTTTGAGCAGCTGAAATTCGAGCAGGTGGTCTGTTCGCTGTTCTCCGCCTTTGCCGTCTCCTCCGCCCTGTCCTGCGTCGTGCTGTTCCGGGACGTTTACAAGGTCTACCCCGATCTTTACACAAAAGCGGACGGTTTATTCTACATCCTGTTCGCGTTTTTCTGCGCCTGGTTCACAGACGGCTTCGCGTTGTTTGCGGGCATGGCCCTCGGCAAGCACAAGCTGGCGCCGAAGATCAGCCCGAAAAAAACCGTGGAAGGGGCTGTCGGCGGCGTGATCGGCGGCGTTGGCACCTGTGTGGCGCTGTATTACGTATTTAAGCTGCATTTCGGCCTGTCGTCCCATATCACCCTGCCGTTCGTCATCATCACGGCCCTGTGCCTTGCGGTACTGAGCATCTTCGGCGACCTGGCGGCCTCCACCATCAAGCGGCACCACGGCGTGAAGGATTTCGGCAATCTGCTGCCCGGACACGGCGGCGTTATGGACCGCTTTGACAGTTCCGTGTTCGTATTCGCCGCCCTCTATGGCGTCATCACCGTGGCGGCGAGATTCATGTAAGAGAAAAAATACAGAAGGAGCGTCCGCCGTCCGGGTTTCCGCGGCGGACACAGTATTATGACGAAGAATATTACCATTCTCGGCTCCACCGGTTCCATCGGCGTGCAGTCGCTGGACGTGGCAAAAAAGATGGGCTACGGGGTGACCGCGCTGACGGCCAACCGCAGCGTCAAGATCATGGAGGAGCAGATCCGTGCGTTCAAACCCGCGCTGGCCGCACTCTCCGATGAAGCGGCGGCAAAGGAGCTGCGGGTGAAGGTGGCGGATACCTCCACCAGAGTGCTGGGCGGCAGCGAGGGCGTGTGCGAATGCGCCGCAGCGGACGGTGCGGACACCGCCATCGACGCCATCGTGGGGCTGGCAGGTCTGACGCCTGCCCTGACCGCCGTCAACGCCGGCAAGAAGCTGGCGCTGGCCAACAAGGAAGCGCTGGTGGCCGGCGGCAAGCTGGTGCTGGACGCCGTGGCCCGCAACAACGTGGCTCTGCTGCCCGTGGACAGCGAGCATTCCGCGATTTTCCAGTGCCTGCAGGGGCAGCCCACGAACAAGGCTTTGAAAAAAATCGTTCTGACGGCCTCCGGCGGCCCCTTCTTCGGAAAAACGCGGGAAGAGATCGCCAACGTGAAGGCAGCCGACGCGCTGAAGCACCCGAACTGGGATATGGGCGCGAAGATCACCATTGACTCCGCCTCCATGTTCAACAAGGGGTTGGAGCTGATCGAGGCCCACTATCTCTTCGGCGTGGCGCCGGAGCAGATCGACATTCTGGTCCACCGGGAGAGCATCATCCATTCCATGGTGATGTACGACGACAACTCCGTCATCGCGCAGCTGGGGCTGCCGGATATGCGCATCCCGATCCAGTACGCCCTGACGTATCCGGAGCGCTACGACTCCCCCGTCGGCGAGCTGGACCTTTCCGCCATCGGCAGGCTGACCTTCTATCAGCCGGATTATGAGGTATTCGACTGCCTGAATATCTGCCGGGAGGCCATCGGCAAGGGCGGCCTGTTCCCTGCGGCGGTCAACTCCGCAAACGAAGAGGCCAACCGGCTGTTCCGGGAGGACAAAATCGGCTTCCTCGACCTTGGGCGGCTGATCCGGACCGCCTTCGACGTTACGCCCGCCTGCGACACGTTCACCGTCGAAGATATTTATTCGCTTGACAAAACCGTCCGTGAACACGTCAGAACCGCGGCTGGTTTTTGATTGACCGCACATTTTCAGACAATTTTCAGCCAATACTATTATATACGATTCAATCTTTCTTCGGAGGTACCTGTTTTGCATCCGATTCTCTTATCCGCCTCCGCCGCCGGCGGCGTGGCGGGCAAAATATTGACCGTAATCTTTGCGATCCTGTTCTTCGGGTTCATCATCGCTCTGCATGAGTTCGGCCATTTTTCCACGGCCAAGCTCTTCAGGATGAGGGTCAACGAATATTCCATCGGCATGGGCCCCGCCCTGCTGAAAAAGAAAAAAGGCGAAACTCAATATTCCCTCCGCCTGCTGCCAATCGGCGGCTTCGTGGCGCTGGAGGGCGAGGATGAGGAATCCGACGATCCGAGGGCTTTCAGCAATCAGAAGGCGTGGAAGCGTTTTATTGTCATTGCTGCAGGCGCAACGCTTAACATTATTCTCGGTCTGGTGCTGATCGGCGTGATGCTGGGCGTCACCGGCAGCGTGCCGACTACCGTCGTCAGCGACGTGGCAGACGATCTGGCGGCAGCCGACAACGGCGTACACGTGGGAGACAAGATCCAATCCATCGACGGCATCCGCGTGTTTTCCGCCAGAGACCTCTATTACTGCCTTTACCGAAGCGACGACGATACCTACGATATCGTGCTGAAGCGCGACGGGCAGAAGCTGGCGCTTGAGGACGTGAAGGTCCTTTACAGCGCGGAAGAGGGCTATTGCTCTTTTATCGTGGGCAGCGAAAAAACCGGCTTTTTCAACAGCATCGGAGGATCCTTCCGGGAGACGCTCTCCATGTCAAAAATGATCTTTCTGAGCCTGGTGGATATGATCCGGGGCCAGTACGGTCTGAAGGATATGTCCGGCCCCATCGGCACCATCAACATCGTGGCCGATACGGCGAGCGAGGCTGTCCAGACCGCCGACTACGGCTCAATCATCTTCATTCTGGCGTTCATCACGGTGAACATCGGCATCGTCAATCTCCTCCCTCTTCCCGCGCTGGACGGAGGACGGCTGTTCTTCAGCCTGATCGAAATGATCGTCCGAAAGCCCGTTCCCAAGAAATTCGAAGCGGTCGTTCACGCGGTGGGACTCGTCCTGCTGCTGGGGCTGATGGCCCTGATCTCATTTAACGACATTGTCAATCTGATCAGAAGGTAAGCAATTATGGCAAGCAAGAAAACTGTCAAAATCGGCAATCTCACCATCGGCGGCGGCCATCCCGTCGCCGTTCAGTCCATGCTGAACAAAGAGGCCCACGACGTGGCGGGCTGCACGGCGCAGGCGAAGGAGCTGGAAGAAGCCGGATGCGAGATCATCCGCGCCACCGTTCCGGACGCAGAAGCCGTGAAGACCATCGCCGCGCTGAAAGAGGCGGTCTCCGTACCCATTGTTGCGGACATCCACTTCGACTACCGGATGGCGCTGGAATCGCTGGCGGCCGGCGTGGACAAGATCCGCATCAACCCCGGCAACATCGGCGACGACGGCCGGGTCAAGGCGGTGGCAGACGCCTGCCGTCAGCGGGGCGTCCCCATCCGCATCGGCGTCAACTCCGGCTCCGTGGAAAAAGAGATCCTGGCAAAATACGGCGCCCCCACGCCGGAAGCGCTGGTGGAAAGCGCCCTTTACCACGTCCGCCTGCTGGAAAAACACGACTTTGACGACATCGTCATTTCGATCAAATCCTCCGACGTCCCCACCACGGTGGCGGCTTACCGGCTGATGCGTGAAAAGTGCGGCTATCCCCTGCACCTTGGCGTGACGGAAGCCGGCACCGAGCGCATGGGGCTCATCAAATCCGCAGCCGGGATCGGCTCGCTGCTGATGGACGGCATCGGCGATACCATCCGCGTCTCGCTGACGGCGCCGCCCGTCAAAGAGGTCTACGCCGGCTTTGATATTCTGAAAGCCGTCGGCGTGCGAAAAAAAGGCGTCAACATCGTCGCCTGCCCCACCTGCGGACGGACGAAGATCGACCTGATCGGTCTCGCAGAGCGGGTCGAAAACGCGCTGCGGTCTTGCGACAAAGAGATTACGGTGGCCGTCATGGGGTGCGTTGTCAACGGTCCCGGCGAAGCCAGAGAAGCGGATATCGGCATTGCGGGCGGCAACGGCGAAGGACTGATCTTCCGGAAAGGCGAAATTCTGCGCAAGGTCCCGGAGGCTGCGCTCTTCGACGAGTTGATGAAAGAAATCGATCTTCTGTAAGCCCGTAATCCACCTTTTTTCAATAAATGATAAAAATAAGACAGTAAACGGCTTGTTTTGCTGTCTTTTTTTATTTTCATTTAATTTTCAGGCGATAGAATGAAAAAAGATGGTTACAAAACTGTCATAAAATTTTCTCTGTTTCCGATGATTTCCACCGTTTTTCGTGGAAACCTATTGAATTATCATCAAATGTATGGCATAATGGAATAGAATTCGCCTTTTTTGTTTTGTCATTTCGGGAGGTTTTTTTGCATGAACCAAAACCGAATCATCAGACGGGTTATCCGGGTTGTTTCGTTCCTGACGGCAACGGCCCTTCTTCTCTGTTGTCTGGGAAGCGCAGTCGCCGCGATCGACGCGCAGCGCGATCCGCAGGCTTTGCATTATGACGTCGGCATCTATACGACGGATTCAAACATGAATTTCCGCAGCGCCCCTTCCACAGAGGCGGAAATCATCGGGCTGATCCCGGGCGGGACCGTCGTACTGGTAGACGCCGTCAACGGGGTGTGGGGACACACCACGTTTCAGGGAAAAGAGGGGTGGCTCTCGCTTGAATACAGTTCCGCCGCCGGCGCACAGTCAAGCGCCTACGTTCCGGGACGGTATCAAACGGAGGAACCGCTGAATTTCCGCTCCTCCGCCGCCGAACTGAGGAACAATATCATCGGCCTTGTGCCGAGAGGTTCCGTCGTCACGGTGACGGAAGTCAGCGGCACCTGGGGCAGGATCAATTTCGGCGGAAAAGACGGCTGGATCTCGCTGCTGTATTGTTCTGCCTACGTTCCCGCGGAAGAAACGACGGCTGCGCCTGCGGAGGAAGAAACGACTTCCCCCTCCGGGCCGGACGAGCCCTCACCTTCCGTCAACCCTGAAATCCCGTCTTCCCTCTCGGTGGATTGGCTTGTCCTTGATATCTCCCGTCACAACGCCGTGGAATACTTTGACTGGCCGGCAATCAAAGCGGCGGGCGTTGAGGGCGTTATCATCCGGGCAGGCGGCCGTGGATACCTTTATAAAGACGTCTACGACGACGTGGCCTTTTACCAGCATTATCTCGGCGCAAAAGCGGCAGGACTTCACGTGGGCGCTTATTTCTTCAGTTACGCCTTAACGGAAGCGGAAGCGGTGGAGGAAGCGCAGCTCACCATCAATGTGCTGCGTTCCTGCAAAGCGCAGCTGGACATGCCCGTCTATATCGATATTGAAGATTACGCGGAGTCCGACCACACGGACTATCAGCACGTCAACGCAGGCAAAGCCGTCTGCACGAAGGTGGTCGACGCTTTCTGCAAGACGATCAAACAGGCCGGATATTATCCCGGTATCTACTGCAACAAAAACTTTGCGGAAACCCTGCTGGATGATTCCGTATTCGCCGGAAGATCGCTGTGGATCGCGCATTATGCGTCAAAATGCGGTTACACCCGCAACGCGGTCAGCATGTGGCAGTACGGCAGTTCCGGTCGCGTCAATGGATATGCCGGTCAGAACATTGACGTAAACCGTTGTTATATCAACTACCCCGCCATCATCACGGGCAATCTGTTTTTCTCGGAGCACACGGACGTTTCCGTCGGAGATGCCGGACATTCCTGGCAGACGGCGATAACCTCCGGGTGCACGACCGACGGAAAACAGACCGTTTCTGAAAACGGGACCGTTTACGAAGAACAGCTTCTCCCCGGCGGACACGGCGAGAAAAAGATATGGGTGCGCGTCGGCACCGATCCCACGCTGCATGCCGGCCAGATTCTGACACAGACGGACGTATCCGGCACTTATGTTCCGGAATCAAGCGATCAATTTGACGAAACGCTGAAAGCGGCGGAAGTCAGCGGCGGCTGCCGCATCACGCGCTGCAAGGATTGCGGTGAAGTGATGAGCATCGATTACATCTATCCGCCGGAATGCGAACATACATACGCCTATCTGACGATTACCGCCGCAACCTGCTCCAGAGAAGGTCTTTCACAGTCGATCTGCGGCAAATGCGGCAAAACGGGAAGCGAATCCGTTTTGGAGCGCACCGCTCATACAAACGGGGAGATCCGGTACTATGAGAACCCCACAACGGGAACCCGTTTTTATGCGTCATTGTGCGATCATTGCCAGAAAACGCTTTACGCTTCCTACAACTTCATTCCCGGCGACGTGGACGGAGATCTGAAAACGGACGCTTCAGACGCCCGGCTGACCCTTCGTCACTCCATCGGTCTTGAATCAATCAATCTGATATATCTGCAGAACGCAGACTTCAACAACGACGGCAGCATCGACCCGGAGGACGCCCGTCTGATTCTCCGCAAAGCTGTCAATCTCGAATAAGAAGGAGTCAAACGATGAAGAAAATCCTTTGTATTTTTCTGTGTCTGATAATGGCGGCCGGAGCGGCCGTGCTGCCCGCCTCCGCCGCGGTCAATTCTTCCGTTGAAAGCCTGATCGACTCCGCGGAGCTGATTCCTATGATGACGGGATATACGCCGCTTGATCAGATCGTGGCGGACTTCTTTGCCACCAACGTTCCGGAAGACGCAGACACCTTCGATAAGCTGAAAATCGCCTATGATTTTCTGATCTACGGCTCCTCCTACGGCAGCTCCCCCGTGACCGCCGCGCTGGAAAGAGACATCGCCAGAGAATGTAATTATTACAGCGCGTGGGACGCCGACTACGTCGCGGGAGGTTACGGCTTTATCACAAAAAAAGTCGGCTCCTGCAACCATTTTGCGGACGCCTTCATGGTGATGGCAAGAGCCATCGGTCTGGAATGTTACGTGATGCACGGCACGATCACCTGGTACGCCGGAACGAATTCCCACTACTGGAACCTGATCCGGCTGGGCGACGGCTATTACGTCTTTGACCCGGAAGCGGAATGGAGGAACTACGATAACAACGGCAGCATCTCCTACTCCAACTTCTGCACGCCGGAAGCGCAGAACGTTTCCAGAAGCTGCGACCGCGAAAAGTGCATCAGTGAATTCGGCAATTTCCAGTGCCGCAACAAGGTCAATAATCCCGGCACCGTAATCCCCGGACGGGTTACGACGGTGACCAACGTCTATGAAACCGGCACCTATCAGCTGAACGACAATATGAATTTCCGCGCAGACCACAGCATCGTTTCCGGCATTTTCTCCATCATTCCAAAGGGCGTTTCCGTCACGGTAACAGAGGTTTACGGCATCTGGGGAAAGATCAGCTACAACGGAACGACCGGTTGGATCTCGTTGGATTACAGTACCAAACAGAGCGAACGTCCGGTTCTCACCACCGAGCCTGTCGTTCCTGCCGAGACTTCGGGCTATCAGATAGGCGAATACGTCACCAACGAGGTCATGAACTTCCGCGCCGATCACAGCAAGTCCTCGACCGCATTCGGACTGATCCCCAAGGGAACAAAGCTGACCATCACGGAGATCAACGACGTTTGGGGCAAGCTCACCTATCAGGGAAAGACCGGCTGGATCTCGCTGGAATACAGCACGTTCATTCCCACCGAAGCAACGCAGCCCCCGGTTGAGTCCCGTCCCCTGCTTCCCGGCGACGCAGACGGCAACGGCAAGATCGACGCCGAAGACGCCCGTCTGATCCTGCGTCATGCTGTTGCCATCGAAATGATCAACGAAGCGTTCCTGACGCAGTCGGACATCAATGGAGACGGCAGAATCACCCCGGAAGACGCCCGTCTGGCTCTTCGAAAAGCCGTTAACCTTCCTCTGTAATACACGAGAAACGGCGATATAATTGCGTAAAGTCGGACACGGCAATAATCGAGTAGGAGGCTGCCCATTAGTTGAGCAGCCGACCTCTCACACCACCGTGCGTACCGTTCGGTACAC
>CADAMO010000123.1 GCA_902788995.1 Oscillospiraceae bacterium
TCTGAACACCATTTTATTCTTCTTTTTTGACAAAAAACCTCCGAAAACCGATTTGTGGCCTCGGAGGTCTTTCCCTTTAGGCTGTTTTTTTACAGCCCCATGTCGCAACGCGACAAAGGGGGACGGCGCCGTCAGCGCGCGCTACCGGATCAACTCGCCAAACCCCCATTCGCAGACGCAGCGGCTCATTATTTTTTCGCCGGAAAACGATCATTTTCCCACGCAGAACTTGCGGAAGACCTCATTGACGGTCTCTTCCGTGGCTTTTTGCCCCGTGAGGGCGTAAAGCTCGTTCAGGGCGCAGTCGATGCTGACGTTCACCGCGTCCACGGTCATGCCGCTTTCCAGCGCCGCTTTCGCTTCCTCAAGGCAGGCGACCGCGTTCTTTGCGCAGTTCAGCTGCCGCTCCCCTGCCAGCATCTCCTGAGAGAAGTCCAGCCCCTCGGTGCCCAGCGTCGCCTCCAATGCGGCGCGCAGGGCGTCAGCGCAGGACGGGTCCTTTGCCGAGACCACAACGGTGTGGGGGACGGCTGCCTCGATCTCTGCTGTGGTAAAGGCGGCGGGCAGGTCGCTCTTATTGACCACCGCCACGCAGCGCTTGTCTTTACATAATTCTAATAAAGAACGATCCTCGTCGGTCAGGGGGCGTGAGGAGTCGAACACCGCCAGCACCAGGTCCGCGTTTTCGATGCGTTCCTTGGCGATGGAAACGCCGATGCGCTCCACCTCGTCCTCGGTCTCGTGCAGGCCGGCGGTATCGGCCAGCCGCAGCAGGATATCCCCCATCCGCACGGTCTCCTCCACCACGTCCCGGGTGGTGCCCGCCACCGACGTGACGATGGACCGGCTGTAGCCGGAGAGCAGGTTCATCAGCGTGGATTTGCCCACGTTAGGCTTGCCGCAGATGACGGTATTGACCCCCTGTGTGACGGCCTTGCCGTTGTCGTACCGCGTGATGAGGGCTTCCAGCTCCCCTTTCGCGGCGACGATGGTCTGCAGCAGCGCGCCGTTTTCCACCTCCGGAATGTCCTCATCCGGATAGTCCGCCCAAGCGGCCAGGCCCGCCGCCGCGGTGACGAGGGAGCCGGCCACCGCCTCGATTTTTTTGCTCACGCTCCCCTGCAGGGTGCTGCGGGCAGCGTTCAGCGCTGCGCTGCCCTGGGCCGCGATGACGTTCATGACGCTTTCCGCCTGGGCCAGGTCCATTTTGCCGTTGAGAAAGGCCCGCCGGGTGAACTCCCCCGCCCCGGCCGGAACGGCCCCAAGAGACAGCACTGTGCGCAGGACCTTCTGCATGATGAACAGCCCGCCGTGGCAGCAGAGCTCCGCCACGTTTTCCCCGGTGTAGCTTTTAGGGGCGCGGTAGATCAGCAGCACCGCCTCGTCGATGGGGCCTTCGCTGTCGAAGACCTCCCCGTAGGCGGCGGTGTACCCCTTCATTTCCTCCGCCGGTTTGCCGGAATGGGCGCGGAAGCACTCCCCCGCGATGGCGATGGCGTCTTCGCCGGACAGGCGCACGATGCCGATGCCTCCGGCGGCGTTGGGGGTGGAGATGGCGGCGATGGTGGACATGGTGTTACTCCTTTTTGTATTCTGAAATAACTATACCACAACCTTCGGATGAAATCAACATGACGGAGGTGTTTTCACGTAAAACCCTTCGCAAACGGTTGCTTGACACCGGGGCGTTTTCTGCTATAATAATTCATGAATCATTATGCGAAAGAACAGGACAATCGGTATGGATTATTTTTGCGGGCATTACGACGTGGCGGTGATTGGGGCCGGGCACGCGGGGATCGAGGCGGCGCTGGCCGCTTCCCGCCTTGGCTGCCGCACGGTGTGCTTCACCATCAATTTGGACTGGATCGGCAACATGCCCTGCAACCCCTCCATCGGCGGCACGTCAAAGGGCCATCTGGTGCGGGAGATCGACGCGCTGGGCGGCGAAATGGGCAAGGCGGCGGACGCCAACGCCCTGCAATGCCGGATGCTGAACCTGGGCAAGGGCCCTGCCGTCCACTCCCCCCGGGCGCAGATCGACCGCCGGGAATACAGCAAGTACATGAAGCACGTGATGGAACAGCAGGAGGGGCTGGACCTGCACCAGGGCGAGGTGGTCGGCCTGCGGAAATCCGGCGGCGCATGGGAGCTGAAGACGAAGCTGGACTGCGTGTTCACCGCCGCCTGCGTGGTGCTTGCCACCGGCACGTTCCTTGACGGAAAGATCTACGTGGGCGACAAGTGCTTTTCCGGCGGGCCGGACGGCATGTTCCCTTCCATTGGCCTTTCCGACGCGCTGAAGGAGACCGGCGTGCCCCTGCGACGCTTCAAGACCGGCACCCCCAGCCGGGTCAACCGCCGCAGCGTGGATTTCACCGAGCTGGAGCCCCAGTACGGCGACGAGCGGGTGGTGCCTTTTTCCTTCTCCACCGAGACCCCGCCGAAAAACCGTCTGGAATGCTACGTCACCTATACGAACGACGAGACAAAACGGATTATTATGGATAATCTGGAAAGATCTCCCCTTTTCGGCGGCAAGATCGAGGGCGTGGGCCCCCGGTACTGCCCCAGCATTGAGGACAAGATGGTACGGTTTGCCGATAAGGAGCGTCACCAGATCTTCATTGAGCCCTGTGGGTTGGAGACGGAAGAGCTTTATTTGCAGGGGTTGTCCTCTTCCCTTCCCGTTGACGTGCAGGAGGGGTTCATTCACACCATCAAGGGGTTGGAGCATGCCCACGTGATGCGCAACGCCTACGCCATTGAATACGACTGCGTGGACCCGCTGGTGCTGAAGCCTACGTTGGAGTTCAATGAATGGGAGGGCCTGTTCGGCGCCGGTCAGTTCAACGGTTCCAGCGGCTATGAGGAAGCGGCGGCCCAAGGGCTGATCGCCGGCATCAACGCCGCGTTGAAGGCGCAGAGCAAGCCGCCCTTCGTGCTGTCCCGGTCCAGCTCCTACATCGGCACGTTGATCGACGATCTGGTGACCAAGGGCTGCAACGAACCCTACCGCATGATGACCTCCCGTTCCGAGTACCGTCTGGTGCTGCGGCAGGACAACGCGGATATCCGCCTGATGCGCTACGGCTATGAACTGGGCCTTGTCAGCGAAGAGGCCTATCAAAAATTGCAGCATAAGCTGGAACTGATCGAACTGGAAAAGCAGCGGGTGGAATCGACCTTTTTCGCGCCCTGTGAGGAACTGAACCGGGCGATTGTTTCACGTGAAACATCTCCCCTGACCACCGGCTGCAAATTGGCGGATCTGATCCGCCGCCCCCAGTTGGACTATGCGGTGCTGACGCCCTTCGACAAAAACCGACCCGACTACCCTGCCGACGTGTTTGAGCAGGTGGAGATCGACCTGAAGTATGAGGGCTACATCAAACGGCAGCAGGCGCAGATCAATGAGATGAACCGGTTGGAGGAAAAGCTTCTGCCGGAAGACGTCGACTATCATGAGATCATCAACCTGCGGACGGAGGCGGTGGAAAAACTGTCGAAGATCCGTCCCCGCAGTATCGGACAGGCCTCCCGTATTTCCGGCGTCAGCCCGGCGGATATCTCCGTGCTGCTGATATGGCTGGCAAAAAATCATTTAGGGTAAGAAGTATGTTTATTTCAAAGGAACTGCTGACCGTCAGGTGCGCCTCTTTCGGCCTGACATTGGACGGCGCTGCGATCGACCGGTTTGACGCATACGCCAGGCTGTTGGTGAATTATAATGAAAAGGTAAACCTGACCGCCATTACCGCGCCGGATGAAATCGTCAACAAGCATTTTGTGGACAGCCTGTATCTGGCAAAGTTTGTTGATCTGCGCGACGGAATGAAACTGTGCGACGTGGGGACAGGCGCGGGTTTCCCCGGGGCGGCGCTGCTGACGGCGTTTCCCACCCTGAGAGTGACACTGTTTGATTCCGTCAATAAAAAACTGGAATTTCTCCGGCTGTTGGTGAAAGAGTTGGAGTTGACGGCAGACATCGTGACGATGCGGGCAGAGGATGCGGGAAAGAATCCCGCTTATCGCGAAACCTTCGACGTTGTCACCGCCCGGGCGGTTGCCCAGCTGAACGTGCTGTCGGAATTCTGTGTGCCGCTGGTCAGGACCGGTGGCGTGTTCGCCCCGATGAAAGCGCCTCTGTCGGAAGAGGAACGCCGGAGAGGCGTGGGAGCGGCAGCCAATCTGGGCGCGAAGCTGGAACAAGACGAGCCATATACCATTCCGGACGGATCGGAAAGGGAAGTGCTGATTTTCAGAAAAAAAATTGCCACGGCAGGGAAGTATCCCCGTCCCTTCGCCCAGATCTCCAAAAAACCACTGTAAAGCGGGAGAAAACAATTGAATCAGACAGCGCCAAGTGACAGATTTTGCGCCGTGTTTGTGGTATTCTGTGTTCAGAGGGCAGGAGACAAGCCCCGCACAGAATACCATTTTTAGATTGCACTGAACAGCGCGCGACGGAGATGAAACAATATTACCAGTCGGCAGGGGAGATCGTACTGCTGCCGAAAGAAGCGATCAAGTCAAATCCTTTTCGGGAACAGACAGCCTACGGACCGGAGGAGCTGGAAGAACTGTGTGATTCCATTCAGACAAACGGCCTGCTGGAACCCTTGAACGTCCGGTTTGAGACGGAGGATACCTTCCGGATCGTCTCGGGTGAGAGACGGTTTCGGGCGGCGGTCATGGCCGGCATGACGGAGATCCCCTGTATCATCGTCGGCGGGGAAACGGGACAGATCGTTTCCCTGTACCCCTTGATCGTCCATTTACAGCAGCGAAGGCTTCATTATCTGGATGAGGCGATCTGTATCCGCGATCTGCTGGAAGGGGAGACCTTCACCGTTACAACTCTGTCGCAGGCGCTGTCTAAACCGGCGGTATATCTCGCAGAAAAACTGAAGCTGCTGACGCTGTCGGAACAAATCCTGAATGGTCTGAAACAGAACAACCTGCCGGAAGACTATGCGCTTTTGCTGCTGAAGGCGGAAGAAACGCAGCGGGAAAGCCTATTGAAGCGGATCATCGACGAGGATTTGAGTCTGAAGGACGCGGAGAAGGCCCTGCGTCGGCTGGATAGTCGCCGTGGCGGCAGCAAGGTGATGATCTTCAAGGACCTGACGGTGTTTATCAATACGGTGGAGCGTGCGGTAGAGACCATGCGCAGCTCTGGTCTTCATGCGGAAATGGAGCGAACCGATACGGAGGATTACATCGAATATAACGTCAGGATCAGCAAAACGGGATAACAGAGCGAATGCTCTTTATCATATAGCCCATATCTTTCTCTTTCACACCCCACATCAAAAGCAGGCAGACGGTTCGGAAACGGATCGTCTGTCTGCTTTTTTATCAATTGTTTCACGTGAAACATTGAAAAAATCAATAATGCCATTGCATTTCACAGAAAACTTTGTTATACTAACTCTTAATGAAAAGAGAAAGGGGAGCCGGGTATGGCAAAAACCGTAGCGATCCTCAACCAGAAGGGCGGCGTGGGAAAAACCACCACGGCGGTCAATCTGACGGCGTGCATCGGCGCGGAAGACAAAAAGGTTCTTTTGATAGATATTGACCCGCAGGGAAATTCCACCAGCGGCTTTGGCATAGATAAAAGAAAAACGGAGGTTTCCTCCTATGAAGTGCTGACAGGCGTCAGAACGGCAAAGGAAGCCATCATCAAAACGGAATTCAAAAACGTGGACGTGATCGCCTCCAATATGAACCTGGCGGGGGCGGAATTGGAAATTATCGACCGCCCGAACCGGGAGGCGCTGCTGAAAACGGCCATCGCCCCCATCTGGAACGACTACGACTACATTTTTTTGGATTGTCCGCCGTCCTTGGGGCTCATCACCCTCAACGCCCTGAGCTGCGCGGACACGTTTTTGGTGCCGATCCAATGCGAATATTACGCGCTGGAGGGCCTTTCACAGCTGATGGCGACGGTACGGCAGATCAAGCGGCTGTACAACCCCTATATTGAGCTGGAGGGCGTGCTGCTGACCATGTACGACGGACGCCTCAACCTGACCCAGCAGGTGGTAGAGGAAGTCAAAAAGTTTTTCCCTAAAAAGGTATTCAAGACAACGATTCCCAGAAACGTAAGACTCTCAGAGGCCCCAAGCTTCGGCCAGCCGGTGCTGTACTACGACAGAACCTCCAAGGGGGCGATTGCGTATAGCGAGCTGGCGAAGGAGTTTTTGGAGAAGCAGGGGAGTTAGGCAGTAGGCAATAGGCAATAGGCAATAGGCAATAGGGGGGGGCGGCTGTCAGACGAGGAACATCCCGTAGCACGCAGCCTCAGCTGCGTCTGCGAACCGAATACAAAATGCAGCACGACGCCTTGCCGGTTTTAGCGGATAGTGATTTAGTGATTATTATTAGATAAACGTGATCGGGATCAATCTGATTGAGTAAAAACTATACGTGCGATCCCGTAAAATGAAAGGAGAGAGAGGTTTGGCGGCAAAAAAAGGAGGACTCGGCAGGGGATTCGACAGCCTGTTTCTGGATAATTCCTCCGACGCGCAGACAGAAGGCGGTTCCGTGAGCCTGCCCATCGGGCAGATCGAGCCGGACAGGGGACAGCCGAGAACAAAATTTGACGAAGAGGCACTGGCGGAGCTGGAAAACTCCATCCGGGAATTCGGCGTCTTGCAGCCGCTGCTGGTGCGCCCCATGTCGGACGGTTCTTACCGGATCGTGGCAGGGGAGCGGCGCTGGCGGGCGGCCAGACGGGCCGGTCTCACCGAGGTTCCCGTGATCATACGTTCTCTGACAGATTCCGAGGCGGCGGCCATCGCGCTGATCGAGAATTTACAGCGGGAGGACCTGAACGCCATTGAAGAGGCTGCCGGTATCAAGCGGCTGATCGAGGAGTTTGACTTTACCCAGGAGGAGGCGGCGGACAAGCTGTCCAAATCCCGGTCGGCCATCGCCAATTCCCTTCGGCTGCTGGCGTTGCCGAACGACGTGATGAAGCTGGTCTCCGACGGAAAGCTCTCCGCGGGTCACGCCCGGGCGCTGCTGGGGCTGAACGACAAGGAACAGCTCAGCGAGGTGGCGAACAGAGTGCTGGAAGAGGGCCTTTCCGTCCGTCAGACGGAGGCGCTGGTCAAATCGCTGAACAAGCCCGCCCGCGCCCCTAAGCCCAAGCCCAAGCGAGACACCTTCTACGACGAGGTAGAGCTGGCCCTTTCCGACGTGCTGGCAAGGCAGGTCACCGTCATCAACTCCGGCGAGGGCGGCAAGCTGACCATCGAATTCTTCGACGCGGACGACCTGAAAAAGCTGGCCGCGGCGTTCGGGGAAGAATAAATGTAGCACGGCGCCGTGCGCCGTTGCAACGCAGTTCTGATTATACATATAATTTGCAGTCTCGTAATCAACGGCGCAAGGCGCCGTGCTACGACATAGCTTATTGTTAATAAAACTAAGAAGGAGCACCTACCATGATCGATATTAAATTTTTAAGAGAAAACCCCGAAATCGTCAAAGAGAACATCCGCAAAAAGTTCCAGGACGCCAAGCTGCCGCTGGTGGACGAGGTGATCGCGCTGGACGCTGAGAGCCGCAAGAACAAGTTAGCAGCAGACAACTACCGCGCCAACCGCAACAAATACTCCAAGCAGATCGGCGCGCTGATGGGCCAGGGCAAAAAGGAAGAGGCGGAAGAGATGAAACGCCTCGTCAACGAGCAGGCCCAGGCGCTGGCGGAGGCCGAGGAGAAGGAGAGAGAGCTGCAGGAGAAGATCACGAAAATCATGATGACCATCCCGCAGATCATCGACCCCTCCGTGCCCATCGGCCGCGACGACAGCGAAAACGTGGAGGTAGAGCGCTTCGGCGAGCCCGTGGTGCCGGATTTTGAGATCCCCTATCACACGGATATCATGGAGACCTTTGACGGCATCGACCTTGACGCCGCCGGCAGGGTAGCGGGCAACGGCTTCTACTACCTCATGGGGGATATCGCCCGCATCCATTCCTCCGTCATCTCCTACGCCCGCGATTTCATGATCGACCGGGGCTTCACCTACTGCGTGCCGCCCTTCATGATCCGCAGCCAGGTGGTCAACGGCGTCATGAGCTTTGCCGAGATGGACGCCATGATGTATAAGATCGAAGGGGAGGACCTCTACCTGATCGGCACCAGCGAACACTCCATGATCGGCAAATTTATCGACCAGATTATTCCTGAAGAGAAATTACCCTATACCCTCACCAGCTATTCCCCCTGCTTCCGCAAGGAAAAGGGCGCCCACGGCATCGAGGAGCGAGGCGTGTACCGCATCCACCAGTTTGAAAAGCAGGAGATGATCGTGGTCTGCCGCCCCGAGGAGAGCGCCATGTGGTACGATAAGCTGTGGAAGAACACGGTGGATCTGTTCCGCTCGCTGGATATCCCTGTGCGCACGCTGGAATGCTGCTCCGGCGACCTTGCCGACCTGAAGGTGAAATCCGTGGACGTGGAGGCCTGGAGCCCCCGCCAGCAGAAGTATTTCGAGGTGGGCAGCTGCTCCAACCTGGGCGACGCCCAGGCCAGACGCCTCAAAATCCGCGTCAATGGCAAGGATGGCAAGAAGTACCTGGCCCATACCCTCAACAACACGGTGGTGGCCCCGCCCCGCATGCTGATCGCGTTCCTTGAGAACAACCTCAACGCCGACGGCAGCGTGAACATCCCCGTCGCCCTGCGCCCCTACATGGGCGGGATTGAAAAGATTTTCCCGAAGAAATAAGGCAAATCCGCGCCGCGTAACATCGAAAAAGAAGGGGCTGTCTCACGAGAGGCAGCCTCAAGCGATAAAAAAACACAAAACCCGGGGCTATGAAAACCTCGGGTTTTGGTGTATAATTTGAATATGCAAA
>CADAMO010000124.1 GCA_902788995.1 Oscillospiraceae bacterium
CCTCACGACGGACACCCTTGCCTTTGGCTAACAGTTCCTACTGCCAAGTCTGTAGCGGACTTCCACCGCCAAGTCGTTGCCCATGCCGGGCGCACCAGACACACACCCCGTCGGATCACGTCCGGCGGGGTGATTGTTTGTCACGGATCATTGCGGAGGGAAGGCAACAGAACGATAAATTGGGGGTTGGCGATATCTCTGGTAGCGCGGCACCTCAGTGCCGCTGCTAACAAAAACAACATTTCAAATGAATCGTTTGTTTAAGAACCGTTTATTCTATACAGGAAACGGCCGATTAAAAAAAACCGTTTCAAAAGTAACATTACCCAATAGCGGCACTGAGGTGCCGCGCTACCGATATTACCTCGACAAATCCTTATTCCTCTTTGACAACCGGGGTGAAGCCGGCGGAGCGCAGGGCCTCCGCCGCCCGGACAGACTGGGATTTTGTCAGGCCGGCAGCCTCCACCGTATAGCGGGCCGTGCCGTAGCCGTTGAGCCCTTCCGACCGGATGATGGCGGGAAAATCCCGGTAACAGCGGTCCAGATCCACGCTGCCGGAGACGCCGGGAACGGAACCCTCGGAGGAATACTGCCACATGCCGTAGGCGCCGGAATAATCCGTTTCGCTCGCCCAGTGCGCCAGCCAGAAGGTGAAGCGGGAGAGCACCTCCATATCGAGATAGGTTCCGCACCAGGATTTCATGGTGTAAAAGCCGGTGAAATACCCGGCGTTTTCCACGGTGTCGCACCATTTTTTCACCACCGCCGTCAGTTTATCGCGGCCGAGGGCGGGCATGTCGGTGGTGGCGTGGCTCTCCTCCACGTCCATATAGACCGGCAGGCTGAACCGCTTCCCTTCCAGCAGGGACAGGAAATAGTTCGCCTCCTTTTCCGCGAAGGCCTCCGACAGCGCGCAGGAATAATAGTACGCGCCAACGTCCAGTCCCGCCTCCGTCGCAGACTTGTAATGGGATTCAAACCAGTCGTCCCGGTACATTTTATGCTTCGCGCCGTAGCCGGTATAGCCCGCCCGGATGACGACGCCGGTGACGCCGGAGGCCTTGACTTTGGCGAAGTCCACGGATTTCTGGTGAGAGCTGATATCAATGACTCTCGTTTCGATGGGTAACACCTCCTTTGCAAGATGCTGCCCGTAAAAACGGGCGGGGACGCCGCATTGACGACGCCCCCGCTTTTATCTTATGCAATTGTTTGTCGGCTGTGACCGGGGAAGGATCGCTTCCGGATCACTTTTTCAGCGAGCCGAACAGGGTTTTCAACAGGTTGAACAGATACTTGAAGAAATTCCACACCGCCGCCAGCGGGTTCTTCGCCTGACTGCCGCTGCCGGAATGGGTGATATCCCCGTTGGGATCGCAGTTATCCGCGGTCATGGGCACCACGTGGTAAGGGTCCGTCACGTACTGGAACTGCGTCCAGGTATCGCTGTCCCGCACCGTAAAATCCCTGTTGCGGCAGATGGCCAGCAGCAGCGGGGAGATGATATCCCAAAAGCCGTTGTGGGTGTTGTTTTTCAGATACCAGGTGGTATCGGGCAGCAGGCCCGCGGAGGCGTCGATCTGTTTATCGGGAGAGATATACGCGCCGAAGCCTTCCGCCTCCCGCCCCGCGACGTAGCTTTCCTCCAACGTGCCGTCAAATTCGGAGCAGGCCGCGCCGAAGGACTGTTTTTCAAGGCTGGTGAAGCCGTCGCTCAGCCGTTTGGCGTTCTCATAGAAGGGATAGCCCCGGAAGCCGTATTTGCACACGGCGGCCACCTCCACGCCGGCATTCTGCATGCCGGCAATCAGTTCCTTGTAGCGAAGCTGCACCTGATTGCGGAAGGCGTCGATTTTTTCGATCATCACCGCATAAGTCTGCGCGTCCTTTTCCCCGCTGAAAATGTACGATTTCGCCTCGTCGAAGCGTTCATAGACCATGCTCCAGTAACCGGGGAAGGAGGCGTAGGTACTCATCAGGAAACGGCGCACGGCGGTATCCCGCACGTGGGAATAAATGCGTTCCACCAGCTTGGCGGTGATCTCGATGCCATAGGTATCGCGCAGCATCTGCAGCGTCAGGGTGACGATCTCATTGAGAGTTTCGTTGCCCAAGTCAAGGTCATATTCCGCGGCAAATCCGCCCGCCGCATCCGGTTCCACCGTGATGGTCCCGCTCATGGCGGCCTCCAGCATGTCGACGCCAAGCAGCGAGGAATCATAGAACACGGCGGTATCAAGCCCTGCGTAGTTCTGCGTCTCCTGGTATTTTTGGATATAGGCCAGCATGACGTTAGCGCCGAGGCAGCGGCCGACGATGGAAACCTTATCCTTGCCCGTGACCCGCTTGACAGCCTCGATATACTCGTTCAGGTCGTCGGCGATCTCCATAGGCGAGAGCCGCGCGTCGTATTCAAAGGCGTAGTTGTAGGGCCAGTCGGAGCGGTAATTGGAGGAAAGCGCATCCTCGCTCCAGGTGAAGTCGGGGCCGGAGCCGTTGACGACCTCGCCGTTTTCGTTCAGACCGTAGCCGCCGTAGAATTCCATCAGCAGATCGTAGGCCTTATCCGCATAGGCGTCCCACTGACCCAGCATCACCGCCCTGGCGGCGTAGGGCAGCGCCTCCTTGACCGCGTCAAGGATATCCGCCTTGGCGCCCTTGGCCAGTTGTTTGCGGTCGGGTGAAGCGGGATCGTCGTACAGCGGCGTTTGACCGATGACGTAGATGATCGGAGAGGGATCGCCGCTCTCCTCCTGTGCGGCCAGCGCCGTCAGCGCGGAGGCGGGAACCAGCAGCAACGCCGCCAACAGCAGCGCGCAAAGCTTTTGCCATTTAATGAATCCAATGCTTCTGAGTGCCATAACGTTACCATCTTTCACATAATATAAAATAATGATAAGTTAAGTATATTTGGAATTCAAGTTAATAAATGTTAATATTTGATGAATAAGACCTCAGAAATTCAATTGATTTTTTAAAGATATAAAAAAGAGATTCACTCACAGTCTGTAACGATAAGGATGGGGATTTGCCGACTTGAAATCGCAGCCCCGATTGATCCTTCCTTGATACCGGAAAACAGCCGTCAGTTTCCACTTCGCGGAGTGGTGTCATACGTTTCAAGGTTTTTATCGCTGCCGCCGGGCGTCGTGGGTTCCGTCGGTTCATCCTTCGGCAAAAAGACGCCCTGGGACCGCAGCCACCGGTAAAACGACGCTCTGTCGTTCGGCCCGCACTCGATCCATTGGATCAGCGCCGCCTTCAGGAAGTCGTTATCCGTCTGATAGCCCGCGCCACGCTGGAATTTTCCGTTCACCGTCAGCAGGGATTTGAGCATATCCCGCGCCTGACGCAGCGCGTTGAGCCTTTCGATATCGCTGTAGTAGGTGCCGTCGGATTTTTTCCAGTGGCGGCTGTCCATCAGGCCCAGACTGCGCCAGAGGGCGGCGTCCCGCAGCAGCGCCGCGTGTTCTTTTTTGATCTTCGCCTCGTTATTCATGCGCTGTTCAAATTTCGCCCGGAGATCGGCGGAGGTGACGCCCTTGTCACTCAGCCGCAGCGCGGCGCCTCGCATGGCGATATAGATCGCGTTCCACTCGTCATTCGTGACGCGACCGCTTTTCTCCATCAGCTGTCTGAACTGCTCATACTGCTCGTTCATCATGTCGTCCGTCCAGATTTCCGCCAGCTTATCCGAGAGCTGCCCCACTTTTTTGGAGTAGTTATACATGGGCAGCAGATTGCTCAGGATGTTGTCGGCGATCTCCCGGGAGGCGGCGGTAAAGCTGCCGTTTTTGACGTTTTTCCGCACAGCCTCCATATTGTCACCCAGACTCTTGGCGAGAATCGGATCCTCCTCGCCCCGGAACAGCTTGCCGAGGTAGTACTCCCCTGCCGCGTTCACCAGCTTGGCGCGAAGGGCGTCCATATCCCCGTCCGCCGCGGCGGTGAGGATCTCGCCTTTGGTATCCAGCGAAAGGATGCTGCGCACGATGGCGCCGGCGTATTGGTCCTTACCCAGACCGTTGACGTTCAGACCGTCCGCGATGATATCGGTAAGGCCCGGCACCAGCTCTTCCTCGGAGATCCGGCGGGTCACGCCCTGCGCGGCGGCGCGTTCCGCCCACGTATCCAGCAGCTGGTTTTCCGTAAGCTCTCCGATGCCGAGCAGGCTGAAATGCGTGGTAAAGAACTTGAATTTTCCCTGCGCCCGGGCGGTGGCATCCGGCAGCACAATAAAGGGCTTGTTATCCGCGCCGTAGACCAGCCCCACGTAGTTGATCAGCTTCTCTTCCGGATAGTTGTCCGGCGTGGCGAAGGAGACGGCGAAGCGCTTATCAAGATACGTGTGCTCCGCGCCGCCCACGGTGGCGGAAATCAGCTTGACCAGCCGGAACGCGTCGGATTGATAGGGCTTCATCGCATCGCCCGTCAGCTCCTTCATTTTGACGTCGCTGTCACGCGGAGAATCAAGCGTTTCAAGGCCGACGGATTTGCGCAGGATCAGCCGCGCGTCGGCGGCGGAGATTTTGCCGTCCCGGTCGGCGTCGGCGTTGAGGGTCTTTTCCGCGGACAGCCGTTCCAGCTTCACGCAGGCCCGCAGGGCCAGCCGCGCGTCGTCGGAGCCGACTTTGCCGTCAAGGTTCACGTCGCCCGCTTTGACGGAGGCGGCGTTGGCCGTCACGGGGCGGATCGCATACGGGATGGCGCCCGCCAGCAGCAGGGCGGCCAGCAGCAAACAGATCAATCGTTTCACGGCTTTTTTCTCCTTTCCGATCGAGCAACTCATAACAAAACCCCTTTATTGCCTGTTGTGTTATTTCAAGAGGGGGATATTGCACTTTCTGCAGCGGTCTGACGCAACGGGATTTTTGGCGCCGCAGCTTACGCAGGGGATATACGGCGCGTTTGTTTTGTCGTACAGCTCATAATACGGCATATTGAATGTAGTGTGATATTTGAACCGGTCGCCGATATTGAGATAATGATAGGCGCTGATCAAGCCGCCCTCCCGCTCGACGATCTTCTTTTTCTTGCCGTCGGTCGTCTGCACATAGGTGACATATTCCGTGTAGTATTGAACGTCATTCTGATTGTGACGGGTTTTCCGCCTTTCCTGCTTGTTGGTCACCACCGCTTCATAGGGTTTTACTGCTTTTTTCTTCAACGCGCTGATAACGGCGCAAAGCAGGAAAATCAGCGAAACGACTGCGCCGCCGACGATCCCCTGCCCCGGTTCCATTTTATCGCTGACAAGGCTGTAAACCGTGAACCCCACAAGCGGAAGCGGTATCAGCAGCGCGGAAATGATCCATGAGGCCTTTTTATTTTTCTTCATCGCCGCAAGGATCTCCGGATCGTTCACGCGGGTTGAATAGCCCACCGTCGGAACCGGCACGCCCGTTACAACAGGAGCGTCGCGATGCGGGACCGGCGCCGTGTTGACCGGAGCGCCGCAATGATTGCAGAACCTGACGCCCGCGGCAATGGGATTGCCGCAGTTGGCACAAAAACTACCCATCCTTATTTCTCCTTTTTTTGCTTTACAACAGCAGGGCTGCTGCGCATGCCGGGCGCGGGCGAAGAAGAGAAACCGGAAACGCCCGTCCGTTTCTCTCCCCGCGCTTCAGGCAACCGGCTCAAAGGCTTTTTATCCGTCCTGACCCGTCGCGTTGACGATGGAGCCGTCCGCCGCCACTTCCACGGTCACCACGTAGGTGTAGCCGGGCGCGTTGCCGTCCCAGTCGACCGGCGTCGTAAACGTGATGGTCGTTGTGCCGGCGCTCTTTCCCTCAAAGCCTGCGGACAGGATCCCGGCGGACAGGCCTTTCATGGCGGCATTGTCGGAAAGCGAGAATTTCCGGTTGATGGAATAGTCGATGATGGAATCGTCGCCGAATTCGTTTGACCAATTGCAGCCGGAGGTCTTGTTTTCGCCCAGCTTTACGGTCAGCTCCGTGCCCTCCCAGGACAGCTCGCGGTAGACCTTCAGTTCCTCGACCGAGGGCTTTTTGTTGCCGCCGCCCCCGCAGGACGCAAGGAGCAGGCTGAGAACGAGCAGACAAATAACGATCAATGTTTTTTTCTTCATGACAGATTTCCTCCTTAAAAACAACAAATTGTGATTTTTTAGATTTTTTATTATGTAAACGAGTCGGGGATGCTTTTATTCTTTTACGAAGCGCATGCTCTGCTCAAAGGTCTGACGGAAAGCGCCGTCCGCTTCGGGATCGGTCAGAATGACCCAGATCCGCGCCCAATCGTCCTCCGAATAAGAGACGTAATACACGAAGGCGTGGGAGCCGGTATTTTCATCCGCAGGCAGCTCGCCGAACAGCACGGTGCGTCCGCCGAGCTCCCGCTCCTGCAAACCGCCCTCCACATCTTCGTCAAAGGACGCTCTCGTTGCGCCGTAGCCGCCCTGCATGAAGTAGGCGTAAATGCCGTAGGGGGATTCGTTCGGCGTGGCGTCGGGGTTGGCGGGGTTATAATAGTAGCCGCGATACTGCTCGCCGTCGTCGTTATTCTCTTGGGAAAGAAAACTATCGGGGCGGTCAAAGGACAGATAACAATCCACGCCGCCGGTGCTGTAGCCGTAGCAGTCCAGCTCGCTTTTGACCCAGTTGAGGCCGGTCACGTCGATTGTCTCCGGCGCGGCGGGTTCCGCTGTGGATTCGTCCGCGGTCTGATCCGAAACGGCGGGCGCCGCGTCGGTTTCGGTTTTGCTGCCCGGGTCCGTCTTGCCGCAAGCGGCAAGGGCCAGGACCATCAGAAGGGAAAGGAACAGTGCAATGTGTTTTTTCATGATGAGATTCTCCTTTTTTTATTGATCGCCGACCGAAGAGGCGGGCAAAGAGATACATATACCTGAACCAGAACAACCCTGTTACAGATACTGTTCCAGCTCCTGTTTCACCGCAAGCCGGTCCTGCTTATGCTGCGACCGGACGCCGTCGGCAAAGGAAACAAAGGCGCGGCAGAGCTCCGGATGGGATAAGCGAAATGCAAGCGCCGGAGGCCGTAGACGAACGACGGAGACGGTCTGTTCGGAGATCAACACCCGCAGCGTCGGGAAAACGGGCTCCGGCAGCGGGAAGAAGCGGTACTGCGGAAATTCCACCGAAAGAGCCAGCACGTTTTTCACATGGGCGGCAAATTCCTCCGGCGTATATGCGACAGAAAGCCCGGGTAAATCCATAAGGACGCCGCCGCTAAGCAGCGCCTCACGGGACGGCAGCGGGATCAGCTCGTGCAGGAAGCCGCTGTGTGCCGTGCGGTCCAGCACGGCGGCCCGCTCCCGGCGCAGGGACAGCAGGCGCGCCAGCGTATCTTCATCCGCCCCGGCCCGGTCCAGCGCGGAGAGGAGCGTCTCTTCCGGCATGGTGGCAAGGGAGAGCGTATTGCCGAGGACCGTCAGGCTCGTGACGCTTTCCTCGCCGAAGCGGCCGGTCCCCGCCGCCTGCTCCATGTGCGCCAGCTCTCCGGCGTTTTCCAGCATGGCGCGGAAGGCGGCCTCCTGCGCCGCCAGCACGGATTTGTCCGTATCATAGCGGTAGAGCCCGGATGCGGCCTCCGTTCCCCGGACGTTGGCGCCGGAAATGGAGGCGAAGCCGGGGCAGAGGAAGAGCGTCTCGGAAAACAGCCCCCGGTTCGGGGCTTTATTATAATAGGAGCGGATCATGCCGGAGGGATAGAGCGGCAGCCAGCTTCGGATGGCGGCGGCCATTTCGGTGAGGTCCCGGTCGACATTGTGGATGATGCGGATCCGCGTTCCTCCCGTCACGACCAGCGCCATCAGCGTGCTCCACTGCGCACGGAAAAACGGGTCCGTCACCATCCAGTCCATATTCTGATCGGAATACAGCAGCAGCGTTTCCGGTTTTTGCTGTACCACGCTGCCGAGAAAACGCAGCACCGCCCGCCGCAGCCCCGCCTGACCGAAGTAAACGCCATCGCTTTCGGCGAGGATCTCCACCGGGGCGGCCTCTTCAAAGGTCAGCGGCAATTGTCCGATTTCGGAGATGCTGCCGATCTGATCCAGCATACCCGCCACCAGCGGGGAGGGATCCTCCGGCGCGACGTCAAACAGCCAGTCCCGGAACGTCCGCAGGGCGGCGTCCTCCTGCGAAAGCGCCGTTTCCGGCGCCTGCATCAGGGAGGCAAGTGACGGCGTCAGGTGCTGTTCAGCCGCCAGCTCCAGCAGGACGCCGCAGAGGCTGTCCGCCAAGCGGGGATTGGCCGCGGGAAAACGTTTACCGCTGCGGAAGCGGCTGATATAAGAGGAATCCAAGTGCAGGAGATTGCCCAGACGGGCGTTGGAAAGGCCCAGCAGCTCCATCACGGCGTTCAGCTTTTGGCCGAAGACGCGGGCGCTTTGCTGCTTTTCCGTCTTGTCGTTGAGGGAGACGGGAGACGCCTCCCCGGCAAACAGCCAGCGCATCAGGGCTTCACGGATCTGCGCCCCCGAGGACGCTTCCTCACAGGAAACCGTCTGCACCAGCACGCTCGTTTGTCCAGCGTCGTCGGCAAAGGAATACAGCGCCTCCACGATCCGCCGGGCGCTCTTGCCCTCCCGGCGGGGCACACGGGTACCCTTGCAGAGCCGGTCGATGTTAGACCGGTCGCAATTCATCTCCCTGGCCAGCGTCAGTGGGGAAAGCCCCAGCGCCGTCATGACGATATTCAGCCGTTCGGCAAACATAAAAGGACACCGCCTTTATTACTGCTCCACCAATTCATACTTGAAGATTTCTGCTTGTCTAAACGCCGCAAAACGGCGTCAGAAATCCTCGACAGGCGACAGCCTGTCTTGCGGTTTCTTCCTTGTCTTGCGACGTTTATCCGGCGCATAAATAATTCACGATTAAATTGG
>CADAMO010000125.1:0-4428 GCA_902788995.1 Oscillospiraceae bacterium
GCCTTGGTGAACAAAAAGCTGATATCCTCGTCCTTCAGCTCCTTATCTACGGGCACCACCACGCCAACGCCGCAGGTGACGGCGAAGAAGGTGACCACCCAGCGGTAAGAGTTCTCGCTGAGAATGCCGATGTGCTTCCCCTTCAGCCCCATATCCAGCAGAGCGGTGCCGAGGGCGTAGACGTCCTCACGGAAATCCCGCACAGAATGGGTCACCACAACGCCTTTTTCTTTTTCCACCATACAGGGGCGGTCGCCGTAGACCTCCATGCGGTCCAGCATCTGACGGAGCGTCAGCAGCTCGCCGGTCATGTGCACCTGGTGGCGGATGGCGTCAAGGGTCTTTTTGTCCTGTTTGTCTAAGTACAACTGCCCTCTCTCCTCTTCTATGTAAATATATTGGTATTTTAGCATTAAATGTCAGACGAAATCAACAGACAAAGCGCGTTCATCTGACGTGGAATCGACATAATACGGCAAAGTGTCGCTTATTATTCCCGGACGATATCCACGGATCTGCCGGTGGCGGCGGACTCATACACCGCGTCAAGGATCCGCATCAGCTCCACGCCGTCCTCCGCCGTGGCGAGGCACGGCGCTTTTCCGGAGACGGCTTCATAGAAGTTCTTCACTTCCCTGTCGAAATCCCGGTGGAAATCGAAGCCGTTATCGCCGTGAATCACGATATCCGCGATGCGGTCGTTGCACTCGGTGTGCAGCTCAAAGGGATCGAGGGACAGCCCCGCCTTATCGCCGAAGATGTTGATATCGCCGGTGGGGTTCTTGAGGTTCAGGTTGAAGCTGGCCTCCACGTGGAGCACCGCGCCGTTATCGAAGCGGATCATGGCGGTAGCAAGGTCCTCCACGGTGAAGATGGGTTTGTCCACCGCGGTCTCGGAGACCCAGCCGGTGGTCTTGATGTGGTCGCGGGCGCCGATCTTGTCGAAGGTGGCGCCGAAGACGGTAACGGGCTTGGGGTTGCCCATGATATAGCGGGCAAGGTCGATGACGTGGACGCCCAGGTCGATCAGCGGGCCGCCGCCGGAACGGGACTTGTCGCCGAACCAGCCGCCGGGGAACCCGCAGCGGCGCAGGTAGGAGGCCTTGGCGTAGTAGATGTCGCCGAGGAAGCCCTTCTCCACGAAGTCGCGGGCGGCCGCCGCGTCGTTGCCGTGACGGCGGACGAAGCCCAGCATCAGCAGCTTGCCGTTTTTGTCGGCGGCCTCTTTCATGGCCACGGCCTCTTTGGCGTTCATAGCCATGGGCTTTTCGCACAGCACGTTACAGCCGGCGTTGAGCGCGGCGATGGTACACTCCGCGTGGGCGCTGTTCCAGGTGCAGACGCTGACCAGATCCGGCTGAAATTCCTTCAGCATGGAATAGCAATCGGGATAGCAGTGCGGGATGCCGTACCGGGCGGCGTACTCCTGCGCCTTTTCAAAGTTGATGTCGCAGCAGGCCACGACCTCCACCGCGTCGCCCAGCGCCTTGTAACCGCTCATGTGGCTGTTGCTGATGCCGCCGCAGCCGATAATGCCGACTTTCAATGCCATAATCCAATTCTCCGTTTCATTATCATCATAATTATATTCATCATAACAGATTTTACCGGACAATTCAACCGTTAATTGTGATTTTTGCGGACAAATTGGAGTTTAGCGAGCGGATGGCTCGCTAAACAGTCGTAAGTCGAGAGTCGTAAGTCGTAAGAAAAAGTTGTTTTGTAAGAATGGGAATCCGTTGATTTTCAACGTAATACAGGAACGCCCGAAGGGCTGCTTACGACTCACGACTTACGACTTACGACTTGAGCCAACGGCTCGACAAATCCCCTTTTTCCGCAGCCTTTCCGCACGCAAAAAACCGGGCGGACGGGCCGCCCGGTTCTGTACGCCGGAAGCAAATCAGAACTTTCCGCCTCCGCCGCCGTGGCTGGCGCCGGAAGAGGAGGTATGGGTGCTGCTGCCGCCGCCGGAACGGCTCTCCTGGGGCTTGGCGGTTCTCGTCACGTTGTTGTAAAGGAACACGTCGTTCTGCTCCCGCAGGAAGAAGCTGCCGGGACGGGTATAGGCCGCGGCGGCGCTGGCCGCTCTGACCGTTTTCATCTTTCCCTTGAGGGAACTGCCGACGATCATCGCGACGACAAGGCCGATGACGGCGGAAATGCCGATGGCTTTGACGAAAGCAAATGGCGCTTTATAGGTGCCCACGTCAATGGGCTCGCCGTTTTTAGCGGCGGTCACATAGCTGTCGCAATCCCTGATAAAGGTGACGAACGCGTCATAGTAAGCCCCGTCGGACAGGCCGTCGGCGATCATATCCTCGCCGATCTTTTCGATACCGAAATCCGTCAGAGCGGTGATCCCGTAGCCCCTGGTGCTGATCCACCAGTCGCGGTCCGCCATGCTCAGCAGCAGCAGCGCGCCGCTTCTGTCGACGCCGACGCCGTAGCCGTTATAATCAAAGAAGTCGTCCGCGTAGGCCATGGGGCTTTTTCCGTCAATGGAGGAGGCCGTCACGATCACCACGTCGAACTGCTGACGCTGGCTGACCTCATCCAGCCGCGCGAGCAGCAAATTCTCTTCTTCCTCCGTCAGCAGGTCGGCGTTATCCACCAGCCGGGAGGCGCCTCCCGCAGGGGCGATCAGAAGCGTGTCTTCGTCGGCGGGGGCAGCCAGCAATACGTTCTCTTCGTCAGAGGCGACGTCGGAGGCAAAGCCGAATACCGGCGCGCAGAACAGCAGCAGCAAAACGGCGGCGGTCAATACCGCCAGAATACGATGTTTCATTTTCGCGCACCTCCTTACAGCAGCCAAAGCAGATACTGGACCGCAAACGCCGCCGCGGCGACGCCGAGGCCCACCAGCAGCCGGATCTTGTTGAGCTTGCCCTTGTCCACCGGCAGGTCGCCGACGAATTTGCCCGTCTGCCCGTTCATGGCGAAGGTATATTTTTTGCCCTGCCACGTGGTGTTAAGCAGCCAGATGGGATAGAGGGCGTATTTCGCCTTGCCGTTGAACACCTGAATGTTGGAATTCTCCGGCACCACGGTCTCATATCCCATCACCGTCTTGGCGAATTCCTGCTCCGCGCTGGTCTTGACCCGCTCGTTGGCGCGGGCCACGCTCTGATCGGCGGTCACGTCGTATTTATCGGCGAGATACCCTGCCAGATAGGCGGTCTGGAAGTTCACGGCCTCCGCAAAGTTGAAGGGCTCAACGGATTCCGTCAGGTCGTTGGCGATCTTGGTGGAGCCGTCCACCGGGATGCGGTCAAAGGACACCTGTCCGCCGCGGGTCACCATGAAATGGCTGGTCTCGGTGTAGTTGTAGTTCCGGTCGCTCCAGTGGCGGGTGCGGGTAGCGCGGTAGCGGATGCTGGCGTTGACGTCCGCGTCAAACAGCCAGAAGGGCACGTAAACGCCCTTCACCTCGTCGATGTGGTTTTCATTGCTGAAGGCCCTGGGCAGCAGCGTCTTACCCTTGAAATGCTGCCGCAGACCCGCCTTGGCCGCGTTCTTATCCAGCTTGAAGGGGATCACGAAATCGGGTTTC
This sequence comes from Oscillospiraceae bacterium, assembly GCA_902788995.1. Lineage (GTDB taxonomy): Bacteria > Bacillota > Clostridia > Oscillospirales > Acutalibacteraceae > RUG806. The sequence continues at coordinate 3,554 of CADAMO010000125.1, forward strand.
AGCGCCCCCTGGAACTGCCCCGTCATCACCACGGGGTTGTCGCAGTAGGGGCATTTGGAGGCCGCCGTGTTCTCGTCGCACACGATCTCGCCGCCGCAGGAGTTGCACACGTAGACGCGCATCCCCTCGGTCTCCCCCGGCTGCCACTGGGCGCCGGGATTTTCGTCCCAATGGATCTCGTCCGGGGCGTCCTGCTGCAGCGCCTCGTCGTAGGAGAGCAGCGTCTGCATCTCGAACTCGGTGTCGCAGTAGGGGCATTTCATCTTTTGCAGCGTGCTGTCGAAGGCGATGGCGCCGCCGCAGCACGGGCACTTGTATTGATTCATAGCGGGCATAAGCCGTCACTCCTTTTTTGAAAAAACAGGCAGCGCAAAGCATCGCTCGGCTGCCTGTCGCAGATTCGGGAAGGTTATCCGATCACGTCGTTCATATTGATGGGATCGCCGCAATTCGGGCAGAACTTCGGGATGTTGTTCGGATCGGTCGCCGTCCAGCCGCACTTGTCGCAGCGGATCATCCGCTGGGAAGCGGCCTGCTGGGGTCTGGGGGAACCGCATCCGGCGCAGAAGTTGGCGGTATTATTCGTACCGCAGGCGGGACATACCCACGCACCGGCCGCAGCGCCCGCAACGGCGCCGCCCATCACGGCAGCCCCGGCCGCAAAGCCGCCCTGCTGCGGGTACCCCTGCTGGTTCATTCCCTGCTGGAAGCCGTTCTGCTGGGGGTAACCCTGCTGGTTCATTCCCTGCTGGAAACCGTTCTGCTGCGGGTAGCCCTGCTGGTTCATTCCCTGCTGGAAGCCGCCCTGCTGGGGGTAGCCCTGCTGGTTCATTCCCTGCGGGAAGCCGCCCTGCTGCGGGTAGCCCTGCTGGTTC
>CADAMO010000125.1:4447-13125 GCA_902788995.1 Oscillospiraceae bacterium
CTGCTGCGGGTAGCCCTGCTGGTTCATCCCCTGCTGGAAGCCGTTCTGCTGGGCATAGCCCTGCTGGTTCATCCCCTGCTGAAAGCCGCCCTGCTGGGGGAAGCCCTGCTGGTTCATCCCCTGCGGGAAGCCGCCCTGCTGGGGGTAACCCTGCCGGAAGCCGTTCTGCGCCGCCCCGCTCAAGCCGGTCAGCGCGTATTTGATCTCGTAGGCCTGCTGCTCATAGCGGTGATACTTTTCATCATTGCGGCTGTTGGCCTTCTGATCCGACAGGGTGAACTTGATCTCGCTGAACCATCTGTCCGACACGAGGATTTTGACCTCAAAGGAATACTCATACTTGTATTTCTTGGGGTTGAAGCTCTCCTTCTGGCCGTTGACCTCCCGGAAGATCTCCTCCTTATCCTCGTCGATATTGATCTCCACGCCGGAGACCTCGGAAAGCGGGATCACGTCGGCGTTGGAGGCGATATAGTTACTTGAACGGGTGACGACGAAATTGCCGCCGGCCCGGTCGATATAGACCTTGGTGGTGTTGCCGTAGGTCTCCGTGGGGCGGAAGGCCTGGATCTTCGCCTTGTTGGCCTCGCGGGACGCCAGATGCTCTTTCATCTCGGCCACGGTCGTTCTTCTGCGGTCGGTCAGCCACGGGGAAATGGCGGAGGCGCAATCCTTGCACATATTGCCGTCCTCCAGCTTCCGGTTGCCCAGCAGACCGATCTTCTCGCCGCAGAAATCACAGAATTTCTTTTCAAACAATGCCATGAGAATACGCTCCTTTCAGAACGGTGGAAGGGGTATATTACTGAATGTCGCCCTCGTTGAAGGGATCGCCGCACTGGGGGCAGAACTTGGGCGGATGGTGGGGGTCCTCCGGCTCCCAGCCGCACTTGTCGCACTTATACAGCGGTGCGCCCTCCGGCTTTTTCGCGCCGCACTGGGGGCAGAACTTGCCCTTGTTCACCGCGCCGCAGGCGCATTTCCAGCCCTCGTCGGCGGGCTTGGGCGCGCCGCACTCGGGGCAGAATTTACCGGTGGCCACGGTGCCGCACTGGGGGCACTTCCAGCCGTCGGCGGGCTGCGCCGGGGCGGGAGCAGGCTTCTTGGCGCCGCACTGGGGGCAGAAATTGCCGGTGACGGTCGTTCCGCAGGCGCACTTCCAGCTGTCGGCGGCGGGGGCTGCCGGGGCGGGAGCCGCCGGAGCCTGATAGGGCTGCTCGTTGAAGCCGCCCATGCCGCCCATGGCGCCCATCATATTCATACCGGTGTTCATCATGCCGTTCATGCCGAAGATGCCGGCCATGGCGCCGTTGGGGTTCTTGGCGGCGTCCATCATGCCCTGCTTCATGCCTCTGACCATGCCGCCGCGGGCCGCCGCGCCGTTGTTGTACATGATATCGTTCTGATACTCCTGCAGTCTCTGGCGGTCCTCATCCGGGATATCCACGCTGGTGAAGGCCACGGTGACGACCTTCAGGCCGCGCAGCTCGTTCCACTTCTTGGAGAGCGTCTCGTTGAGGGCGTCCTCCAGCTCGGTGGTGTGGGTGATCAGCTGGCTGGGCAGCACGCCCATGCCGGCCAGCTTGCCGAAGGAGGGCATCAGCGCGCTGATGAACTCGCTCTTGAGCTGATGGTCCAGCTCCTCGCGGCGGTATTCATCCGCCACGTTGGAGCAGACGTTGGTGTAGAAGCGGAGCGGATCCGCGATCTTATAGGAATAGGTGCCGGAGCACTTGACGCGGGTTTCCAGCATGAAGCCCGTTTTGGAATCGCTGATGCTGAAGGGGATGGGATTGGGTGTGCCGAAGAGGTTGTCGATCAGCTCTTTGGTGTTGAAATAATAGACGCGCTGATCTTTGCCGGTGTCGCCGCCGTAGGTGAACCTGCGGCCGATCTGCTTGAAGGTCTCGCGGATGGAATCCCCGAGATTGCCGGTAAAGATGCTGGGTTCGGTGGAGGTGTCGTAAGTGAATTCGCCGGGCTCGGCGCAGACTTCCACCACTTTGCCCTGCTCCACGATCATCATGCACTGGCCGTCCGCCACGGCGATGCCGGAACCGTTGGAGATGATGTTGTCGGAGCCCTTGGTGTTGGAGGAACGGTTGCCCGTGCGTTTGATTCCCTTGGTCACCAGCACTTCCTTCGGAAGCGCTTCGCAATAGAAGAATTCTTTCCACTGATCGGCCAGAACGCCGCCCACGGCGCCGAGACCGGCTTTAATAAGTCCCATAAGTAAAACTCCCTCTCTTTTGGTTAGTTTTTGTTGATTTTATTATACATGGACGCAAAAATGAATGCAAGACCTTTTACGAAATTAGTAAAAAGACGCCAACTGTGCGGCGTCTTTTTTGTGCGAATTGATTAAAAATACTATTTCTCGGAGACCTTGCGGATATACCGCTTGAAGAAGGCCACGCCGTCCGCCATCACGGCCACGGGGATGCGCTCGTTGGTGCCGTGGGGCTGCCCGGTAGCACGGCGCATTGCGCCGTCAGACGGTTGCCTTCATATCCCGCGTATATTTTTTTGTTGAAAAAACCAAGGTTTCATCATAATCGGAAAGTGAATCATTGCTCTGCCGCCAGACGGCGTGATACACCGTGTTACCTGCTCACTTTTCCGAGACCTTGCGGATATACCGCTTGAAGAACGCCACGCCGTCGGCCATCACGGCCACGGGGATGCGCTCGTTGGTGCCGTGGGTGGTCAGCAGGAGCGAGGTGCTGACGAGGAAGGGCGAATAGCGGTAGATGTTCTCGCACACCGGCTCATAGTGGCAGGCGTCCGTGCCGCCCATGACAAGGTACGGGGCCACGATGTTGTCCGCGTTCATGCCGGTGCAGATCTCCTCGATGATATGGAAGCAGCGGGAATCCGTGGGAGAGATCTTCGACGGGTTCTTCCAGCCGGGCCGCAGGCTGATCTCGGCTTTTTTGTTGCGGATGACCTTTTTCAGGTGCTTTTCCACGTCTTCCACGGTCTGCCCCGGGAAGATGCGGAAGTTGACGTTGACGGTGGCCCGCTGGGGCAGCACGTTGGGGGCGGGGCTGCCGCTGGCCATGGTCACGCCCGTGGTGGTGCGGATCATGCTGGCCGCCGGGGGGATGTAGGTCATCACCTTGGTGATGAGGGGCTTGAGGAGCTTCAGGTTGCAGGTGACCATGCGCACCGGGAAGGTGCAGTTGCGGCCGATCTTATCGAACAGCTCCATCATCATGGGGGAAAGCTCCGCCTTGAACTGGTGGTTCTCGATATCCTTCACCACGTCCGCCAGCTTGCCGATGGCGGTGTGGTTGGGAGACTGGGAGGAGTGGCCGCCCTTGGCGGTGACCGCCACCTCATAGTCGGCGTAGCCCTTTTCCGCCACGCCGATGCCCGCCAGGTTCTTGTGGATCACGCCGCCGATCTCCACCGGCAGGATCGCGCCGCCCTCGTCGATGATGCAGTCCAGATGGATCCCCTGCTCCTTGAACCAGTTGCACATGGCGACGGCGCCGGAGTGCTCGGAGCTCATGACCTCCTCGTTGTGGCCGAGGCAGAGATACACGTCCCGCTCCGGAGCAAAGCCCTCCGCCAGCAGCGCCTCCACGGCCTCCATCACGGCGATCAGGTGGTTTTTCATATCCAGCGCCCCGCGGCCCCAGATGAATTCGCCGTCGTCCACGCCGTCAAAGGCGGGGTGGGTCCAGTCGCCCTCCGTGCCCTTGGCCACGGGCACCACGTCCTGATGGGCCAGCAGGGCGATGGGGTCGAGGGAGGGGTCGCTCCCCTTCCAGCGGTACAGGTGGCTGCCCCCGGCGATCACATGCAGCTCCAGCTTTTCGTGGAGCAGCGGATAGCGCTCCCGCAGAAAGTCGTGGAAGGCGTCGAAGGGAGCCCAGTCCATGGTCTCCGGGTTATCGGAGGCGATGGTTTTGATGCGGATGGCGTCGGACAGGTTCTTCCGGTAGCGGTCCAGATCCACCTTCTCGTCTGGCAGGGGCTTGCTTTCGATCTTCGCGGGGCGGAAAAGCGCGGCCCGCACGGGCAGCGAAGCCGCCGCGGCGGCAAGGCCGATCAACACGCCGTATTTCGTTTTGTCGTTCATTTATTTTCTCTCCTTTTTGATATACGATTGATTTGTTTCTCAACGTTTCTACTTGATGTTTTTACACAGATTGGGGGGTTGGCGAGCTGATTTAATGCGGAATGCGGAATGCGGAATTTCGGAAATCGCTGACGCGATTTAATTGTAATTGGATGTCTTAAAGAATTAACGGGACAATCAAATCCGGACGTTACAAATTGCACGCAATCGGAGGTTCGCAATAACTTCGCATTCCGAATTCCGCATTCCGAATTTGCTCGCCAAATCCCCCTTTGTCCAATTGAAAAAGCTGAATTTGTTTAAATCGCCGCGTCATCGTTTCCTTGCCCCGGGGCTGCCGCCGGTGCGCTTTTTCCGCACGGGGCGCTGCTTCCGGGCGTTCTGCTGCGGGCGAGCAGCCCTGCCGCCCGCGGGCCGGACCGTTCCCTTTTTCCGGTCAAACCGGCCGTTACGGAACATCATCAGCCCGAAGAACACGGCCAGCGCCAGGGCGATGACAAAGATGATGCGGAAGGCAGTGCTTTTCAGGACCCGCAGCAGCAGGTCGCCGATCCCCTTCAGCAGGCTGCCGCGCACGTCGAAGGCGGCGGCCAGATCCACCTCCGCCACGGTCTCGCCGGCGTATTTCACGGCCGCCCGGCCGATGATATCGCCCTTTTTTATCGGGGCCTTCACGAATTCCGGCATCTGCCCGGGCAGGGGCTCGATCAGCAGGCTTTCCGCGTTGACGCCGGAGGGCACCAGCGCGCTGATCTCCTCCGCCGGGACGAGGCTGACGTAGTCGTATTCATTGGACAGCTTCACCGGGATCTCCGTCACGTAGGTGGAGGGGCTGGCGACGATGCGCAGCTTGATGTTTTCAAAGGTCCAGTCGTACAGCTTTTTGGCGCTGACGAAGGCCATGTTCTCATCCACCTTGTCGTCGTCATAATCCGCATAGCGGGAATCCATGATCACGCACAGGTAGTTGTAGCCGTCCTTGGAGGCGACGGAGACGGAGTTGCAGCCGTCCTTCCCCGCCACGCCGGATTTGCCGGATTTGACGTACTTATAGTAGTAATCCCCGATGTTGGAATTCATCAGGCCGTTGGTGGTCTTGAGGTAACGGGTATAGCCGCTCTTGTTGGTGGGGGGGATCTCGAAATAGTCGGTGGAGACGATCTCGTTGAAGGCGCTGTTGCCGATGCAGTAATAGTAGAGGGCGGCGATCTCCCGGGCGGTGGTGTACTGGTCGTCGTTGTCAAAGCCGATGGGGTCGGTGAAATGGGTGTTGACGCAGCCGAGCCGCTCGGCCAGGTCGTTCATCTTCCCCACGAACTCCTCCGTGGTGTCGCAGACGTAGTGGACCAGAATGTTGGTGGCGTCCGCCGCGTTATAGACCAGCGAACAGAGCAGCAGGTCCCGCACGGAGAGCTCTTCGCCGGTGTTGATGCCCAGCGTGCTGCTGCCCGTGCCCACCACGGCGTTGATGGAATCGTACTCCGCCGTGACGACGGCGTCCAGATCGGCGCAGTTCTCGATGACGACGATACCGGTCACGATCTTCACCAGCGCAGCGGGGGCGTAACGCGCCTCGGAATTTTTGTCGTAGATAATGGTATTATCCTTGTCAAGGCTGATGAGATAGGCGATATTGGCGTCCACCTCCAAAGAGGAGTTGAACTCGGCAGAAGCGGGAACCGTCAGCCCCGCGACCGTCAGGCAAAGCGCCAGCAAAAAAATAAATAATTTTTTCATAGACAAACACCGTCTTGTTGATGTATGATAATGGTAGCACGGCGCATTGCGCCGTCCAAATGAGCAATGTGCAATGAGCAATGTGCAATGTGCAACGTCGGGGCCTGCGGCCGGCATTTTATTCTTTGAACATCGGCTCGCCGATCCAATCGGGTAAGGGCGCAGCCCTTCCGCCATTGCCCATTGCTAATTGCTAATTGCTAATTGAAAAAACGATCCGGGAGGCAGCTATGCTCTATTTTACGGGTGATATCCACGGGGACGCGGAGCGGGTCAGCAAAAACGCCCTCAGCATGCTCAAAAGCGGCGACACGCTGATCATCTGCGGGGATTTCGGCTTTATATGGGACAACACGAAGAAGGAACAAAAGCTGCTGCGCCAGCTGGCGCGGCGGAAATATACCTTTTGCTTTGTGGACGGCACCCATGAGAATTTCGATCTGCTGAACGCCTATCCCGTGGTCACGTGGAACGGCGGCCAGGCCCACAAGATCGCGGAGAACATCTACCACCTGATGCGGGGCCAGCTGTTCACCATCGAGGGCAAGACCGTCTTCACCATGGGCGGCGGCGAGGACCCGGAGATGGAGCTGGACGAAAACGACGATATCTCCCTCCACCGGGAGATCCCCACCAGCCAGGAGCTGCTCAGCGGCATCGCCGCCATGGAAAAGAGCGGCTATAAATGCGATTACATCGTCACCCACGAGCCCCCCGCCAAAACGCGGGATTTCCTGCTGCTGTCCGACAACAAGTCGCTGCGGGTCACGTCCCTGGGGGCCTACTTTGACGAGCTGAGCCAGCAGGTCAAATACTCCAAATGGTTCTTCGGCAGCATGCATATCGACCGGTTCATCTCCGGCAACCAGATCGCCCTGTTCCGCAATATCGTCGCGGCGAGGAACAGGCAGTAGCACGGCGCCTTGCGCCGTCCAAATGAGCAATGTGCAATGAGCAATGTGCAATGTCGGGGCCTGCGGCCGGCATTTAAAAATATCATGATTGGCTCGCCGCTAAAATCGGGTAAGGGCGCAGCCTTTCCGCCATTGCTAATTGCACATTGCTAATTGCTAATTTACAATTGCACATTGCTAATTGCTAATTGCTAATTGCTACAAGGGCGCTCGCCGCATCCGACACGGTAAACCCGCCCGGGCTGCGGTCGAAATTCTTTACTCCGGCGCTCCAGCGCTGCGCCACGGTCTCGGCCTCTTCCCTGCCGATGGCAACGTCCACCGCGGCGGCCCGCTTGATTTTCATGGCGAATTCCGTGGCCTCGCACCCGGTGATCTCCTCGATTGCTCCGAGTTTTTCGGGGCAATATTTTTTTGCCCGTTCGATCAGCACGGGCATGAACACGGCGCAGGCCTTGCCGTGGGGCACGCCGTAATTTTCCGTCAGGTAATAGCCCACCGTGTGGGGGAAATCCGTTCCGGCCACGTTGATGGCAAGACCGGCGTAGAGGGAGCCGATATAAAGCGCCTCGCGCGTTTCCTCCGTCAGGGCGGTTTCCTCCGGCGCGCCCACGAAGCCGCACAGCAGCCCCACCGCCTTCAGGGCGTACAGCGCCACCAGATCGTTGCAGGAGGAGGCCAGATACGCCTCGACCGCGTGGCAGTAGGCGTCCAGCGCGGTGGAAACGGTGGTATCGAAGGGCACGGACAGGGTGTAGCGGTAGTCGCAGAAGGAAACGGCCGCGTAGCAGTCCGCGCCGGAGATGCTCTTTTTGCGCCCGGTCGCGCCGCCTGTCAGCACGCTGACGCCGGTGACCTCGCTGCCCGTTCCGGCGGTGGTGCCGATCAGCGCCACCGGCAGCCGCTTCGCCGGGATGGTCCGGGTGTAGATCTCCGCCACTGTCATGGACGGATTGGCGGCGAAGATGGCCACGGCCTTGGCCGCGTCCTGGGCGGAACCGCCGCCGACGCCGATAATGAAATCCGCGCCGGTCTCCCGCGCCAGCGCCCCCGCCTCCAGGCAGCTTTCCGCCGTGGGGTTGGGTTCGATTTTGCCGTAACGCTCGTAAGCGACGCCGACGCTTTCCAGTGCGGCCCTGCAATCCGCCAGCGCGCCGCTCTTTTCGGCGCCGGAGCCGCCGGTGACGATCAGGCATTTGTTGCCGAGAGAGGCCAGCAGCGAGGCGTTCTCCCGGACGCAGTTCTTCCCGCAGACGATCCGCGCGGGCATATAAGAAGCAAGGCTTATCATGCGATCACCCGTTATCATTTATTCTGTACGTGGAATTTAAATTTTATTATAGCTAATTTTGCGGCCGGTGTAAAGCCGTTTTGCGGAAATATCATAGCACATTCTGAAATTTTTTGCGTCCTGTTTGCTGCTTAAAACGGAAAATTTTTTCGCCCGCCGCCGTTTTTTTCGTTTGCGCCGCCGCCCCTCAACGACACAGCCTCTGGCGCGTTGCAAAAAAAGCGTAGCACGCAGCCTCAGCTGCGTCGCAGAAAAACCACCGTAGCACGCAGCCTCAGCTGCGTCGCAGAAAACCACCGTAGCACGCAACCTCAACTGCGTTATCAAACGAACGTCGGTACGAAACTGCGTCCCCGCGCTGCGGGATGCAACATTGGCGCAAAAAGACGCAGCTGAGGCTGCGTGCTACTGAGCTGAGAAAAAAATACGCCCGGGGCGACGGTCCGTTCCCCGGGGGTTCTGCTTCCGTAGCTCCCCTCGGCGGGGGAGGCGGCGGGGGGAAATATATATTTCCCCCGCCGCGTCCTCCCGCCGACAGGCAGGGCGCAGGAAATTTTTTGGATCATCACGGATAATTGTGGGATTGGGATTCAAATAAGTGTGCGGTTATGTGATTTTCGGTAGCGCGGCACCTCAGTGCCGCTCATGA
>CADAMO010000126.1:0-4796 GCA_902788995.1 Oscillospiraceae bacterium
TTCAACAGTGATACTATGGGAAACGATTCCGACGGCGCAATGCGCCGTGCTGTGATAGTTGTTTACGTTAACAGCGGCACTGAGGTGCCGCGCTACGGCATGGATAAGATGCTGCTGTACATTCATAATGATCTTTATCATTAAGAGAAACAGGAGGGAGCGACAATGCACTTCACCAAAATGCACGGTCTCGGCAATGATTATTTATACGTTTACGGTGAGGCGCCGGAGGATATCGCGGCGCTGTCGCAGAGGCTTTCCGACAGGCATTTCGGCGCGGGAAGCGACGGCATGATCTATATTTCCCCCTCCGCCGCGGCCGATTTCAAAATGCGCATTTTCAATGCGGACGGAAGCGAAGCCATGATGTGCGGCAACGGCGTGCGCTGCGTGGGCAAATACGTCTACGACAAGGGCTATACGGATAAAACCTTCCTGAAGATCGAGACGCTGTCCGGCGTGAAGTTTCTGCAATTGCACGTCGCAGGCGGGACGGTGAAAAGCGTCACCGTGAACATGGGCAAAGCTGCGGCGCAGCCGGAGCGAACCCTTTCCGTCAACGGCAGACCCTATACCTATACGCCGGTTTCCGTGGGCAATCCCCACGCCGTCATCTTTACGGAGGCGGTCGACGCCATCCCGCTGGAAACGCTGGGACCGGCCGTTGAACGCCACCCGGATTTCCCCGGCGGGGTGAACGTGGAGTTCGTGCAGGTCCTCTCCGGAACGCATCTGCGGATGCGGGTATGGGAACGGGGCAGCGGCGTGACCATGGCCTGCGGCACGGGCTCCTGCGCCAGCGTGGCGGCGGCGGTAAAGAACGGATATTGCCGCGCCGGTCAGCCGGTAACGGTACAGCTGGACGGCGGCACGCTGGAAATCACGGTTTCGGAGGCGGGCGAAGTCACCATGACCGGCCCTGCCGAAACCGTCTATGAGGGGGAAACGATATGATACGGCTGAACACACACTACGCGGAACTGAAAGACGCCTATCTCTTTGCGGGCATCGCCAAAAAGACGCAGGCCTATCTGGAGACCCATCCCGGGCAGAGGCTCTACCGCATGGGCATCGGGGACGTATCCCAGCCCCTGTGCCCCGCGGTGATCGAAGCGCTGCACGGGGCGGTGGAGGAGCAGGCTTACCCGGAGAGCTTTCACGGCTACCAGCCGGAATGCGGCGCGCCCTTTTTCCGGGAAGCCGTCGCCGCCCACTACGCCGCCCGGGGCGTTTCACTCTCCCCGGAGGAGGTCTTCGTTTCCTCCGGCGCCAGCGACGAGCTGGGAGATATTCTGGATCTGTTCTCACCGGAAACCCCGGCCATGGTATTGGAGCCCGCCTATCCGGCCTATCTGGACGCCAGCGTCATCGCGGGCAGAAGGATCCTTCACGTTCCGGCTTCCGCCGAAAACGGCTTCCTGCCTTCGCCGCCGGAGACGAATGAAGCGGGGATTATCTATCTGTGCTCCCCCAACAACCCCACCGGCGCGGTGTTCGGCAGAGAAGCGCTGCAATCGTGGGTGAATTACGCCAACAAAACGGGTTCGGTCATTCTGTTCGACGCCGCCTATGAGGCCTATATCGAGGACCCCGCCCTGCCCCACAGCATTTTTGAACTGGACGGTGCCACCACCTGCGCCGTTGAGATCTGCTCTCTGTCCAAAACGGCGGGCTTCACCGGAACGCGCCTCGGCTACACCGTGATCCCCAAGGCCCTCACCCGGCAGGGCATGTCGCTGAACGCCATGTGGACCCGCAACCGTACCACCAAGACAAACGGCGTCTCTTATCTGCTGCAAAAGGGCGGCGCGGCGGTCTTCACGCCGGAGGGGCAGCAACAGATCAAAGAACAGATCGCCCTTTATAAGCGCAACGCCCGGACGCTGACCCAAGCGCTGGACGCCTGCGGCGTCTGGTACACCGGCGGCAACAACGCGCCGTATATCTGGCTGAAATGCCCGGGCGGCATGGACAGCTGGACGTTCTTTTCTTACCTTCTGAATGAGATCCAGGTGGTCGGCACCCCCGGCGAGGGCTTCGGCCGCTGCGGCGAGGGCTTCTTCCGCTTTTCCACCTTCGCCGGTCCCGAAGACACCGCCGAAGCGGCCAAAAGGCTGATCCGCCTGTTCGGCGGTGAAGGAAACGAGCAGAGCGACATAAAAATGTGATTCCGAAACATTCCGGACGTTTCCGATTTTTGACCCACATTCGCCCCATACAGGAATCATGATATAAATCGGCGGAAAGAGCGAAAACCTGTTCTTTCCGCCGTTGACTTCCCATCGGAGCCTTTGTGTAATGAAATTTCTTCTCTGTCAAGCAGCATGGCGGGGAAAGCACTTTGCAGGGACCGATCTTTTCCTCTATTCCGGCATGGCGTCGCCGCCGCCCTTTGTGTTTCCGTTTTTTACTGCTCCACCAATTTAATCGTGAATTATTTATGCGCCGGATAAACGTCGCAAGACAAGGAAGAAACCGCAAGACAGGCTGTCGCCTGTCGAGGATTGCGGCGTTTAGACAAGCAGAAATCTTCAAGTATTAATTGGTGGAGCAGTAACGACGCCAATGACGCGCGCATTGCCGTGGGCGTGGCCGCGCCAAAGGGGGAAAACACCTATTCCCGCATGAATACGAAGCAAAGACGCTGCGCAAATGAGAGACCGCCATGCCATGACAAAGGGAGATCCCCCAGGGCCGTCAAACAGTACAGGTCTTTCCTGCTTCGCCCACCGTTTCGGCAGAAGAGAATAAAACGTGATCCTGTCGATTGTCATCAAAAAAAAGAAATCAGCGGGGCTCTTCCGGGCTCCGCTGTTCTTACAGATGATTCAACAAACCGAAAAAGAACTAATTCTCCTTGGCCGTTTTTATGGCTCCCAGGCAATGGATCCGTACCACACGGTTCGGATCGGTTTGGGACAACTTCTGTAACTGCTCCATAAACGGCGAGACAAACGCCGGTCTGCGTTTTCCGAGGACGCGGAAGATCTCCGGCGCTTCCATGCGCACCCTGTCGTCCGCGTCCTGCAGCAGCGCCGCAAAGACGGCCATATGATCCCCGTAAGGGTCGGGGGTGTTCACGGCGATATTTTCCGACGCCCAGATAAAGCTCAGCCGGACCTTTGCCGCCTCATCGGAAGCGAATCGGAACAGACCGTTCCAATACGGCTCGACCGTCTGAAAACGGCCCCGTCCGATCCGGCCCAGCGCGGTGACGGCCCGCTCCCGTAAAAGCGGCGAAGCACTGTCAAGAAAGGCGGCGACTGCGGAGACCTCGTTTGTGACAGACAAGGGATGGGCAAGCCCCATCTCCCCCAGCAGCCACAACGCCTTCGCCTGTATTTTCACGGATTCATGGGACAGAAGGAAGGAAACCAATGGGATATTCTCCTCCCACCGGCTTCTGTCCTTTGTCAGCAGACCGAGCGCTTTGTAGAGCTCCGACTCGTTCAACCCGCCGCCTCCCTTCGTCCTGATTTTTCTGTTTTATCATACACCGCTTTTTTTGATATGTAAACACCCGGATGATTGCATTTACAGCCTCAACTCATCCTGTTTGCGCTGCTTTGCCGCGAAAACGGCGTAGGTGACGCCGAAGGCTGCGCCGCAGCCGAGCAGGAGCCCCGCGCCGCCGTACAGCCACCACGGCAGCGCTTTCTTTTGTTCCTGTGCTGGCGCGGCGGCGACTTCCACCTTCTTTTCGATCACGGTGGAGACCTCCGCCTTTTTCGTGTAGGTTTGGCCGTACTCGTCCTCATACGTCACGGTGACGGTGCCCTTCACCGCGCCGGGCTTCTCCGGCTGGGCCCGCAGGTTGGCGGAAACGGTTTTGCTCTCCCCCGGGGCCAGGTCGCCGCCGAAGGCCGTGCCGCCGCCGGGCAGCCCTTTCACGTCAAAATCCGCTTTGCAGTTGGATAACTGCGCCTTGCCGGTGTTCATCAGCGTCAGCGTCACGGTGACCGTATCCCCCTCCACCACCCGGGCGGGAAGCTCCGCGCCGGAAAAGCTGAGCTCCGCCGTCTGCCGCACGTCCACGTACAGCGTATCGGAGGAGGAATAGGACTGAAAATCCCCGTCCTCGTAGTCGGCGGTCAGCGTCAGGTTGTGCCGCCCCACGGCGGCGTTGTGCCGGGCGAACAGCACCACCTCGAGGGTATAGCTCTTGCCCGCGCCCAGCGCCCCCACGTAGCGGGTGTTCATGCCCTCCTGCAGCAGGTCGCCGGTATCGTCCGTCAGGGTCAGCTTGAGGTTGGCGACCGCCCGTTTTTGGTTGGTGTTGGTCAGCACCACGGTGAGCTTTCCCTGCTTTCCCGGGGAAAGAAAGCCGGTATCCAGCTGATAATCCGTCGCCATCAGCCGGGGCGCGGAGCGGTCCGCCGTGGTCTCCGGTTGAGTGGGGCGTTCCGCGGGCGGTTCTGTTTCGTCCCGTTCCGCCAGCTCGCTGCGGAGTTCGTCAACGACAGCGTACAAGTCCGACAGCGCCTCCGCCGTGGCGGGATCGTTGCCCGCGGGACCCGATTGCGCCGGTTCCGGGTCGTTGACCGAGCCGACAGGTTCCTCAGGCACGTTTGATGCGAAAACCGGAAGAGGGAGCAACAGGATCAATATTGTTATCAGAAGCAATATATTTTTCATTTTTTCAAGCAAATTAGGGGTTGGCGAGCCGGTTGTGATCGTAGCACGGCGCATTGCGCCGCCGGGCGGCTGCCCATCATGAAACGGTCCCGTCATATTGTGCATTTCCAATAAAGGGTTGCGCGGTTTGGCGGCGCAAACCACCGTAAGGAAACGGCAAC
>CADAMO010000126.1:4838-15186 GCA_902788995.1 Oscillospiraceae bacterium
TTTCCAATAAAGGGTTGCGCGGTTTGGCGGCGCAAACCACCGTAAGGAAACGGCAACGTCACGTAGCACGGCGCATTGCGCCGTCGGGCGGCTGCCCATGATGACTTGTTTTGTCTCTTTGTATTGCCATTTTGGGACGGTGTTATTTCGCTGTAATTCGATTCGCTTTGCCGGACACATCAGACGGCGCAATGCGCCGTGTTACCTTAGTTGTTTGCGCCATGAGCGGCACTGAGGTGCCGCGCTACCGGTTTTACGCTCGCAGCGCGCATGAACGGCGTGCGACGCCGTGCCGCTTTACAACTCCCGTATATTCTCCACGATACTGTTTTTCATGTGTTTTCTGATTTGCAGGCGGAGGTTGGCGGCACAGACGGCGAAGAGGGCCAGCACGCCCAGGGCGGTTTGCCAGATATGCAGCGGGTCAAAAACGGGCTTTGGCGTATAACGCCATTGCAGCCAGTCGAGGAACCCCGCGCCGAACCACAGCAGCAGGAACGCAGCAAAGCCGACGGCGGAACCGAAACCCGTCATAAACAGCAGCTCCCGCACGTAAGAGCGCGTCAGGTCGGAGGCGTTGGCGCCAACGGCCCGCAGAGTGCCGATCTCCCGCTTGCCCTCCCGGATGCGGGCGGTGAGGGCGTTGTTGATCATGCTGCCCGCGATGCTGAGCATCAGGATCACGATGGCGAGCACCGCGATCGTCGCCTGACGGCGGTCTGCGCGTTCCTGATTGGCCCATTGGAACGCCGAATAGACGTAGGCGGGCACACCGCTGGTGATGCGGTCGATGACGGCGGACATATATTCGTCCGTTTCGTCCGTCACGTCGCCCGCCATGGTGACGGTCAGGTTCTTATACTTAAAGCTGTCCGAAAGAAGCCGCATGCCTTTTGTGGTGGTGCAGAAGCCGCAGAAGGAGCTGGCCTCATACGGGATGTCGTGTTTTTCCCGGCAGACGGCGCCGACGGTGACAGTGCGGTCCGTGCGCGCGTAGTCGCTTGACAGTTTAGCGTCTTCTGTTGGCCGGGACGTCACCGTGGTCAGCGTAACGGTATCGCCCGCATGAATGCTGCGCTTGGCCGTTTCCAGCGGTTCTCCCCAGCCGGGCTGTGCGCCGTCGGTGGCATAGACCTCGGAGCTGTAGCCATATTCGCCGTTGTCCTGCATCCAGAAGCCCAGCTCATCCGGCGCGATCAGAATGATCTCCTCGCCGCTGTCCAGCTTATCCGTGTCGATCCTGCCTTCCTGCACGTCGTATTCCTCCATCAATTGATCCGCCTCACGGCTTTTTACGGGCAGGGGCACGAGCGTACCGGTCAGCTCCAGCTGCTCCTGAAACGCCCGCCAGTCAGAAGAAACCGCGCCGTCCAGCTTTTCCCGGTAGTTCTGCGGCGTTATCATATCCCGCTCCTGGTAATCGTCAAAAAAGAGCGTACCCCACCAGCAATATTTGGCGATCCGCCAGTAGTCGCTTTCCTCCGGGAATTGCGCCACTGTGTAGATCTCCGCCCTGCCGCGCACGCTCGCCACCCCGGGGCAGTTCAGCAGCGCCTGCTTGTCGTTTTCCGTGTAGCCGTAGCCGCCGGTAAAATTCATATACGGCTGGTACATCTGGTCGTGAGACAGGCCGATAAAGTAATCGCTGTAGGCGGGGTTCGCCCCGCTGGACTGATCCAGGAAAAAGGTGAAAGCGTAGGAGGAAAGGAACACCGTCGCCGCCAGAATCAGCGCCGTCAGCACCGTGCGAAAGCGATAGAACCGCAGGTTGCGGCCCGCCAGCAGACGGGAAACGTCAAATTGCGTTTTCGAACGTATCTTCATTCTCCGCATCTTCCGACCCAGCTCCGTGTTGCGGATGGCCTGCATGGGGCTGACCCGGGCGGCGGCCGTCAGCGGGATCAGCGAGGCCAGCAGCACAAACAACAGGCTTACCGCCGTGCTGCCCGCCAGTACGCCCCAGGAGGGCAGGAAGATGAAATTCTCCATAAAATGCGTGATGAATTTCACGCTGAAATAGGAGAGGCACAGGCTCACCGGCGCACAGATCAGGCCCAGCAGCAGCGTTTCCCTGCCGTAAAGGGCGACGATCTGCCGTTTCGTCGCGCCCACCGCCCGCAGGAGACCGATCTGCCGTTTGCGCTCCCGCAGGTCCGTGTTGAAGGCGTTGACGATACCAAGGCCCGACGCCAGCGTCAGCACGCCGGACAGGAGGGTGGGATAGATCGTTTGCTCGGTCAGATCGTTAAACATCTGCCACGAGGAGGAGGCGTCCACCGCCATTGCGGCGGCGTTCAACTTCAGCTCGCTTTTCGGCGGCGTCTTGATATACGCCGTCAGCGCTTCCTTCCCGCCGAGTTCCACCGGTTCTTTGTCGCTTGCCAGCAGCGCGGGCAGGTATTGGTTGCTGTCCGGATAACCCAGCGTCAGATTTTTCCGTTTGTCGCCGAGGATCCCCGCCAGCGTATAGCGCTTTGCCACCGGCGTTTCGGACCGTTCGCCCGGGCCGTTCTGCACCAGCAGGTTCAAGGTGAGCGCGTCGCCGGGTTTGGCGTCAGCCAGGCCCATCCGCAGCAGCGCGTCCCGCTCCGCGGCGATTTCGCCCTCTTTCTCCGGCCAGCGGCCTTCCAGAATCACGGGCTGGTAGTATTCCCTGGCGGTTTCATCCAGCCAGCCCACGGCCGCGCCTTCTTCCTGCTCCTCCGTATAGGCGAACCCCAGCATGTGGGCGACGCCGTATTCCACGCCGGGGTTCTCCCCGACCAACTGCCGGAAGTTTTCCTCCGTCAACTCAAAGGCGATCTGATCCGCCGTGCCGAAGTCCCGCCGCCGTATTTCTTTTTTGGAAGACGACAGACACGAGACGAAAAACAGCGTGCCGGAGGAAAACACCATGGCGAGGATGACGCCGACGATCAGCGCGGCGTATTGCTTTTTGCGCTTTTTCAGGCTTTGCAGCGCAAAGGTGTTGACTGTCAGCCGTTTCATTGCGCCGCCCCCTTGGTGTCCCGGACGATCTGCCCGTCGGCGAGGGTCAGGATGCGGTCCGCCTGCTCCGCCACGCCCAGATCGTGGGTGACGAGGATCAGCGTGACGCCGAATTCCGCGCTGACGTACTTGAGGAGCGCCAGCACCTCCCGGCCGCTCTTGCCGTCCAGATTGCCGGTGGGCTCGTCCGCGAACAGGATGGCGGGCTTGTTGGCCAGCGCCCGGGCGATGGCGATGCGCTGCTGCTGACCGCCGCTCATGCCGGAGGGCAGGTGGGAAAGCCGGTCCTCAATGCCCAGCACCCCGGTCAGCTTTTGCAGGTAGGCTTCGTCCGGCTTGCGGTGATCCAGCATCACGGGCAGCAGGATGTTTTCATACCCCGTCAGCTCCTGCACCAAATTATACGCCTGAAAGACGAAGCCGAAGCGCCGCCGGCGCAGGATGGAAAGCTGGTTGTCGTTATACTTTTTTAAGCTTTCCCCGTTGTAGATCACTTCGCCGGAGGTGGGATTTTCCAGGCTGCTGAGCACGTGCAGCAGCGTGGATTTGCCCGAGCCGCTGGGCCCGGTGATGGCGGTGAACGCCCCCTGTTCAAAGGACAGGTCCGCGTGGTCCACCGCTTTGATCACGTTCTCCCCGCTGTAATATTCCTTTGTCAACGCTTTACATTCCAGAATGGTCATAGCAGCGCCTCCTTTTTTCGTTTACAGGCACAGTATATCCCCCAAACCTTACAATAAGGTGAATTGAATCTTACGATTTCGTAAGAAAAAAAAGTCATTGTATTTTTGCCGGAAATGCGGTATAGTAATATTGGATGGGAGGAATGAACGATGACGAATTCTCTTCCCCTGCGCGTGGCCGATGCGATCGCCCGTTTTGCCGAAGAATGCGGCGTGCGGAAGGTGATCCTGTTCGGGTCCCGGGCCAGAGGCACCAACGGCCCCCGCAGCGACGTGGATATTGCCGTCGGAGGCGGCGACTTCGACGCCTTTTATTGGGCGGTCAAAGAACGGATGCCTTCCCTGCTGTTATTCGATATTGTCTCGCTGGACAGCGGCATTTCGGCAGAGCTGCAAAGGGAAATTGACAAAGACGGAGTAACCATTTATGAGGAAGCTGGATAATTATTCCAACAGCCTGCAAGTATTGCGCGGCGCCGATTTTTCGATGGCTGATACGGATGAGATCTACCGGACCGGCGTGATCGGGCAATTCAACCTGACCTTTGAGCTGGCATGGAAAGCCCTGCAGGAAGTGCTGCGGCTGCACGGCGCGGCGGAAGCCATCACCGGCTCGCCGAGGGAAATTCTTCAGCTCGGCTACAAAATGGGGATCGTGGATGACGAGGACGCGTGGCTGGCCATGCTGAAAGCAAGGAACACGTCCGTTCATATTTACAATGAAAACAAAGCAAATGAACTGGTACTGCTGATCCGGGACAGCTTCATTCCCGCGTTTGACATTTTGCTGCAAACGCTTCGGATAAAGCTGAAGGAAGCCGGAGAGGACTGGCAGCCGGATCAACCGTAAAAGAAGGTGAAAGCCATGTGTACGCCGAATACGCTTCAGGCGCTTTTAAGTGAAACCACCGCCGGACTGCGGAGCATTTTCGGGGAGAAGCTGGACAGCGTGATCCTCTACGGTTCCTATGCCCGCGGCGATTACGACGAGGAATCCGACGTGGACGTAATGGCGAAGCTGTATCTGACAAGGGAGGAGATCCGCGCGTACCGCCCGAAGGTGTCGGAGCTTGCCTCGGAAATCGGATTGCAATATGATATTCTGCTGTCGATCAAACTGCAGGATAAGGCGATGTTTGACAGATATTTCGATGCAATGCCTTTCTTCCGGAATGTGGCAAGGGACGGGGTGCTGCTCTTTGAAAAGCATGATTAAAATGGAGGTATATCTTCCAACGGTTTTATCAGGATAATGGATCATAGAAAAAACGACCGGATGCGGCTTTGAACGGCTGCGTCCGGTGTTTTTTACATATTACGGAATCCTGCGAAGCAAAAGTGCTTCGCACTTAAGGGACCCCCGGCGAGGGTCCCTTAACAACCTCCTGCGCTGATGAACAAAAAAGGCCCCGCTCGCTGCGGCGAGCGCCAAAGGCGCTGCCTTTGGAAACCGCAAGCCTTTTGAAAAAGGCTTGACCGAAAACTATCATTGCTCCGCCAAAAAGCGATGATCCGTTTTTTATAGGTTGATTTTCCGGTTGGCGTCGATTTTCGGGAAGCACAGCGTCAACCGCAATCCCGCTTCCCCGTTCTCCGCCGTGACCGTTCCGTGGTGCCTGGAAACGATCTCCTTTGTGATGGCCAGCCCCAGCCCGGTGCTGTCCGGGGAGGCGTTCGTCGCCTTATAGAACCGCTCGAACAGATGGGGCAGCTCCGCCGCCGGCACGCCGCCCCCGTTATCCTCCAACGTCAGGATAACGCTGTCGTCGCCGTTTTCTATCGCCGCCCGGACTGCTCCATCCGCCGGCGTGTGTTCGCAGGCGTTTTTCACGATATTGGAGAGAGCCTCGCCCAGCCACGCCCGGTCGCAGCGCAGCAGGGCGGCGCCCGTCGCTTCAAAGCGTTTTTGCGGATATAAGGGGCGGAAGGCGGCGAACACCTCTTCCGTCAGCGCCCGCAGGTCCGCGTCCGCAAAGGCGAAATCAAAGCTGTCCGCCCGGATTTTTTGAAGCTTCAGCAGTTCCGCCACCAAACGCTCCGTTTTTTCGATCAGCCGCAGTTCTTTTTCCGCGTTGGCGCTCCCCTGCCCTGCGTCCAGCTCACAGTACAGCCGCAGGCCCGCCAGCGGCGTTTTCAGCTGGTGGGAAACGTCCGCCGCAAACGCCGCGTTTTTCCGTTCCACGTCCCCGGATTTTTGCTTTTCCAGCTCCAAGCGGGCAATCAGATCGGCGATTTCATTCTGCAGCAGCGCCGTATCCCCCTCTTTCAGGCTGTAGGGCAGGGGCGTCCCGTTTTTCAGATAGGCGTCCAGCGCCGCCCGCAGGGAGGCGGTCCGTCTTTTTTGCCGCAGCAGCGCAATACACAGCCCGGCAATAACAATGGCCGTCGCCGCGGCTGCGATCCAAAACCACTTCATAACGCCACGTACCGGTAACCCACGCCGCGCACGGTCTCGATCCGGTCCTTTCCGATTTTTTCCCGCAGGCGGCTGACGTGGACGGTGAGGGTATTGTCGTCGATAAAGTCGCCGTCGATATCCCAGATGCGTTCCAGCAGGGTCCCCCGGGGCACGATGAGCCCCGCGTTTTTGACAAGGACGGACAGCAGCTGGAATTCCGTCGGCGTCAGCAATACGTCCTCCCCGTTGATGTGGGCCGTCAGTTTTTCGGCGTTCAGGAAAGCGGGAGAAGATTCCGTCGCCCGCCCGGCCCGGCGCAGCAGCGCCCGGATGCGGGAGGTGAGCTCCCGCAGTTTGAAGGGCTTGGTCACGTAGTCGTCGCCTCCGCTGTCAAGGCCCCGCACCACCTGCCACTCGTCGTCGCAGGCGGTCAGGAACAGGATCGGCGCGGCAAAACCGTTTTCCCGCAGTTCTGCGCAAAAGTCAAAGCCGGTGCCGTCCGGCAGCATCACGTCAAGAAGGACCAGCGCCGTTTTACCTTCGGTCAACCGTCGCCTCGCCGCCTGCAAAGACGCCGCCGCCACCGGGAAATAGCCCTCCCGTTCCAGCAGCTCCGTCAGCCCGTCCCGCAGGAACGCATCGTCCTCCACGATCAGTATTCTGTCCCCCTGCATACCGCTATCCTCCTGAATTGGTTTATTTTATCATAGCGCAGATGCAGTCTGATTGCAAGACGGTTTACGCAATCATTTCTTTCTGTCTTTTCACACGCAAATCACAGGTCCCTTTCATATAAAAAAGCCGGTCCCCTGCCGCGGGGATCGGCTTCGTTGTTTACGTCCGGTCGGATAAAGGACCGTCATTTGTCAGGTGATACCGTGGGGTTCCGCCTGCGGCGGCTGGCGACCCAACCGGCGAAGGCGATGAAAAGCAACGTCAGCCCGATGCCGGAGACGGTTTCGCTTCCCACTCCGCCGGTCTGGGGAAGCTCATAGGAATGATCGTTGGCGACCGACCGGTAAACGGTCAGATCCGTTTCGTCCATTTCCGCTCTGGCAACCTTCAGCGGGCACGTCAGGGGATCGTAGCCCTCCGGCGCTCTCACCTCCAGCAGCACGTAGTTTTCTTCCACCAGCCCTTCGGCCAAGGCGACGCCGGGCAGGATCTCGCCCCGGCGGACGGTGACATCGAAATTGAGCCACTCCTCGTCGGC
This sequence comes from Oscillospiraceae bacterium, assembly GCA_902788995.1. GTDB lineage: Bacteria > Bacillota > Clostridia > Oscillospirales > Acutalibacteraceae > RUG806. The sequence goes on from CADAMO010000126.1 coordinate 12,121, forward strand.
AGCCGGCACGGTGATATAGCAGTTGCCGTCGTTGGGCGCCACGTCGGAGAGGGCTTTGCCGGTGATCTGCGCGCCATCATACACCGTCAGGCCCGTTGCCTGGGGATCGAGATACCGCATGGCGATGCGGTTGAGGGTCGCGTCGTCCGTGGCGTCATAGTCGGGATCCACCGCCACGGTATAGCAGAACACGATGGCTTCGCCGGTGCCGAGATAATAGACACCGTATCGCCGCAGGAGGCCGCCGCATACGGGGTCGTTTTTACAAAAAAGCCATAGCAAAGTCACAAAAGAGTCACAGTGCACAAAAAATTCGAAGTTTTTTTATGAATCATTTTTTACTTCGGATTGTCCAGGACAGGAAAAACACAGGGAATCAAGCGCTCTGCCTTGCGAAGTCCCTCCCCCGCGCAGGAGACACGGACAATACTGCTCTGTGCCGGCATTTCCACGTTCACCAGTACCGTGGCGTCGTCCTCACAGCGTTTCAGACCGTCCTCAAGGATCAGCGACACGAATTGCATGACGGAAAACGGCGGTACCCTTACTTTTCTATTGTCTTCCCACCGGACCGTCCACTGCCCGCCGAAACGCATCTGCTGCAACGACAGGTAGCTTCGCACCTGTTCCATCTCCAGCGCCAGCGCCACCGATTCCCCTGCGGAGGAACAAAGCAACGAGCTGCGAAGATACGCAAGCAGATCGTAAACGGCTTGCTGCGTCTTTTTTGCATCCGTTTCACACAGATAATAAATGCTTGTCAGCACATCAAAGATAAACTGCGGATTTCTGAAGCATTCCGGCATGCCGGCCGTCATGCGATCTCCCTTTGCCGCCTCTTTTTGTTCCTTATCGTTATTGGTCATTCACTTCTCCAGCCACATCCCTTCCGCCGGACGGAAAGGGATTTATTTTTGCTACAATAGCAAACGCGCTGTTACAAATCGGATAATCCTCAGACACAAAACGGTTACTTTTCAAAAAAAATGGGATTTGGCGAGCGGCAGCTCGCCAAACCTCAATTTGTCGCCGCGCCGCGTTTTCTTAGGCAGGTTTTAGTTGAGGCGGTATAATATGGATATCCGTTCCCTGTCCGGCGGCAAAAAAGCTAAAAAGGAGGACGTCGGAACCGGTTTTTGCCCCAAAGTATAACTGTTTTGTAACCCGAGTGTGCTATTATTCAATATTATCAGTCTGAAGGAACCCCCCATGCGAATCATTATTGTCGACGATGAAAACCTGATTCTGGAAGGAGAAACGAACCTGATCCGGCGCTGTGTGCCGAAGGCGGACGTTCAGGCCTTCAACGCGGTCGTCGCCTGCGGACGTGGCCTTCCTCGATCTTGAAATGCCCTCCTGCCACGGCACCGTGCTTGCCAGACAGCTAAAAGCGCTGTACCCGCAGATCAACATTATTTTTGCCACCGCCTATCGGGATTTTTATGAAAAAGCGCTGGAGCTGCGGGTCTCCGGTTATCTGCTGAAACCCTTGCAGGAAGAGCAGGTAATGGAAGAACTGCGCAATCTCCGGTACCCCATCGCTTCAAAAGGCGGTCTGTTCGTGCGGGCCTTCGGCAGCTTTGAGGTGTTTTTTGACGGCAAGCCGGTATCGTTCCGCTATCAGAAGACGAAGGAGCTGTTTGCGTACCTGATCGACCGGCGCGGCGCGCTGATCACACAGGATGAGATCGTCACGGTCCTGTGGGGCGGGGACGAGAAGCATTCCAGCTATTTCAAGCAGCTGCAAAAGGACCTGAGCGACACACTCGGTGCGCTTGGCTGCGGCGAGCTGCTGATCAAGCAGCGGGGCGCCCTCGCGCTGTGGGGAGATCAGATCCGCTGCGACTACTACGACTGGATCCACGGCCTGCCGGGCGGCCTCAACGCCTACCGCGGAGAATATATGCGACAGTACGATTGGGGCGAGGCCACACGGGTGAACCTGGAAGGAGGCGCCGGGCTTTGGGACAACTGACAAACGGTATCCTTGATCTTTACTGCGGCTGCCTCGGGGTGCTGCTGTTGCTGGTGCGGTCCTTTGTCGCCTACATTGTACGGCGATTTGTTCCGGGGCTCAGCCTGCAATACGTGCTGATCTTCGCCAGCATCCTGCTGAATCATTTCCGGTTTGACGCCAAACGGGACCGGGAACTTGAAAACCGGACCCGTGAAGTGCAGACGCTCCGGCTGAAAAACACGCTGGAACGGGTGAAGCCCCACTTTATCCACAACGTGCTGACCAGCATCTATTATCTGTGCGAAAAGGACCCGCCCACCGCCCAGAGCGCCGTGGGCACCTTTTCCGTTTTTCTGCGGGAAGCGCTGGACCACGCGGAACAAAACGAGATGATCCCCTTCGGAAAGGAGCTGGCGCTGATTGAGAATTATGAACAGCTGGAGCATCTCCGCTTCGGCAATCGGTTTGAAATCGTCTATGAGATCGGACCCGACGATTTCTCCGTGCCCCCATTTTGTGTGCAGACGCTGGTGGAAAACGCCATCAAGCACGGAAGCCGTCACAAGACGGACGTTGAGATACGCATCCTGACCACGGAAACGGAAAACGAATACCTTGTCGAAATATCCGACAACGGCGCGGGGTTTGACCCGGAGACGACGGATCTGACGGGCAAGCCCTCCGGCATCCGGAACATACGGGATCTGCTGGAATTCACCGGCCGGGGAATGCTTACCATCAGCAGCATCCCGGGCCAAGGCACCACCGCCGTGCTGCATATCAGAAAGCAGTAAACGCCGCGATCGCCCCGCATTCCCCGTCCTTCGAAATGGCCGGTCCTTTTTCAACAACAAAAAAACTACTCCCCGGAAACAGCGCACCACCGTTTCCGGGGAGTTTTCCGTTGGCAGAGGCTGTCGTCGCAAGGGCCTTCCGGCCTTCTGTCAGCGCGTCAAGGGCGGCCATGTTTTCCCGGTCGTCTTATCCGCCAAGTGCCGTCAGGTAAGAATTACTGCTCCACCAATTTAATCGTGAATGATTTATGCGCCGGATAAACGTCGCAAGACAAGGAAGAAACCGCAAGACAGGCTGTCGCCTGTCGAGGATTT
>CADAMO010000127.1 GCA_902788995.1 Oscillospiraceae bacterium
GATCGTCAACACCCAGCAGATCGACCCCATGCCGGTGATCACCGGCGCGCGGGAATACCCGGCGAACCTCTGCGAAACGCTGCTGGCGCAGGCGGACGCCACCGTCATCGACGCGGCCAAGCTGGCGACGGAGGCCGGCACCATCAAGGCCGTCAACGTGGTCCTGATCGGCGTGACGGCGAAAAACAGCGGCATCGAAAAGGAAAAGTGGCTCTCCGCCATCCGTTCCACCGTGCCGCCGAAATTCCTCGACGTGAACCTGAAGGCCTTTGAGCTGGGCTACGCCGCGGGATAATCGCATTAAAAATGTATTTTATGGAAGGGAAATAGATTGCTATGAAAGAAATGAACCGTAAAATCGAAGGGCTCACCGATTCCGTCATCCGCCGGATGACCCGCATCTCCATGGAGTGCGGCGCCATCAACCTGTCGCAGGGCTTCCCGGATTTCGATCCGCCGGAATTCATCATGAAGCGGCTGGCCGAGGTGGCCACCGCCGGCCCTCACCAGTACTCCCCCACCTGGGGCGCGTATAACTACCGCGCCGCCGTGGCGAAAAAGGTGGGCATGTTCATGGGCATGGAGCTGGACCCCGACAAGAACGTGATCGGCACCATCGGCAGCACCGAGGCCATGATGGCGACCCTGATGGCCATCTCCAACCCCGGCGACAAGTGCGTGATCTTCTCCCCCTATTTTGAGAATTACGCCGCCCAGAGCCTGTTCAACTCCATTGAGCCCATCTTTATTCCGCTGGTACCGCCCAAGTTCACCTTTGACGCGGACCTGCTGGAAGAGGCCTTCAAGGATCCCAAGACCAAGTGCATGATCCTGTGCAACCCCAGCAACCCCAGCGGCCGTGTGTTCACGAAGGATGAACTGCAGACCATCGCGGACCTGGCCATCAAATACGACGTGATCATCATTACCGACGAGGTGTATGAGCACATCGTCTTTGAGCCCCACAAGCACTGCTATATCGCCTCTCTGCCCGGCATGTGGGAGCGGACCATCTGCTGCTCTTCCCTGTCCAAGACCTACTCCATCACCGGCTGGCGGCTGGGCTATATCGTGGCGAACGAGACGCTGATGGATCAGTGCAAAAAGATCCACGATTTCCTCACCGTCTGCGCCCCCTCGCCGCTGCAGGAGGCCGTGATCCCGGGGCTGGAAGCGCCCATGAGCTATTATAAAGAGCTGCAGGCCCACTACCAGCACATGCACGATATTTTTACCCAGGGACTTGATCGCATCGGCTTCAACTACAGCGATCCCGAGGGCAGCTACTTCATCATGGTGGATATCTCCGACTTCTCCCACGGGATGAACGACGTGGAGTTCTGCGAGAAGATGGCCCGGGAGATCGGCGTGGCCGCGGTGCCCGGTTCCAGCTTCTTCAAAGAGGACGTGAACCACCTGGCCCGGTTCCACTTCGCCAAGAAGGACGAGACGCTGTATGAGGCGCTGAACCGGCTGGAAAAGATCCGCACGCTGTAAGTATCATATAAAGCATAACTCCCGGACAGCCTGACTGCGGCTGCCCGGGAGCTGTGTTTATGTCACCGATTCAATATAGATTTTCCTGATTATTCACCCTTCAGGAAAGCGTCGATATAGTCGATCTGTTTCAGTACGGAGGCCTTGCCGGTGCCGCCCTTGGAGATGCGCTTTTCCACGCAGTTTTCCAGGTCGATGGCGGCGTAGAGGTCTTCATCGAAATTGCCGTCGAAGGATTTGTATTCCTCCATCGTCAGGGTTTCCAGCACCTTGCCGTTCTTCACGCAGTAGCCCACGCACTGCCCCACCGTCTTATAGGCCTGACGGAACGGGATGCCCTTGCCCACGAGGTAATCCGCCAGGTCGGTGGCGTTGATGAAGCCCTTCTGGGCGGCCTGCTTCATGTTCTCCGGCAGGGGCTTCATGGTGGCGATCATGGGGGTAAAGACCTTGAGGCACATTTTCACGGTATCCACCGCGTCGAAGATGGCCTCCTTGTCCTCCTGCATGTCCTTATTATAGGCCAGCGGAATGCCCTTGAGCACCGTCAGCATGGTGAACAGGTCGCCGTAGACGCGGCCGGTCTTGCCCCGCACCAGCTCCGCCATGTCGGGATTTTTTTTCTGTGGCATGATGCTGGAACCGGTGGTGAAGGCATCGTCCAGCTCGACAAACTTGAATTCCCAGCTGGACCAGAGGATGATCTCCTCCGAGAAGCGGGACAGGTGCATCATCAGCGCCGAGAAGGCCGCCAGCAGCTCCACGCAGTAATCCCGGTCGGAAACGCCGTCGATGCTGTTGAGGCAAATGCCGTCAAAGCCCAGCGCCGCGGCGGTGATCTCGCTGTCGGTGGGATAGGTGGTGCCCGCCAGCGCGCAAGACCCCAGCGGCGAGACGTTCATCCGCTTGAGTGCGTCTTCCAGCCGGGTGATATCCCGGGTGAGCATCATGGCGTAGGCCAGCAGATGATGGCCGAAGGTGATGGGCTGCGCCCTTTGCAGGTGCGTATAGCCCGGCATAATAACGGAGACGTTGGCCGCCGCCTGATCGCGGACGGCTTTCAGGAGATCAGTGAGCAGCGAGAGGATCTCGTTGACCTCGTCCCGCAGATAGAGGCGCAGGTCCACCGCCACCTGATCGTTGCGGCTGCGGGCGGTGTGGAGCTTTTTGCCCAGCGCCCCGATGCGCTCGGTCAGCACCGCCTCCACGAACATATGGATATCCTCGGCGGCGGGGTCGAAGGTCAGGCGGCCCGCGTCCAAGTCTTCGAGAATCCCCGCCAGCGCGTCGTTGATGGCCTCGCTCTCCTGCGCCGTCAGTACGCCGCAGGCAGCCAGCATGGAGGAATGGGCCATGGACCCGGTGATATCCTGCCGGTACATCCGGGAATCAAACGAGATGGACGAGTTGAAATCATCCGCGATCTGATTGGTCTCTCCGGCGGTACGGCCGGCCCACATCTTCTCCATAACACAATTCTCCTCAATATCAGTCTGTTAAATAAAGATGAAAGATGAGAGAGGAATGATGAAAGTCGGAAGGGTGCGGGTCTCCAGTGGAGACCTCTGCCGAAGGCAGAAGCACCGACCGAGCCGGTAGGCGAGAATTCGCCCTTACCCATCATATGATGTCGGCCGCAGGCCCCGATTTTCATCTTTTATCTTTCATCTTTCATCATTCGTATATTGCTATTATACAAATTCTTTACGAAAAAGTAAAGTCCTGTTTATTTCGCAATTCCGTTCTTTTCCTTCATCTTGGCGTTTACCTTGATGGGCAGGCCGTAGAGGTTGATGAAGCCGCCGGCTTCCGCCTGATCGTAGGCGCCGTCGTCCTCGTCGAAGGTGGCGATCTCCGGATCATACAGGGAGAGCTTCAGCGTCACGTCGCCGGTGACGAATTCCTGCGTGGACTTCACGAAGGCCAGGATCGCCTTGGTGAGGGGCGTGAACCACTGGGCCGTGTAGACCAGCTCCGCCAGCTTCTGCGCCACGATGGCCTTGTAGTGGGAGGTCTCTTTATCCAGCGTGATGGTCTCCAGCACCTCGTGGGCGTGGTAGAGGATGGCGCCGCCGGGGGTCTCGTACACGCCGCGGCTCTTCATGCCGACCATGCGGTTTTCCACGATATCCAGCAGGCCGATGCCGTTGGCGCCGCCCAGTTTATTCAGCTTTTCCACAATGGCGACGCTGCCCAGTTCTTCGCCGTCGATGGCGGTGGGAACGCCCTTTTCAAAGTGGATCTTCACGTAGGTGGGCTTATCCGGGGCCATTTCGGGGGATACGCTCATCTCCAAAAAGCCGGGCTTGTTGTACTGGGGCTCGTTGGCGGGGTCCTCCAGGTCCAGCCCTTCGTGGGACAGGTGCCAGATGTTCTTATCCTTGGAGTAGTTGGTCTCACGGCTGATGCGCAGCGGCACGTTGTGGGCCTCGGCGTAGTCGATCTCCTCGTCGCGGCTCTTGATCTCCCACTCACGCCAGGGGGCGATGATGGGCATATTGGGGCGGAAGGCCTTAATGGCCAGCTCAAACCGGACCTGATCGTTGCCCTTGCCGGTGCAGCCGTGGCAGATGGCGTCCGCGCCCTCTTTGATGGCGATCTCCGCTACCCTTTTGGCGATGGGAGGACGGGCAAAGGCGGTGCCCAGCAGGTATTCCTCATACTTCGCGCCGGCCTGCACGCAGGGGAACACGTATTCTTCCAGGAATTCTTTGGTCAGGTCTTCCACGTACAGCTTGGAAGCGCCGGTCTTGAGGGCCTTTTCCTCCAACCCTTCCAGCTCGTCCGCCTGGCCGACGTTGCCGGACACGGCGATGACTTCACAGTTGTTATAGTTTTCCTTCAGCCACGGGATGATAACGGACGTATCAAGGCCGCCGGAATAGGCGAGTACGACTTTTTTGATCTTGCTTTTATCCATGAGATTGACCTCCGAAATGAATGAAATTGCATCAATATGCATTTGTTGTGCATAACTATACAACATAATCCGGCCAATGTCAAGCACTTTTTGCATATTTTTCAATCTTTTTTATGATTCTCATTATGTATTTTATCAAGTAAAGATATTTACAAAGCAGCGGCAGAATGATATAATGTTAAAATAAATAAACCCCGAAAGTGAGGTTGTTATACATGTGCGATTGCGGAAAGAGCGATCTGACGCTGCTGGACGGCGTGCTGGCGGAATACGCCTCCGTCAGAGGGAGCCTGATCACCATATTGCAGAAGGCGCAGGAGATTTACGGCTATCTGCCTACGGACGTGCTCTACCGGGTGGCGGAGGCCACCGGCAGCACCCCAGCCAAGGTGATGGGCGTGGCCACCTTCTATACCCAGTTCCGGCTGACCCCCGTGGGCAAACATCTGATTATGCTGTGCAAGGGCACCGCCTGCCACGTAAACGGCGCGGACGCGGTGGAAAAGGCCATCTGCGAGGAGCTGAAAATCAAGGACGGCGAGACCAGCGACGACGGCCTGTTCTCCCTGAAAACCGTGGCGTGCCTGGGCTGCTGCAGTCTGTCGCCGGTCATGATGATCGACGAGGACACCTACGGCAGCCTGACCCCCGCCAAGGCGGTGGAGATCATCAGAACCATCAAAGGAGGGGACGCGGCATGAAAATCGTCATCGGAGAAGGCAGCTGCGGCATCGCCGCCGGGGCGCAGAAGGTCTACGACGCCCTCGCTCCCCTGCTGAACGGCACGGATATCAACTTAGGCATCACTGGCTGCATCGGTATGTGCTTTTTAGAGCCCATCGTGGATCTCTACGACAAGGGCCTGCTGCTCAAAAGGCTGGTGAAGGTCACGCCGGAACAGGCGGGCGTCATCGCGGAGGCGGTGAAGGCCAATGATCTCACCGCCCTGAAAGCGCTGGAGATCACCGACGAGGACAAGGGCTTTCTGGACAAGCAGACCCGCATCGCCCTGCGCCACTGCGGCGTGATCGACCCGGAGGATCTGGACGATTATTTGGCGGCGGACGGCTACAAGGCGCTGGAAAAGGTGCTGACCGCCATGACCCCGGAGGACGTGATCGAAGAGATCAAGACCTCCGGCCTGGCAGGGCGCGGCGGCGCGGGCTTCCCCACCTGGTTCAAGTGGAACGCCGCGAGGAACGCCGCGGGGGACGAAAAATACCTGATCTGCAACGCGGACGAGGGCGACCCGGGCGCGTTCATGGACCGGGCCGTCATCGAGAGCGACCCGCACCAGCTCATTGAGGGCATGCTGATCGCCGCCTACGCCATCGGCGCGAAGGAGGCCTTCGTCTACGTGCGGGCGGAATACCCCCTCGCTATCGTGCGGCTGGAAAAGGCCATCAAGGACGCGACTGCAAAAGGCTATTTAGGGAACAACATTTTAGGGACGGATTTCAGCTGCCGCCTGCGCATCAAGGCGGGCGCGGGGGCGTTCGTCTGCGGCGAGGAGACGGCGCTGATCGAATCGCTGGAGGGCAGCCGGGGCATGCCGCGGCTCAAGCCCCCCTTCCCTGCCGAAAAGGGCTATGAGAACAAGCCCAGCAATATCAACAACGTGGAGACCTTCGCCAACGTGAGCTGGATCATCCTCAACGGCGGGCAGGCTTTCGCAGCCATGGGCACCGAGACCAGCAAGGGCACCAAGGTATTCGCCCTAACGGGAAAGATCAAACGCGGCGGACTGGTGGAGATCCCCATGGGGCTGACCCTGCGGGACGTGATCTTCGACATCGGCGGCGGCATCCGGGGCGGAAAACGCTTCAAGGCCGTGCAGCTGGGCGGCCCCTCCGGCGGGTGCATCCCCGAGGCGCTGCTGGATACGGTCATCGACTACAAGGCCCTTTCCGCCACCGGCGCCATCATGGGTTCCGGCGGTATGGTGGTCATGGACGAGACCACCTGCATGGTGAACATGGCAAGGTTTTTCCTGGATTTTACCACCAAGGAGAGCTGCGGGAAGTGCGTCCATTGCCGCATCGGCACCAAGCGGATGTTTGAGATCCTGACCCGCATCACCGAGGGCGAGGGCCGCCCCGGCGATATCGAACTGCTGGAGGAGCTGTGCGAGGCCATCCGTTCCGGCGCTCTCTGCGGACTGGGGCAGACCGCCCCCAACCCGGTGCTGACCACCATCAAATACTTCCGGGACGAATATGAGGCCCACATCAACGAAAAACGCTGTCCCGCCGGCGAATGCGCCGCGCTGCGGACCTACGTCATCAATAAAGACGCCTGCAAGGGCTGCACGCTGTGCGCGAAGAAGTGCCCGGTTTCCGCCATCAGCGGCGAGGTAAAACAGCCTCACGCCATCGACGCGGCAAAGTGCATTAAGTGTGGCCAGTGCAAAACCGTGTGCCGCTTCGGCGCGGTGGAAGTACGGTAAGGAGGGGAAAACAATGGCTGATATGATCCGATTCCACATCAACGGCAAAGAGATCGCCTGCGAAAAGGGCGCGAGCATCCTTGACGCGGCCAAGGCAAACGGCATTGAGATCCCGAACCTGTGCTATCTGAAGGACCTCTCCCCCTACGGCGCCTGCGGCATGTGCCTGGTGGAGGCAGCAGGCAGCCCCAAGCTGCTGCGGGCCTGCTCCGCTAAAGCGGCAGAGGGCATGGAGATTTTCACGGACTCCGGCCGGGTGATGAAGGCGCGGAAGATCGCGCTGGAGCTGCTGATGAGCGACCACAGCGGCGACTGCATCGGCCCCTGCAAGCTGAACTGCCCCGCCCACACCGACTGCCAGAAGTATCTGGCGCAGATCGCGGAGAAAGACTATGAGGGGGCTGTCGCCACCATCAAGGACAAGGTGCCGCTGCCCGCCTCCATCGGCCGGGTCTGCCCCCACCCCTGCGAGACGGCCTGCCGCCGTCAGCACGTAGAAGAGCCTATTTCCATTGCGTTCTTAAAGGCCTACGCAGCGGACCGGGTGCTGGCCTCCGGCAACCACGTGCTGGGTGAAAAAGCCGCCCCCACGGGCAAGACCGTCGGCGTCGTCGGCGGAGGCCCCGCGGGCCTGACCGCGGCGTATCAGCTGGCGCTGAAGGGCCACGCCGTCACGGTTTATGATAAAATGCCCCAGATGGGCGGCATGCTGCGCTACGGCATCCCGGAATACCGTCTGCCCAAGGCCGTGCTGGATCAGGAGATCGCGGAGATCGCCTCCCTCGGCGTGGAGCTGGTGAACGGCTGCGCCATGGGGAAGGATATCACCCTTGCGGAACTCCGCGAAAAACACGACGCGGTGCTGATCGCCAACGGCGCGTGGAAGAGCGCCTCCATCCGCTGCCCCGGCGAGGAGCTGGAGGGCGTATTCGGCGGCATTGATTTTCTGCGGGAGATCGCTCTCGGCGGCAAGCCCGCCATCGGGAAGAAGACCGCCGTGGTGGGCGGCGGCAACACCGCCATGGACGCCTGCCGCAGCGCGGTGCGCCTGGGCGCGGAGGAAGTGAGCATCATCTACCGCCGCACCCGCGCGGAAATGCCCGCCGAGGACGTGGAGATCAAGGAGGCCGAGGAAGAGGGCGTGGTGTTCCGCTTCCTGACCAATCCCGCCGAAATCATCGGCGAGGACGGCAAGGTCAAGGCCGTGAAATTGCAGGTAATGCGTCTGGGCGAACCGGACGAGCGCGGCCGCCGCTCCCCCGTGCCGGTGGAGGGCGAATTCCTCACGCTGGAGCTGGATTCCATCATCATCGCCGCGGGGCAGAAGAACGACCCCGCCGGTTTTGAAGACCTGCCCGTCACCAAATGGGGCACCATCCTCGCGGACGAGCACACCTACGCCACCGCCCTGCCGGGCGTATTCGCGGCGGGTGACGCCACCAACAAGGGCGCATCCATCGCCATCGCCGCCATCGCGGAGGCCAACGAAGCGGCGAAGCATATCGACGCGTATCTGGCGGGGATCGAGTTGCCCTATCATGAGCCGGTCTACTCCGAAAAGGAGCTGTCGCCGGAGATGTTCGACCGGGAGAAGGCCCCCCGGGCCGTCATGCCCCAGCGGGCCCCGGAGGAGCGTAATAAGGATTTCAAAGAGATCAACCTGGGCTTTACGGAGGAACAGGCCACGGCGGAGGCCGGGCGCTGCCTTTCCTGCGGCTGCCACGATTACGGCCATTGCAAGCTGATCCAATACGCCGACGACTACTGCGCGGACTGCAAGCGCCTCAAGGGCGACCACCACCCCGGCTTCCAGGAGACGCGGCTTGTCTCCATCGAGCGGGATCAGGGCAAATGCATTCTCTGCGGCCTGTGCGTGCGGGTCTGCGAGGATCAGGCGAAAAAGGGCATCCTGGGCCTGGTGGGCCGGGGCTTCAACACCGTGGTCAAGCCGGAGTTCAACGACGCGGCGGTGATCGGCGCATGCATAGACTGCAAGCTCTGCGCCGAGAACTGCCCCACCGGCGCGCTGAAGATTCTGTAAAAGATATACCCCATTCAGGGACGCGCCCGCCATCATCCGGGCGCGTCCTTTTTGTCCAGAATCGAAGAAAAAAGCGCAAAAACAAAAATATTTAAAAAAAGACTTGATTTTTTGATTTCGTTCCGATATAATACTGCTTGCGACCGATGGAGAGTTGTCCGAGTTTGGCCGAAGGAGCACGATTGGAAATCGTGTATACGTCATAAGCGTATCAAGGGTTCGAATCCCTTACTCTCCGCCAGCAAAAAGCGTCTTTTGTCTGCTGACAAAAGGCGTTTTTTTCAATTGTATTCGCCGGCGGCGAGTTATTATGAGCGTAGCGAATAACAAGGTTCTGCCCGCAGGACAGGTTTTTATATTGCGCTGTGCGCAGTTTGAAAGCAAATATAATATCACTGTCCCGAAGGGACAATATAACTGCGCCGCAGGCGCAATACAACTTGATAGATTTGTGATTTTATGTTATGATTTGTTTGTATAACCAAAAGAGACAAATCGGAACATACGTGGGTAATGTTTATGAGAGCGCCGTTTCAGATATTGGCAATTCCATACAGGTTGAAACCGGTTTTACAGTATTGTGTTTTCCATCGTTCAGACTCCGGTCAGTGTCAGTTTGTGGCAGGCGGGGGCGAAGATGACGAAAAGCCGATTGAGGCCGCGGCAAGAGAGTTCTACGAAGAAACGTCCGTCAAAGCGATCGATATCATGCCCCTGACTTCCATGGCGTATCTCCCCGCAAACGTCATAGCAAAAAAACACAGGGATTTGTGGCCGCCCGATACGATCGTCATTCCTGAATACGCATTCGGCTTTGCGTGCGATTCTGAAATAACGCTTTCAAGCGAGCATACCGGACTGGAGTGGATGACTTACGAGGACGCAATCGCAAGGCTGACATGGGATTCCAACAAAACCGCCTTGTATGAATTGAACTGTCGCTTGCTGAGAAGAATGACATAATTATCGTTTATCATGAAACGAATAAATGTACTTGCACAATACGCGCCAGGAGTGTAATTCATGAAAGATACAAAAGATTTCGATGAACTGAAATTCTTCGCGGAAGTGAAGAAAAGGCCCGGTATGTATTGCGGGGGTTCGTCGCTGCGTTCCCTGCGGGACTATATCTCCGGCATGGAATATGCTTTTTCCTTTTCTTTTGATGAATCGCCGCTGCGTTATTTCAACGCATTTATCAACCGGTATCAAACCGAAACCATCAAAGACACGAACGGCTACGCCTGTTGGTGGAATCATCTGCTGTATATTTGCGGCAACGACGACCGCGAGGCGTTTGACAGGTTCTTCGTTTTATTTGAACGCTATCTGCATGACGCGTATCAGGCAGGCTTGCCCACGGTGAAAAAAACTGAAATAATAGACACAATCCCCGAGGTTTGATGTTTTCATTTTCCGATTTGTGATTTATAATGTATATGTAAAATATAATAAAGGAGGTGTCATCTATGATCAACAAGAACGACGGAACCATCGCGATCGCCGATATGGCCATTTCGCTGGTCGAGTTTATTATCAAGCTGTTTGAATCGCTGGCCTCCGGGGATTTCAGCGCCCTGAAGGGGATCACCGGCGGACTGACGGAGAAAAAAGACCTCTGGTAAGTGTACCGGACGATTGAAGCGCCGAAAAACGCCGAAAATTTTTCATTTTTCCGAAAATAATCCTTGCAATTTCAGTTTCTTTGTGGTATGATGTCATAGCGTTCGTTGAGTGTGGGAGTCCCCTCACTGCGATTAGTGTAACGCATATACTAAGGCGGGTGGTCCTCTGGCCGGTTGCAATGCGGCGTATGAACATCTGATAAAACAAACGGAGGTTATTTACATGGACGCATTGAAACTGATGACAGAAGGCATGCTGAAAGAGCAGCCCCCCGTAATCGAGATCGGCGACACGGTCAACGTGCACGTGAAGATCCGCGAGGGTGAAAAAGAAAGAATCCAGGCGTTTGAGGGCACGGTGATCGCCCGCAAAGGCGGCGGCGTCGCCGAGACCTTCACGGTCCGCAGACTTTCCTACGGCGTAGGCGTGGAAAGAGTTTTCCCGATCCACTCCCCCAACGTTGCCAAGGTCGACATCGTGAGAAAGGGCCGTGTTCGCAGAGCGAAGCTCTATTACCTCAGAGGCAGAGTCGGTAAGGCTGCCAAGGTCAAAGAGGCTCTTAAATAAAAACGCTGATGAGGGACGCTTTTTGTGTCCCTCTTCTTTTTCTGATGATGCAAAACGGAAACGGCAGACAGGCCGGACGGAAACCGGGCGGCAAGGTGACGAATTATATCTATTCGGTGCTCTCCATGATCATGGCGATCATGGTGTGCGTTTTTGTGCTTTTCACCTTCCTGTTAAGGCTTGTTTCAGTTTCCGGTGATTCAATGAACCCGAACATTTACCACGGGGAGAAAATTCTGGTTTCGGACCTCTTTTACACCCCCGCTTACGGCGACGTAGTGGTGATCGGCCGCTCCACGGAGACGGAGAATTCCATCATCAAGCGGGTGATCGCCCTGCCGGGGGACGAGGTCAATATCAACTTCGACACGCACCTGATCACCGTCAACGGGAAGGTCATCACCGAGACCTACAAAACGGCGGACGCCATCAGCGATCCGGGGGATTTCACCTATCCCCTCACCGTTCCCGACGACAGCGTCTTCGTGCTGGGCGACAACCGGAACAACTCGCTGGATTCCCGCTTTGAGGCCGTCGGTTTTATCAAGCTGGACGAGATCACGGGCAAAGCGCTGTTCAAGCTCCTTCCCCCCGGCTCGCTGTATCATTAACGATTCTGACAGATTAGATGGGAGAACGCCATGGCTGACACCGTATTTGAGAACGATCTGAATGATCTGAACGACCTGAACGCTGCTGCTGAAACGCCTGCGGAAGAAACCGCGGC
>CADAMO010000128.1 GCA_902788995.1 Oscillospiraceae bacterium
AAAAAATCAGAAAAATATAAAATGGTGAATTCTAAAAGCAGTTTACGTTGGAAACAACCTCTGCGAGACTTTAAAGGGATTCACAACAACTCACGTTCTTTCCATATTTTTCTTTCCGATTTCCAAAAATATCATTTTTCACTTGCGACAAAAGATTTTCTTTGTTATAATATCACTTATAAAGCAAAGCAACTGCTGTCCGGATGGATTCGCGGGGCTTTCTTGCGTCTTCCCATCAAACATTCGGAGGTTTTCTCATGTCTAACAATTGTGTCATTATTCTGGCCGGCGGCGAAGGAACCCGCATGAAATCACAGAAACCCAAAGTTATGGCCGAGATCCTGTTCAAGCCCATGATCGACAGGGTGATGGACGCCGCCGTCAAAGCCGGCGTCGGCGATATCTGCGTGGTGACCGGCTACCGCTCGGAGGTGCTGGAAGCCCACCTGAACGGCAGAGCAAAGACCGTTAAGCAGGAGCAGCGGCTCGGCACCGGCCACGCCGTGATGCAGGCCAAGGACTTCATCAAGGAGCATTCCGGCGGCAACGTGCTGATCCTGGCGGGCGACGCGCCCTTCATTGACAGCAAAACGATCCGCGAGGCGCTGGAAGCCCATCTCAACAACCGCTTCGTGCAGACGGTCATTTCGGCAAAGGTGGAGGATCCCTTCGGCTACGGCCGTATCGTCCGCGACCCGGAGGGCAACTTTACCGCCATCGTGGAGCAGGCCTCCGCCGACGAAGACACCCAGAAGATCAAAGAAATCAACTCAGGCGCCATGTGGTTTGACGCCGACGTGCTGTACGGCCTGCTGGATCAGCTGACCAACAACAATTCCAAAGGTGAATACTACCTGACCGATACGGTGAGCATCGCCCTTTCCCACGGGATGAAGGTGGGGGCCTTCGCCGCCGACAACGCCGACGCGGTGCTGGGCGCCAACACCCGGCTGCAGCTGTTTGAACTGAACGAGATCCTGCGGAAAAAGACGCTGGAAAAGCTGATGCTGGAGGGCGTTTCCATCCCCTGCACCGACGGCGTCATTATCGACCCGGACGCGAAGATCGCACCGGACACCACGATCCTGCCCGGCACCATCATCAAAGAGGGGTGCGAGATCGGCGCGGACTGCGTCATCGGCCCCAACACGGTGCTTTATAAGACCACCGTGGGCAACGGCGCGGTTCTGAACGCCGTTCAGTCGGAAGAGGCCGTCGTCAAGGACAACGCCAACCTCGGTCCCTTCGTTCATCTGCGTCCCAACACCGTCATCGGCGAGAACGTCCACTGCGGTAACTTCGTCGAGGTCAAGAATTCCACCATCGACCACCACACCTCCGTTTCTCACCTCACGTACGTGGGCGACAGCGACGTGGGCAGCGGTGTCAACTTCGGCTGCGGCGTGGTCACGGTCAACTTCAACGGCAAGACCAAAAACCGCTGCAAAATCGGCAACGACGCGTTTATCGGCTGCAACACCAACCTGATCGCGCCGGTCACGATCGGCGACAGGGCCTATACCGCCGCCGGTTCCACCATCACCGACGACGTGCCCTCCGACGCGCTTTCCATCGCCAGGCAGCGGCAGACCAATAAAGAAGAGTGGGTCGTCAAAAACAACCCCTACCGCGAGAAAAAATATTGAACCATGGCTTTTTTCAGAAAGAAAACCGCCCCCTCTCCTTCCCTTACCCGCAAGCCGGAATTTATCATCGCGGGGCTGGGCAATCCCGGCAGGGAATATGAATATTCCCGCCACAACGCGGGCTTTCTCTGCCTTGATATTCTTTGCAACCGCTACGGCGTGAAGACGGACAAGGTGAAATACCGCGCTCTTGTGGGCGGCGCGGAGATCGAGGGCAAGGCCTGCCTGCTCATGCGCCCCCAGACCTTTATGAACAATTCCGGCGAAGCGATCAAGGCCGCCGCCGATTTCTACAAGATCCCGCCGGAACGTATCATCGTGATCTATGACGATATTTCCCTCTCCCTCGGCACGCTGCGCATCCGCCGGAAGGGTTCCGCCGGTGGGCATAACGGCATCAAGAGCATTATCTGGCAGCTTGGCTCCGATGAATTCCCCCGGCTGAAGCTGGGCGTCGGCGAGCGGAGCGACCCGGACAGCGACCTGAAGGATCACGTGCTGGGAAAATTCTCCAAGCCAGACCTTGAGACGATGCGAAAAACCATGGAACGGGCCGTTGACGCCATCCCCGACATTCTCAACGGCGACATCGACGGCGCCATGAGCCGCTATAACGGTTAAACCATGTCCTGCTATACCAATTTATTATCCGACAGCCCCGAATACCGCTCGGTCGTTTCGGATATTGAAAAAAAACGATTCCCCTTCGGCTGCCTGGGGCTGCCCCCTACGCCCAAGGCGCTGATGATCCACACGCTGTGCGACAGATTCTCGCGCGGCGCGTTGGTCATTACCCCGGACGAGGCCGCCGCCACAAAGCTGGCGGCCGACCTGACGACGCTGGGCAGCCGCGCCTGCGTCTTCCCTGCCCGTGATTTCAATTTTCAGGCGGCGGAGAGCAGCTCCCGGGAATATGAGCAAAAACGGCTGGGCGCGCTGGCCCGGATCCTCTCCGGCGACGCGACGATCCTGATCGCCTCCGCCGAAGCGGCGCTGCAGCGGACGATCCCTCCGACGAAGCTGAAAAACCGGATCTTTTCCCTGACCCCAGGCCAGGAAATCGCCATCCGCGCCATTGAAGAAAAGCTTGTGAAGAGCGGCTATTCCGCCAGCGACATGGTGGAGGGACCGGGGCAGTTTTCCCTGCGCGGCGGCATCCTCGATGTTTTCCCCGCCGACAGGGATACGCCCGTGCGCATCGAGTTCTGGGGCGACGAGATCGACACGATCGCTGAATTTGACGTTCTTTCTCAGAGAAGGGGCGATAATCTCGAAAAGGTGGACCTCTCCCCTGTCTCTGAAATTCTATTTGATTTGTTGGAAGAGACGGCCGACCGGCTGGAAGCCCTCTCCAAAAGCACCCGCGGGAAAAACAGCCCGAAGATCCGGGAATCGCTCAACGGCGACGCGTCCCTTTTACGGGCGGGTCTGCTGCCCGGCTGCTGCGACAAATATCTGCCGCTGGCCTATCAGGAAACCGCCACCGTTCTGGACTATTTCACCGACAGCTTCCTCTTCGTCTGCGAGACGGCGGGCGTGCGTGAAAGAGCGCTGAACGCGGAAAAGCTGCTGAACGACGAGATCAAGGAGCTGTTTCTGGACGGCGTGCTGTGCAAAGGCCTTGACAGCTACGCCATCCCCGCCCAACAGCTGATCGACAGCTACACCGTTTACGATACGGTCTTTCTGGATAACTTCACCCGGGGCAGCTTTGACGTGCCGGTGCGGGATCTGGTCAACTTCCTCATCAACCAGCTTTCCCCCTGGGACGGCAGCTATCAGGTGCTGCTGGAGGATATCCATCCGGCTATACAAAAAAAATACACCATCGTCATCTTCGCCGGCTCCGAAAAGGCCGCACAGGGACTGATGGAGGAGCTGGCGGACGACGAGCTGCCCGCCATGCTGTGCAAAGGCGTGCCAAACGCCCTGCATAAGGGCTATATCAACGTGCTCACCGGCAGCCTGACCTACGGCATGGACTATCCGGGGGAAAAACTGCTGATCGTCAGCTACGGCCGCTACGCAAAGGCAAACCGCAGCTCCGTCAGGAAATATAAAAAGACCGCCAACTCCTTCAATTCGCTGGAAGAGCTCCACAAGGGAGATTATATCGTCCACGCCACAAACGGCATCGGCATCTTTGACGGCATTGAAAAGGTGCAGATGGAGGGACTGACGAAGGACTATCTGAAAATCCGGTACGCAAAGGGTGACATTCTCTCCGTGCCCGTCACCAAGCTGGAGCTGGTCTCAAAGTACGTCGGCCCTCACGAAGAGGACGGCGCGCGGACCGTCAAGATCAACAGGCTGGGTTCCGCGGACTGGGAAAAGACCAAGAACCGGGTCCGCGGCGCGGTAAAGGATATCGCCGACCAGCTCATCAAGCTCTACGCCGAACGGCAGCGCACCCCCGGCTATGCCTTTTCGCCCGATATCGACATGCAGAGCGACTTTGAACGGCGCTTTGAATTTGACGAAACGGACGACCAGCTGCGCTGCATTGACGAGATCAAAACTGATATGGAGAAGGCCGTTCCAATGGACCGGCTGCTGTGCGGCGACGTGGGCTTCGGAAAAACCGAGGTGGCGCTGCGGGCCGCGTTTAAATGCATCTGCGACGGCAAGCAGGTGGCCTTCCTCGTCCCCACCACCATTCTCGCCCTGCAGCACTACCGCACCATACTGCACCGGTTTGAGGGCTTCCCCATTGAAGCGGATATGCTCTGCCGGTTCCGCAGCCCCAAGCAGCAAAAGGAGATTGTCAAAAAGGTAAAATCCGGCGAGCTGGATATCATCACCGGCACCCATCGGCTGATTTCCAAGGACGTGGAGTTCAAGGACCTGGGGCTTCTGATCGTGGACGAGGAACAGCGGTTCGGCGTATCACAGAAAGAAAAACTGAAAGAGAAATTCCCCGCGGTGGACGTGCTGACCCTGTCCGCCACGCCCATTCCCCGCACGCTGAACCTTGCCATGACGGGCATAAGGGACCTGTCGGTGATCGAGGAAGCGCCGCTGGACCGCTACCCCGTGCAGACCTACGTGATCGAGCAGGATATGGGCATCATCGCCCAGGCCATTGCCAAAGAGCTGCGCCGGGGCGGTCAGGTATATTATCTGCACAACCGGATCGAGGATATCGAATCCACCGCCTCTCGCCTGCATGAATTCTTCCCGGACGCACAGATCGGCATTGCCCACGGGAGGATGAACGAGGAAGAGCTCTCTGACGTGTGGAAAAAGCTGACGGAGGGCGACATTGATATTCTCGTCTGCACCACGATCATTGAGACCGGCGTGGACGTGCCCAACGTCAACACGCTGATCATTGAAAACGCTGACCGGATGGGCCTTGCCCAGCTTCACCAGCTGCGAGGCCGGGTGGGACGCTCCTCCCGCCGCGCCAGCGCCTACTGTACCTTTACCCGCGATAAGCAGCTCAGCGAGGTGGCGGAGCGAAGGCTTTCCGCCATCCGGGAATTCACCCAGTTCGGTTCCGGCTTCAAGATCGCCATGCGGGATCTGGAGATCCGGGGCGCGGGGAATCTGCTGGGCGCGCAGCAGCACGGCCACATGGAGGCCGTGGGTTACGATATGTATATCCAGCTGCTCAGCGAGGCCGTGGCCATGCAGCAGCAGGGAGAGGACAATTATCAGCCCAAGCGCGACTGTCAGGTGGATATCTCCATCAACGCGCACATTCCCGACGATTATATTGAAAGCTATCCGCAGCGGATCGCCATCTATAAGCGGATCGCGGACATCCATACAAAAGAGGACGCCATGGACGTGACGGACGAGCTGATCGACCGCTACGGCGACCCGCCGGAAAGCGTTCTGGGACTCATCAAGGTGGCGCTGCTGCGCAACACCGCCGCGGATAACGGCATTTATGAAATCACCCAGCGGGCCAACATGCTGCTGCTTTTCGTTAACGAGATCGACAAAAGCGTGCTGGCAAGGCTGGCGGTGCTGAAGGGCCGCGTCATGGCGAGCGCTTCCCAGAAGCCCTACTTCTCCGTCCGGCTGAAAAACCGGCAGGACCCCATCGAGTGTCTGGAGGAGATCGCCGACGCGCTGGCGGCCGCCGCCTCATGACCGGCGTAAAACGCCCCGCCGCCGTACTCGGCGGATCGCTCATGCTGTCGCTGATCGCGCTGATGCTGTTCGGCTCCGTGTTCGCGTATATCGGCGCCTCCGCGCTGATCGTACTGACCGCCGTCGCCCTGCTGCGGCGCAGCAACAAAGGGCTCTATCTGCTGACTGCCACGGCGGCTTTCGTCGCCGCCTCGCTCCTGTTCACCTCCGCCGAGCTGTTCCGCTTTATCCCTTCTCTTTCGTATGAGGGCAGCGGCAGGCAAATCACCGGCGTCGTTGCCGCATACCCGGCCCAGCACCCCGCCTCGGAAAGCGTCGTGCTGAAACGCTGTGTGATCGACGGCGAATCGACGCGGTATTCCGTCAAAGTATATTTCAGAGACGGCATCGCGCCCGTTCCGGGAGACACGGTCAACCTCACCGCCTCGGAGGTCTTCTGCACTGCCGATGAAAACTCCCGCTATTTCTATCATACGCTATCGGGCGGAACGTGGCTTTCCGCGTTTGCGGAGGGACCGCTTCAAGTCACTACGACGGAAAAACCTTCCGTCTTTGCCGCGATTGAACGGCTCCGCCATCACCTGAAAAACAAATTTGACGACAATATGGAGACGGAGCTGTCCGCCGTCAGCGCCGCCATCATCAACGGAGACCAGTCGGACGTACCCGTTACGATCAGGGATAGCTTTCGCAAGAGCGGCATTTCCCATCTGTTCGCGGTCTCCGGTATGCATCTGGCGCTATGGACGGAGATCATCTTCCGCATTCTGCAAAAGAAGTCGAAGATCCGGGTGATACCCAACCTCTTCGCGCTGCTCTTTATCCTGTTTTACACCGCCTTTACCGGCTTCAGTCCTTCTGTCATCCGCGCCGGGATCATGCTCTCGCTGATCTGCGTCGGCAGAATGATCCGACAGCACAGCGACCCGCTCAATTCCCTCGGCGTTTCGGTAACGGCGATGCTGGCGGCGAATCCGTGGCTGGCGGGCAACGTCTCGTTTTTGCTGTCAGCCACGGCTACCTATGCTATCGTACGGGTCTACCCGGCCATATTTGACAGGCAGCCGCACGAAGAAAACGTACTCAAAGAAAAGGCGCTCTCCGCGAAGGAAGGTCTGCTGCTGGCTGCGACGGTGATTGCTACCTGCGTACCGTTTACCGCTTTCTTTTTCGGATATTTCTCCGCTTTTGCGCCGGTGACGTCGCTGCTGTGTACGCCGCTGGCCGAATTGCTGATGGTATTTGCCGCATTGGGCGCCTGCCTGCCGGGCGGATGGGCGGTCACGCCCCTGATATTCCGGATCACGGCAGCGCTCGCAAACGCCATCGTCCTGCTTGCAGAAAAAGCCGCCTCTCTCCAATTTGCGATCCTCCCCCTGCGGGATCCCGTTGTGATCGGCTGGTTTATGATATCCGCGATTCTTCTGATCTGGCTGCGGGGGATCCGGAAGAAATCCCGCACCGCTGCGCTGAACGCGCTGCTGGGAACCGGCGCGGCGGCGCTGGCAGCCGCCATTCTGACGACGGTTATCGGCGCGGGGACCTATACGGTCTATCTGCCGGAGGCGGGCAACGCCGCCATGATCGCCGTCGTCTCCTCTTCCGGCGCGGATTCGCTGCTGCTGGGCTGCGGCGGCACGTACGAATCCTTTCAGAAAACGAAAGATTTCTGCCACACCAGAACCGCTTTTCAGACGGACTGCATCGTCATTCCCAGGAACACGAAACCGCATACGGCGATGCTGACGAACGCGCTGAACGATCTGCCGCCGGACTGCCTGATCCTTCCTTCGGATATGCCGCAGGTCAAAGGGGCGCCCGCGAACCTGATCCGCTGCGATGTTTATGACGGAACGCCTTTGGAGGGCGTGAGCCTGCACTATGAGAACCGCGACGATTTCTGCGCCGGGCTACTGACGGTCAACGGCAAAAAGCTCGTATTCTGCCTTTATCCCGCTTCGGATTTTTCAAAGGAACGTACCTCGCGTTCCGGCGCGTATTGCGCTGTAATCCTTTCGGGGGTTACGGCTTCGATCCCGTGCCGGAGCGAAAATTGTCATCGGGGGCTCCCCGAGGGAAGGACTGAACCGTGGACATCGGAACCATCATTTGCACGCCCTTTTCCTATATCATTTCGGCGGTGAATTCCTGGACGGGGAATTATATCCTCGCGCTTCTGGCATTCACGCTCGTGATGAAGATCGTGCTTTTCCCGCTTGCGATCAAGCAGCAGAAAAACTCCGTGCAGATTATTCAGTTGCTGTTTTGCACAAGGCAAAGAAAATGGGCCCAATGTTCGATATGCTGGAAAAACAGGGCTACACAAAGTTCGCACAGTTTAAGGACGGAGAACTCACAGTAAAATGACCTTAATATTTGACATTGGTAACACAAATATAAAAACTGCTCTTTTTGACGGCGACAAGTTGCTTTATACCTGGCGCATTTCTACAGATTTGAAACGTACAGGCAATGAATATTTTTCACTTCTCCGCCCGCTTTTCCGAGATGTTGAAATTGATTTTAAGCAGATTAACAAGGTTGTACTGAGCACTGTAGTTCCAGCCCTCATTGGACCTTTTGTAATTGTTTCCCAGCATTTTTCAGGAAAGAAACCTATTAT
>CADAMO010000129.1 GCA_902788995.1 Oscillospiraceae bacterium
CTCTTTTTTTTTTTTTTTCGTCATGTATTTTGAGGTCAACGGCCCCGCGGAGGAGGCTCTTGCGCAGGGATCGTGGTCGGTCTTGTAGCCGACGTATTCGCCGAAGGGGCCGCAGGGGAAGGGCACCCCCAGTTCCGTCAGGTAAAAGAAGCACCGGGCGGAGAGGGCCGCCTCGCAGAAAGCGTTGTCGCCGTCCACGCAGCCGCAGGCGAAGAGGTCCTCCGCCATCCGTCCCACGCTGTCCTCCGGGTAGGCCCCCAGATTCAGCTTATAGTAGGTCTGCTTGTCGCTGCCCGTATTGCGGGAGGTACCGGCAAGCACGCCCTCCGTCACAAGGCAAACGCTCTTGCGGCCGTCCCGGGCGATGCGGCAGGCGGCGGCGTATCCCGCCGCGCCGGAGCCGACGACGATCGCGTCAACTGTCAGATCCGCCATACTCATAACCTCTTCAGATGGAAGCCGCCGTCCACGTCCAGCGACTGGCCTGTGACGTAGGGCAGGCTGCCGTCGCACAGGCGCAGCACCGCGCAGGCCACGTCCTCCGGCGTGCCCCAGCGCTTTTCCGGCAGCAGGCCGCCTTCAATGAGGCGGTCGTATTTTTCCTTGACCTTGGCGGTCATGTTGGTTTCGATAATGCCCGGGCGCACCTCGTTGACGGCGATTCCGTATTCCGCCAGCCGGTCGGCGAACAGGGCGGTGATCATGGAGACCCCCGCCTTGGAGATGCAGTATTCCCCCCGGTTGGTGGAGGAAGCGTAGGCGGAAAGGGAGGAGATGTTGACGATATAACCCTTCCGCGCCCCCTCGTTGCGGATCATTTCCCTGGCCGCCAGTTGGGTCAGGAACAGCGTTCCCTTGGTGTTGATATTCATGACCGTATCGTAGCTTTCCTCGGTCATCTCCAACAGGTCGGCCCGCACGGCGGGGGCCACCCCCGCCACGTTGACCAGCGCGTCGATACGCCCGAATCGTTCTTTTGCAAAGGCGACAAAGGCCTTCCGGTCGTCGGAAACGCCCAGATCGCCGATAAAATAGGCAAAATCGCCCTCCGGCGTAAAGGGCAGGTTATCCCGCCGCCCCATACCGGCCACGGCAAAGCCGTTTTGCAGCAGTTTGTTCACGACGGCAAACCCGATGCCGCCCGCCGCGCCGGTCACCAGCGCCGTTTTCTCAGTCATTGTCGTTCTCTCCCGATCGGTTTTTGGTGATGTAAATTGGCGATTTGTCGCGCTCATGGCGCGACAGGTTTGAGGTGTTAGGTTTGAGGTTTGAGATCTTTCAAACTGACGTTTTTCCCTTATCGGAAACCGGCTTTTTCTCCCACCTCACACCTATCACCTCACACCTGGATTTGTCGAGCTTCAGCGCGACAAATCCTTTTTTATCTTTTCCCCGTCGCCGTCCGATAAATGGGTCCGTAGACCGCTTTGTCCCGGATCACGCAGCCGGGGGTGGAGCCGGCGCGCATGATCTCGCTGCATTTGGAGCAGCAGACGCAGCACTTTTCTTTTTTCATGCCGCCCTCCCGCAGGATATCCCGGGCGAAATCGGGATAGGCGAAAATCGTGCGGCCGAACCCGGCGAAATCGAAGCCACCCGCCTCGATATAGCCCGCCGCCGTCTGCGGCGCCGCCGCGCCGAGGTAGGACAGGGCCGAGCAGATCAGTTTGATTTCCGGCGCGGATTTTTTCAGCGCCGCCGTGCCGTTCAGCATCCGGCCCACGCCCGCCAGGGGCGCTTCCGGCGCGTCGTAGGGCCCCACGGCGAAGGGCCGGTTGACGTGGGGGTTGACGTAGGGGTTGCCCATGGTGATATTCAGCAGCCTGACGCCCAGTTCGGAAAGCCGCCCCAGCAGCCACGCCGGTTCCGCCGGGTCGAAGGCCGCGCCGCCGTCAGGATTCACGCCGAAGCCGTAGGGATATTCCGCCCCGTCGTAGACGTTCAGCCGGGAGGTGACGAGGAAATCCGCCGTGCAGACCTGCATGGCCCCTTCCACGCTCTCGCGCAGCAGCCGGGTACGGTTTTCAAGGCTGCCGCCATAGCGCCCGGGGCGCGTATAGGCCGACAACAGCTCGCTGTTAAGATAGCGGTGGCAGCACTTGATATCCGCCCCGTCAAAGCCCGCCTGCGCGGCGAGGGACGCGGCATTCACCAGCGCCTCCCCCACCCGGTCCAGGTAGTCGTCCGTCACGATCCGGTCGTCCCCGATGGGGGCGTTTTTTTCATAGAGGGGGCTGTGATACGCGATCAGCGGCTCCGGCACCCCACGGGGCTTGCTGTACCGCCCGGAATGGGTCAGCTGCACCACGATCAGCGGGGCGTAACCGTTGGTCCGGAAGGCGTTCTCACGGATTTCCTCCGCCTGCCGCCGGAAGCCGTCAAGATTTTTCTGATTCAGATAAAGCTGGCGGGGGTTGGCGCGGGCCTCCTCCATAACGGCGGTGGCCTCAAACCAGATGATCCCCGCGCCGCCCTCGGCCAGCCTCTGATAGCGCCGCCGGGTCAGCTCGCCCGGCAGCCCCTCCGGCGTGCCGTCGCAGCCCTCCATGGCCTGACAGACCAACCGGTTGGGGGCGGTTTTCGCGCCGAGGCCGCAGGGCCGCGCCAGAACGGCAGGGGCGCCGCAGGGGAACGACAGCCCCAGCAAAGCGGCCTGCCGGTTCAGCTCTTCCATCGAATTCGGTATCGCCATTGTCTGCTCCTGTTTTTCCCGTCCGCAGCGGGAATCTGTTTTCTTTATCATAACATATCGTTTTTCCGTCCGCAACCTTTTTGTCCGTTCCGCCGTTTTTTTTGACCGGGGCAAGTCGGCAATCTGCACAAATCACCTTGACAATTCCTTCATTTGTTGATAATATTGTTATTATCTCAAGTAAGAAAGGGAGAGAAAAATGAATCTGAAAACACTGATCGACAAAAAGAACGACGCGGCAAAGTATATGCTGAAGGAAATCACCTATATCTGCAAGAATCTCGGCAAGCGCGATCCCGGCAGCGAGGGTGAGAAAAAGGCGTGCGAATATATGGCGAAGGTACTGAAAGAGGACTGCGGCTGCGAACGCGCGGACGTGGAGAGCTTCAAGGAGAACCCCGGTTCCTTCTACGGCTGGATCTACATCACCGTTTCCTTCGTGCTGGCCTCCATCGTACTGTTCTTCTTCGTGCCCGCCGTCTCCATCGTGCTGATCGCCCTCGGTCTGGTGCTGGCGGTGCTGCAGTTCGGCCTTTATAAGAAGGCCGTGGACTGGATGTTTCCGGAAAAGACCGGTCACAACGTCACCGCCGTCAAAAAGTGCTCCGGCGAGACCAAACGCCGCATTTTCTTCAACGGTCACCCCGACGCGGCCTGGGAATGGCCTGTCAACTATAAGCTGGGCGGCGTCGGCTTCGAGGCCCACGCCCTCATCGGCTTCGGCGGCGCGTTCTACTACCTGATCATCTCCATCCTCAAGGTGGCCAAGGTGGGCAATCCCGACACGCTGACGAAATGCGCCCTCTGGGGCCTGATCTTCGTTCCCTTCCTGATCGGCCTGTACTTCATGTGGAACAAAAAGCGCGTGGTGGACGGCGCCAACGACAACCTCTCCGGCTGCTACATGGGCATTTCCATCCTCAAACAGCTCAAGGATCAGGGTATCACGCTGGAGAACACCGAAGTGGGCGTGATCCTTTCCGGTTCCGAAGAAGCGGGCCTGCGCGGCGCCAAGGCCTGGGCGGCGGCCCACAAGGGCGAGTTTGACGACGTTCCCACCGTCATCGTCTCTTACGACACCATCCACGACCCCAAATACCTGATGGTCAACTACCGCGACCTGAACGGCACGGTGAAGACCGACAAGGCCGCCAGCGACATGATGATGCAGGCCGCCAAGGACCTGGACATCCACATCCTGAAGGGCATGGTTCCCCCCATGGGCGGCGCCACCGATCCCGCCGCTTTCGCGCAGGCAGGCTACCGCGCCACCAGCATCACGGGCCTCAACCACAAGCTGGAGGACTACTACCACACCCGCAGAGATACCTACGACAACATGAACCTGCAGGGTCTGGCGGACTGCTACGCGGTCTCCGTGCGTGCCCTTGAGATGTTCGACGACGGTCTGCTGGACTGATCGTCTGAAAAACCGATATCCGTTCCGCTGCGGTCGGCCGCAGCATTGATGACAATACCGCGCAGCCTGATTGTGCGGTATTGTCTTTCCCGGAAACAAAAAAAGTCCGCAGCGGGCATTGCGCCACGCTGCCGCAAAGAAGGAAGGGCTGCCTTATGACGAAGGATTCCGCTCTCGGAAAACGGGCATGGTTCAACCTCTGTCTGTTCGGTTTTATCGGGCAGATCGCGTGGAACCTGGAAAACATGTATTTCAACACGTTCCTCTATAACACCGTCTACGACGGGGGCAGCGTCACCGTGGGCCTCTCCTCCATGAAGGCCATCAAGCTGATGGTGGCGCTTTCCGCCGCCACCGCCGTGGTGACGACCTTCATCATGGGCAACCTCAGCGACAAGATCAACCGCAGAAAGATCTTCATTTCCTGCGGCTATCTGCTTTGGGGCGTGACCGTGCTGACTTTCGGCTTCATCACAAAAGACAACGTGGCCACGGTTTTCGGCATTGACAAGGGCAATCTGGCGGCTGTGGTGACGGCCACCTCCGTCGTCGTGATCGTGATGGACTGCGTGATGACCTTCATGGGCTCCACCGCCAACGATTCCGCCTTCAACGCCTGGATCACCGATATCACCACCCCAAAGAACCGCGCCACCGTGGAAAGCGTGCTGGCCATTCTGCCCATCGCCGCCATGGTGGTGGTGATCGTCTTCGCCGGGTTCATCGAACAGTTGGGCTACAAGACCTTTTTCCTCATTCTCGGCGCCGTGGTGGTGCTGGCGGGCCTCGTGGGCTTTTTCACCCTCACCGATTCCAAAAACGGCGTCAGGGGCAACGAAAACTATTTTAAGGAGCTGTTCTACGGCTTCCGCCCCTCCGTCGTCAAAGAGAACGTCCGCCTTTATCTGGCGCTGGCGGCGGTGTGCCTCTATTCCGTCGCGGTGCAGGTCTGGATGCCCTATCTGCTGATCTATCTGGAACACTACATGAACTTCAACGTGGAAAACCTGACCCAGTACCTGACGGGGCCGGTGCTGATCATCGCCCCCATCGTGCTGATCGTGGTCGTCGCCGCCGTCATCCTCGGCGGCAGGCTGATCGACAAGGTGGGCAAAAACGTGCTGATCTTTGTGGCCTTCGCCCTCTTCGCCGTCGGCTGCTTCGGGGCCTACTTCGCCCATTCCCTCGCCCCCTTCGCTCTGGCGGCCATCCCGCTGATGGCGGGCTACGGGTTCCTGGGCATCATGCTCAACGCCACCGTGCGCGACCACACGCCGGAGGACAAGGTGGGCCTGTTCCAGGGCATCCGCATGATCTTCTTCGTGCTGATCCCCATGGTGGTGGGGCCCCACATCGGCGATCTGGCCTGCTCCCTCTCCAAATCCGGCCAGTACGTGGACGAGATGGGCAACACCACCTACGAGCCCGCCCCGGCCATGTTCCTCGCCGCCGGGATCGTGATCCTCTTCACCCTTATTCCGCTGATCGCCCTGAAAAAGAAGGGGTTTGAGGCGAAAACTAAATAACCGCAGCGCGGCACCTCAGTGCCGCTCTCTGCAAAAGTAACTTTTGTTTTTCCTAACCGCTTTTTGACGGAACCGGTGTTTTTTTGCCGACCGTTTTCAAAAGAATGATTGTGTCAACAGCGGCACTGAGGTGCCGCGCTACCGACTCAATTCACGGAGGTTTCCTTACGAGAAAAACCCGCACCGATATCCTCCCGGTCGCTCTGGCGGCGGGGGTCAACTTCATCCTTTTCGGCGTCAAGCTGTACAGCGGCCTTGTCACCGCCAGCCTGTGCATCTATACGGACGCCGTCAACAACCTGTTCGACGCGCTGAGCTGTCTGCTGGCGGCGGGCGGGCTGGCCCTCTCCGGCAAGGCGAAAAACGGGGCTTACCCCGACGGCTACGGCAGGGCGGAGGATCTGGCGGGCTTTCTCATGGCGGTCTCGGTGGCCTTCACCGGGGCGTACTTCGCCTACCGGGCGCTGGAACGCTTTCTGTACCCCCGCCCCGTCAACTTTCAGATCTTCCATGCGGTCCTGCTGGCCGCCACCGTGCTGGTGAAGCTGGCCATGGGGATCGTCTTCCGGCGGCTCTCAAAAGGCGGAGACTCCGTGATTCTGAAAACCATCTGCACCGACAGCTTTTCCGACTGCGGCGTGACCGTCATGACGCTGCTCTCCTTCCTGCTGGCGGAATACGCCGGCCTGCGGGCGGATTCCATCTTCGGGCTGGTCATCAGCGGCGTTATCATCTGGAACGCGGTGAAGCTGGTGCGGCTCTCCGCCGGGAAGCTGCTGGGCAAGAACGACGAAGCCCGCAACGGCGCCGTCCGGGAGCTGCTGCTCTCCTGCGGGTTCACGCAGGCAGAAGTCAAAACCTACGCCACGGGGCACGCCCTCACCGCGGCCGCGGAAGTGGAAGGCGGGGGCGACGAGGAAAAGGCCCGGGCCCTTATCAAAGAACAGACAGGCGCTGACCTGTTTTTATCCAGGAGGTAAATCCATATGGCAGAAACCGCAACCCAAACCACAGAAGTGAAAGTCAAAAAGAAAAAAGGCAAAAAGGCGCTGATCGTGCTGGGCATCGTCGTGGGCGTCATCGCCGTAGCGGCGGGCGTGTGCGCCATTATCTCCGCCATCGGCAGCAGCGGCAACCTGAAATTCGCCAAGGCCTTCGACGCGGTGGATTATACCGCGCAGCTGGCCCCCGAAAAGGACGCGGACGGCGACTGGTGCTTCACCACGGATAAAGATTTCAAGGTCGTGCAGCTCACCGACGTGCATCTGGGCGGCGGATTTTTGTCGCTGGAGAAGGATTCCAGCGCGATTCAGGCCGTGGCCAGCATGCTGAAGGCGGAACAGCCGGACCTTGTCATCGTCACCGGCGACGTGGCCTATCCCGTGCCCTTCCAGTCGGGCACCTTCAACAACAAGACCGGCGCAAAGCTGTTCGCCAACTTGATGGAGACGCTGGGCGTTTACTGGACGCTGGGCTTCGGCAACCACGACACGGAGGCCTACAGCTACTTCACCCGTGAGGATATCTACGGCTTCTATGCCTCCGGCGACTTCCCCCACTGTCTGCTGCAGGCCGGTCCCGACGACGTTGACGGCGTGGGCAACCAGGTGGTGAAAGTCCGCAATTCCGACGGGCTCATCACCCAGGCCTTCGTGGTGCTGGATTCCCACTCCTACACCGGCGGCGACTTCCTGGGCATTCTGTGGAAGTACGACAACCTCCACCAGAACCAGATCGACTGGTACCGGGAGCGCATCAACGCCATGAGCGAAGAGAACGCGGAGATCCTTGCGAAGATGACCGACAAGAAGAAGGCCGAGGAGCTCAAGGATCTCGCCACGGTGAAATCCCTGCTGTTCTTCCACATTCCGCTGCCCGAGTACAAGGACGCCTGGGACGAGCTGGCGGCCAACGGCTATGAGGATACCGCCAACGTACAGTACATCACGGGCCTTGTGGGCGAGACCGGCAAGTGCATTTACAGCGGCATCGGCGAGGACCAGATGTTCGAGACCATTCAGGAGCTGGGCAGCACCAAGGCCGTCTTCTGCGGCCACGACCACTATAACAACTTCTCCGTCCGCTACCACGGCATCGAGCTGGTCTACGGCAACAGCGTGGACTACCTGGCCTACGTGGGCATCAACAAAAAGGGGTCCCAGCGGGGCTGCACCGTCATCACCACCGGCCCCGACGGCAGCTATCAGGTGGATAAGTACAACCTTTACACCAGCGGCCGCTACGACTACCCCGCCGAGTTCGCAAAGGACGTGGCCATGCAGTTCGAGGACGTGACCTTCCAGTACATCGAACCCGAAAAATAACCATCCATCGTATTCACACAGCCCCGCGACGTTCCCTGCCACGGGGCTGCTGAATAAAAAAAAGGATCTTCACGTTATTATGTGGAACCAATGAAAGTTTTCGGTCCAGCCTTTTTCAAAAGGCTGGCGAGGTCTCGGGGCGGAGCCCTGAGTCGCCCGCCGCAGCGGGCGAAATCCCTACGCTCCAATAGCGCAGGAGGTTGTTAAGGAACCCTCGCCGGGGGGAAAATCCCGATGCGCCGCCGGTGGCGGAGCAAGCGAGGGATTTGAGTGAAGAAACAAGGA
>CADAMO010000130.1 GCA_902788995.1 Oscillospiraceae bacterium
CCGGATCCCGATGATCTCTGAAGCGAGAAGTCTCAATTTATCCAACGCGGCGGCGGTCGGCGCTTTTGAAGTCCTGCGACAATGGGGATTCCCCGAATTGCTGACGGAAGGCCGCCTGCGGAAATACGATTGGGATTGATTTTTTGCGTTTTTGTTGCAAAACTTTGAAATTATAACAAAATCAGAAGGAACCGTTGCAGTTTCAAAACTTCTGTAGTATAATGAACCCGTCATCAATCATCAGAAAGGAGTCTGTTATCATGGAAGATTTTGTCATGAAGGTCTATCAGTTTATCATTTTCCTTTTCAATACGATCAAAGACCTTGTTCTTCACGTTTCCGGTAAGGTAGAAGATACCGTCACAACGACTGAGAATAACGGTTGATCGGAAAAATGTGTCCGAACAAAAAGCGGCTTTCACAGCCGTTTTTTTGTTGTCCGGAGGGATAAAACAATGATTATTATGAACTTGATACTTTGTGTTCAAACTTTATTCATAAACATATGTTAATATAAAAAAAATGTTGATTGTTTGGGAGGCGCCGTATTGATCCGGATACTGGGGTTTCTGAAACCGATAAAAAAATTCGTTGTCATTTCCGTTTTCTTTATGCTGTTAAGTCAGGGGATGGCTTTGCTATTGCCTTCGCTGATGTCCCTGATCGTGAACAACGGCATCGGAAACAAGGATATGGACTATATCTGGCGAATGGGCGGGCTGATGATTGTCGGCGCGGTGCTGGGCCTTGTTTTTTCTGTCTTCAACGCCTATTATACCTCAAAGCTTTCCACTTCCTACGGAAAAATCCTCCGTGAAAAGGTGTTTATGAAGGTGGAGGGTCTTTCCCAATGCGATATTGATAAGATCGGCACCTCCTCGCTGATCACCCGCAGCACCAACGACGTGAAGCAGCTGCAGGACTTTATCATGATCTGCGTGCGGATGATCCTTTCCGCACCGGTCATGCTGATCGGCGGCTCGGTAATGGCCCTGATCATGAACGCAAGGCTTGCCCTATATATCTTTGCGGTCCTGCCCATCATCGCAGGGCTTGCCGCCATCGTGCTGAAGCTTGTCAATCCGCTGTTTAAAAAAAGGCAGAAGCTGACGGATCGTCTCAACCATCTGATCCGTGAAAAGCTCTCCGGCATCCGTGTGATCCGCGCCTTTAACCGTTCCGCCTATGAAGACGCCCGTTTTGATGAGAAAAACGCGGAGCTGGCGGATATTGCCCTCCGGATCGCGCGGATCTTTGCCGTCCTGATCCCTTTCAGCATTATTCTCGCTTTCATCGGCGTTTGCCTGCTGATCCTGGCGGCCGCCAACAATATCGACGCCATGGATCCGGTCATTGACGCGGTGAAAATCGCCAACACCATCGGCGATCTTGAGGCATTTATCGTCTACATGATCATGATCGTTTCCGCGCTGGTCATGGCGGGTTCTATGTTTGTGATTGTTCCGCGCGCCTCCATCTCCGCCAAGCGGATCCTTGAAGTGCTGGACCTGGAGCCTGAGCTGGCGCAGCCTGAAAACCCTGTTGCCCCGGACGCCTCCCGCCGTGGGACGGTTGCTTTCAACGACGTTTCGTTCGGTTATGACGGGGCCAAGGAGACGGTTCTCAGGCATATCACCTTTACCGCCCTTCCCGGTGAAACCACCGCCATTATCGGCGGTACCGGCAGCGGTAAATCCACGCTGATCAATCTTATCCCACGGCTCTATGACGTTAGCGAAGGCAGCGTCGAGGTGGACGGCGTCAACGTCAAGGATTACGAAAGCGAATCCTTGTTTTCGCTGATCGGATTCATCCCACAGAGCGCGTCTCTGTTCAGCGGTAGCGTCCGCGAAAACGTCTGTTTTGGCAAAGAAGACGCTGACGAAGCGGAAATCTGGCATGCGCTGGAGCTGGCGCAGGCGGCGGATTTCGTCCGCATGCTTCCCGGCGGTCTTGACGCTCACATCAGCCAGAGCGGAACCAACCTCTCCGGCGGGCAGAAGCAGCGTATCGCCATTGCGCGGGCGCTGATCCGCCGTTCCGAGATCTATATTTTTGACGACAGCTTTTCCGCTCTGGATTTCAAGACGGACGCCGCGCTCAGACTTGCCATCAAACGAGAGCTGACGGACGCTTCGGTGATCGTCGTCGCCCAGCGCGTGGGCACGATCCTCTCCGCCGATAAGATCGTGGTGCTGGACAACGGAGAAATTGTCGGCGTGGGCACCCATGAGGAATTGCTGAAATCCTGTTCTGTTTACCGGGAGATCGCGGAATCGCAGCTCTCGCCGGATGAGCTCACCGAAAGGAGGGCGACCGTATGAGCAACGCGACGAAAGAGGCGCGTGAAAAGCGTCATCACAAGTTCAGGGATTACGCCGACGCCAAAAAGACCCAGGGCGACAAGCCGCAGAACATGACGGCGGCCGCCAAAAAAATGATCTCTCTGCTGGCGGAGAAAAAACTCAAACTGATCCTTGTGGTCGTCATCTGCATCGTCAGCACCGTGCTGAGCATTATCGGCCCGGTGTATCTCGGCGATATCATTGACAACATCACCGACCTGATCAAGGTCAAGCTGACCGGTAATTCGCTGGATCTCGACGGCATCAAGCACATTCTGTTCACGATCCTCGCCATCTATACCGCCAGTTCTGTGGCGTCTTTTTTGCAACATTTCACCATGGCGGGGCTCAACCGCGACCTGATCTTCAAAATGCGGCGGATGCTGAACGAAAAGCTGTCCGGTCTGCCGCTGCGGTATTTTGATTCCCACACCAAGGGAGATATCCTCAGCCGCGTTACCAATGATATCGACAATATCCAAAACACCTTCCAGAACAACCTGATCCAGAGCATCACGTCCGTCGTATCCGTCGTCGGCGTGTTTGCCATCATGCTCTATATCAGCCCGATCATGACGCTGGTTTCCGTGATCGTGCTGCCCCTTGGCCTGTTGATCGCGCTGGCGCTGCTGCGGGTTTCAAGACGCTATTTCCGCGAAAACTGGCGCACCATGGGCGATCTCAACGGTCATATCGAAGAGATGTACGGCGGTCATAAGATCGTGAAGGTCTTCGGCCACACCCGCAAAGCCTGTGAGGATTTCACGGAGATCAACGATGAGCTCTGCACCGTCGGGCGCAAGGCGCAGTTCTATTCCGGCGTGCTGATGCCCATCATTACCTTTACCAGCAATATCGGTTATGTCCTGATCTGCATTTTCGGCGGCATCTTCGTGGTCCGCGGCGATCTGACCATCGGTCAGATGACGGTCTTCTTTGTCTATTCCAAGCTGTTCATGCAGCCTATCGTGGATATGAGCAACATCGCAAACAACCTTCAATCCTCTCTTGCCTCCGCAGAACGCGTCTTTGACGTGCTGGAACAGGAGAGCGAGCCGGCGGACGTTGCCGACGATCATCTGGACGAGGGACGGAACAAGACGGTGGAGCTTGTCAACGTGGATTTTGCCTATTCGGATGACAAGCCCCTGATCAGCGGACTTAATCTGACGGTCCGTCCCGGTCAGCTGGTGGCGCTCGTCGGTCCCACCGGTGCGGGAAAAACCACCATCGTCAACCTGCTGATGCGTTTTTATGACGTCAAAGGCGGGGCGGTCCTTATCGATGGGAAAGATATCCGTTCCGTTCCCCGTGACGAGCTGCGCCACGTCTTCGGTATGGTGCTGCAGGATACCTGGCTGTTTGAGGGGACGATCCGGGACAACATCGCCTACGGCAGAAGCGACGCCACCATGGAGGAGATCGTCGCTGCGGCCCGGGCGGCGCACGCCGATCATTTCATCAACACGCTTGCCGACGGCTACGACACGGTGCTGGAGGAGGACGCCACCAATATTTCCCAGGGGCAGCGCCAGCTGCTGACCATTGCCCGGGCGATTCTGGCGGATCCCGATATCCTGATTCTGGACGAGGCCACCAGCTCCGTGGATACCCGTACCGAACTGATGATCCAGAACGCCATGAAGGAGCTGATGGCGGGCCGTACCAGCTTTGTGATCGCCCACCGGCTGTCTACCATCCGCAAGGCCGACGTGATCCTCGTTATGAATGAAGGCGCGATCATCGAAAGCGGAACTCACGACGAGCTGATCGCAGCCGGCGGATTTTATAAGGAATTATACGAAGCGCAGTTCGCCGGTTCCTCCATCTGAGACGGACGATTGCGGAAGGGTGACGCCTATGAAACGTCTGAATACTTCATACCTTCTCTCTGTGCTTGTGGGCGCGCTGCTCACAGGGTTTGCCTGGCGCGTCCGGGGTACCGGCGGTTGGGGTTCTGCCTGGGGCCTGCTCAACGCCGGTATGTTGTTGACGCTATATCTGCTTGCCGTGCGCGGCAAACGGGACGGCGCAAGCCTGTCCCTTGTTGCGTTCACAGCGGCTTCTTTTATGTTTACCGCCCCCGCGTGGGGAACGCTCAACTCGCAGATCACCGGGCTGATGAAGGTGGATTACGCCGCAGGGGAGCAGATCGTTTTTATCCCTCCCGTATCCGGCGTGATCCTGATGCTGTGCATGGGGTTCGGTCTTGCCGCGGTGTTCAGCGTGATGCTGGGCCGCTGCTTCAGCGGACAGGCGTGGCGGCTGCGGGATTACGCCGCCGTGCTGGCAGTGTTCCTGCTTGTTTCCTACGGCGCAAAGGCCAGCGTCGCCCATCCTCTGGCGGGATGGCTTCAGCCGCAGACGGTGGAAGCCTTTCGTAACGGCCTTGCCGAAAACGGAATCTCTCAATCTACCTTTGAAGCGTACCTGTCCCATTTCAATGCGGAGGGATGGGCCAAGAAGATCGCGGGCGGCCGACATTATTATGCCTGCGTTTCCGCGTTTTCATCCGCGCTTGGCTCGCTTGCCTCTATTGCCGCAACAAGATTTTTGGCCAAAGACCGTTATGCCGCCCGCATCGGGTTAACCGTCTGCTCTGCCTTTGCCGTGGCCATCACCGTTGCGGATCTGTTTTTCTGGTTTGACAACGGCGGTTATCACGGAACGCAGCCTTTTACCCTGCCTGACGGGTGGGCCGCATGGAGTCTGTGGGAGTATTTCACTGGCTTTATCGCAGGCGGCGTGATCTCCGCCGTGGTGCTGAAAACGGCTCCGGACGTTCCCTCCGCGGAACCGCTGCTGCAAAAGATGCCTCCAAAGGCGCTGCTCCTTTTCCGCTATCTGCTCATCTGGGTGTGGCTGATCGGTTTCAACGCCGTCCGTCCGCTGCAGCGCCGTCTGGATGAGGATACCGTCGTCATGATTATCGGTATCACAGTCGGCGTCATCGCCGTTGTCGCCGTTTCGCTGCTGCTGCGAAAAAAATGCGGCTGGGCGCTGGAGCATGTTCCCATGCCGCTGCTGGCCCCCTCCCTGTGCGGCGCGTTCGTGTTGTACGATACCTTCGTCTGTTTCTTTGTTTCCACCGATGAGCCGGCGGTTCATTCCGCAGGGCAGTTGCATAACGTCCTTTTGCTGATTTCCTGCGCGGCTGTCACAGCGTACTGCGCCGTATTACTCCGTCGCAATTACATTTCCACAAATAAGAAAGGATCGATCTCATGAAAAAAATCTGTATGATTGCCCATCGCGGGTACAGTTCCAAATACCTGATGAATACCGAGCAGGCCTTTATCGAGGCCGCCCGCCACGGCTCCGGCGGCGCGGAGACGGATATCCGCCGCACCAAAGACGGCGTCTACGTGACCAGCCATGACCACGACGCAGTGTTCGCGGACGGGTCCTCCCTCATCGTCAGCGATTCCACCTTTGCCGAATTGACCGCCAAGCCCCTGCGCAACGATAAGACCGACAACGACGTCTACCTCTGCACCTTCCGCCGCTATCTTGAAATCATGCGGGATAACGACATGATCTGTTTTGTGGAGTTGAAGGGGGAGTTTACCGACGTACAGGTAGGGGAGGTCTTCCGCATGGTGGCGGAGGTGTACGACCTCAAAAAGTGCATTTTTCAGTCCTTTGAGTTTGACAATCTGATTCGCGCCCACGAGCAGTTTCCGGAGCTTCCGCTGATGCTGACTTACGGCTGTAACGAACGGAATTATGAGCGCTGTTTTGATTACGGTTTTTCCATTGACGTGGATTATAACGTCGTGACGGAGGATATGATCCGTCAGTTCCATGACAGGGGACTGGAGGTCGCCGTCTGGACGGTCAATACCCCCGAAGTGTTCGAGCGCTTCAAGAACATGGACGTGGACTATATCGAATCCGACGTGTTCGGCGGCTTCGATCTGTAATTAAAAAATACGAATATGACAAAACACAACCGCCGCCCTTTTAGGGGTGCGGCTTAGGGATAGTGTAAATCTCTAAAAAGGAGACGGCATAGTTTACAGCAATGTAGGCTATGCCGTCTTTTCTTGCGCTTCAACGGGGATTTCAACGGCCCCGATGAAATTCCAGTAGATGACTATTGTTTGCTTTTTCGTGCGTGTGCCGGGGACCTTCTCTGGCTTGAGGACCTCTATCTTCTCCACGAAGGACCGGATGATCTCAGCGGTCAGTTCCGTGATGTCCGTGTACTTGCGCACCATACCGAGGAAGGAGTCTACATTCAGCCGTTGTTCCTTTGAGGCGTCAATGAACTCTGTAAGCTCGGCTTTACGGCTTTCCAGCTGATTCTGCTCGGCCTCATAGGAGGCGGACAGCTTGGCAAAACGCTCATCGCTGATCTTGCCTTCCACATTATCCTCGTAGAGACGCTGAATGATGCCATCCAGCTTGCCGATGCGCTCCTCTGCCTGTGCAAGCTCACGGGTACTGTCACGGAGCTGCCGGGTCAGTTCTTTTGCGCTGTGCCGTGTGACCAGCTGAATAAAATCTTCCTCATGCTCACGGGCGTAAGCAGTGATGAGCCGCAGTTCCCGGAGCAGAATTTCCTCCACCTGAACATTGTGAATCTGGTGCGGAGTACACATCCCTTTGTGCTTGCGGTACTTGGCACAGATGAAAATCTCCTGCTCGTGCGTCCAGCCACGGTGACGGACCTGATACAGCTTTGAGCCGCAATCGGCGCAGAACAGCATACCGGACAGGATCGGCATCTCGCCCATCGGTGTAACACGCCGTCTGCCTTCACGGATACGCTGGACAATATCGAAGCTCTCCTGATCGATGATGGCTTCGTGTGTGTTCTCGAACACGGCCCATTCGGACGGATCGTTTGCCAGCTTCTTCTTGTCCCGGAAGGATTTCGTTCGAGTTTTGAAATTGACCGTATGGCCGAGATATTCCTGCCTCGTGAAAATCCTGGTGATCGTGGTGTCATCCCATCCGTAAGGGCTGTGACCGTCTGACCGGGCCGGGAGCGTGATGCCGAGTCGCTTTGCGTGATAGATCGGTATCTCGATCTGCCGCTTCTCCAAAATAGATGCGATTTGTGAGGGACCATAACCGGCGATGCACAGCCGAAATATCTCCCTTACCACCTCTGCAGCATCTTCGTCCACGATCCAGTGGTTTTTATCCCCCGGGTCCTTCAGATAGCCGTAAGGTGGATTGGTGCAGAGCGGCTTGCCGGAATTGCCCTTTGCCTTGAACACAGCCTTTATTTTCCGGCTGGTATCCTTGGCGTAGAACTCGTTGAAAATGTTGATGAAGGGCGTCATGTCGTTTTCCGTGCCGTTGATACTGTCCACGCCGTTGTTGATGGCGATGAAGCGAATGTCGTGGGCCGGGAAAAGCATCTCCGTGTACATACCGACCTGAAGGTAGTCCCTTCCGAGGCGGCTCATATCTTTTACGATGATGATGCCGATTTTGTCCTCGTTGATCATGCCGATGAGCCGCTGCCAATCCGGTCTGTTGAAATTGGTCCCACTGTAACCATCGTCCACGAAATACATCGTATTCGGGAAATTCTGGTCATCAGCGTACTTTTTGAGAATGGCCTTTTGATTCACAATGGAGTTGCTCTCCCCGTGAAGGTCATCCTCTTGGGACAGCCTGCAGTACAGGGCTGTGATCTTGTCTCCTGCGATAAGAGAAGACGGTCTATATGAAGTTGTCATATTCATAAAAATCCTCCTTTCCGACCGTCTTCAAGCGGTAGCACATTATTGACTACTATCGCAGGATTATCAAGTCATTTAGGCGATATTGTTGTGTACAGGCTGATAACTTTTCTGCGCCGTTTCCACGCTGTCCATTATCAGCTTTTTGACCTTAT
>CADAMO010000131.1 GCA_902788995.1 Oscillospiraceae bacterium
ATCACGGCCATTAGCGCCAGCATGATGGCGGGTACGAGGGTGGAGATGTCGTAGAGCTTGCTGAGCACGTCCTCGCCCAGCGCAATGCCCTGCTTGGACAGCTCGCCGTCGTAATGGATATACGCCAGCAGCGCGTTGAGGCCCACGCCGGCCAGGGTCTGACCGAGCTTGCGGGTAAAGGAGAACACCGCGTAGGCCATGCCTTCCTCCCGCTTGCCGGTTTTCAGCTCGTGATAGTCGATGACGTCCATGACCAGCGCCCAGACCTCCAGCACCAGGAAGGTCTGACCGAGGCCGGAGAAGAAGGTGAAGGCAAGGAACACGTAGGGGTTCGCCGCCAGCGCGCTGCCACGCAGGAAGAACAGCACGATCACCGAAACGGAGGCAAAGGCCATGCCGAAGGCGCAAAGCTCTTTTTTGCCGAACTTGCGGATCAGCTTGTTCATGATGGGGATGAAGATCGCCATGGGAAGGTAGGTGCACACCGTGACGAAGGAGTAAAGCCCCGGCTTGCCGTAGTAATCCGTAAACAGATAGGTATAGGTGGACTGATAATAGAACTGGAAGGCGATCAGCAGCATGGAAGCAATGCAAAGCATGATGAAAGCCTTGTTCTTCATCAGTTCACGGATGGTGGCCGTGGCGTGATAGTTGGCGTTCTTGACGTGCTTCTGGGGCTTGATGCGCTCGGTGGTCATTTTATAATGGCCGTAATAGACAAGCACCGATACCGCCGCAAGCACGACGACGCACCAGAACAGCTTCTTTTCATCCAGCGCCTGAATGTTGGTGCCGTTGGCATATTTGCCGGTGACGGTGTAAACGATCATGGGCAGCAGAATGGTGCCCGGCAGACCGCCTACGCCCGCGCCGATGGAGCGCCACATGGAAAGGGAAGACCGCTCATATTCATTATCCGTCACAACGGAGGCCAGCGACCCGTAGGGGATGTTGACCGCCGTGTACATCATGCCGTAGAGGATATAGCTGATATAGGCAAAGACCAGATACTGCGTTGGGCCGAGACCGGGGATCTTCAGGAACATCAGCACGGCGGAGGCCGCCAGCGGGATGGAGAACCACAGGATCCAGGGGCGGAACTGTCCGCGGGGATTCGGCTTACGGGACTGGATGAACGCGCCCCACAGCGGGTCGTTGATGGCGTCCCAAAGCCTTGCGATGAGGATCAGCACCGCAATGCTGGAGGGTTTCAGACCGAGGGAGTCTGTGTAGAACTTGTTCTGGAACGCGCCGATCAGCGAAAACGTGAGCAGACCGCCCATGTCGCCCATGGCGTAACCGATGTAGTCCTTCGCCTTCAGCCTGAAGCCTTCGGCGGGTCCGGAATGCGCAGATTTTTTCATGTCTGAATCAGATTCCTTTCATATTATTTGAGGAACAAGGATAACCCGCTGATGATCATCAGCGCGTAGGTCAGCAGTAAAAATGCTTTCTTGCTCATTTTCGCCGCAATGCGGTTTCCGATCAGGATGGCGCCGAAGAGCACCGCAAGGCACACGGCGGTCAGAATCAGGATCTCTCCGTTGAAGCTGCCGTCAAAAGCGTCCGTCGCCATGAGGATGGTATTCAGCACGATCCACACGGCGGAAAGCGTCGCCCGGAAAGCGTTCGTTTCTTTCAGCTTCACGCTGGCGTAACTGACGATCAGCGGCCCGCCGCAGACGAACAGCCCGTGTACCACGCCGCCCGCGATCAGAAAGACGTACCCAAGCGTTTTGCTCTTCTCCGCAAAATCCTTTTTCAATATAAAAGAGGCGAAATTCAGCAGGGCGAAGAGGATCACAAGCGCCCCGAGGATCTTGAAGAGGATATTGCCGTAATCCGCCAATTGATTTTTCAGAAAGGTCCCCAGCAGCATTCCCGGCAGCGTCACGCCGAGGATCGTCAGAAATTCCTTCCGGTCGATCGCCTTATAATTCTTTACGACGACGCCAACGGAGGCGGCGATCCCCATGATATTGAGAATGGGCCGGGCGGTCCCGATGCCCACCAGCATGACGGAAAAGGGCATGGCCAGCACGGTACCCGCAAAGCCGGTGACGCATTGGATGATATTGCTCAGGAAAACAACGGCTAAAAAGCCGATCTGCTGCCAGGTCAAAACGCGAACACCTCAATGCCCAGCATCTTGCCAAGCGCCTTGACGGAAGCGGTGATATCGCCCATTGCCACGGCAAAATGCGGCTCCCAGCCGTATTCAACGCCGCCCTTGATAAAGGCCTCCGCGTCGCTGCGGAGCTTCACCACCAGCGACGTGCCGAAATACTGCTGCGGCCGGTCCAGCGCCTCGCCGGCGACGGTCAGAATGCGGAAGTTTCCCTTTCCGTCCTTGCCGATGCGCAGAATAGTGACGGCAGGCGCCGCCTTGCAGCCGAATTCCAGCGTGGGGCCGATCTTCCGGTTGCAGTGAACGCCGGCCACCGCGGCGGTATCCTCCCTTGCAAGGGAACAGGCGGCTGTGCCGCAATGCCAGAAGGTGACGGTATTGTCCTCCCGGTTCAGCGCAACCGGGTCGCCGAAGTAGGCGGGCTTGCCGGTGAGGTTGGCCGCGGCGTACATGGAGAGCGCGCCGTAGGTGTCCGTTTCGCAGGCGGCGGGCACGCCCATATCGTTCAGCATGGCAAGTACCGCACAGACCGGGGTTCCGAAGGAGGTAAAGAAATCCGGCCAGCAGCGGGAGGCCAGCGCCCCGACGTTGTTGTCCTTCACGTATTCGTCATACGCCTTATACAGTTTGGCGAAATCTCTGACGTTCTCTTCCTTGATTTTGTCCAGCCCGCAGATGCAAGCTTTTGCCTTGTCAAGATAGGGGGCGCACTCTTCGTCTGTAAAGGACTTCGCCTTGTCGATCAGCTCTCTTGCTTCGATGGAGTTGATGCTGCAGCCGAAGGCCGCCATCAGCTCGCCGTCCAGCGCCCGGCCGAAGCCGAAGCCCTGGGGCGTGTGGCCGATTTGTAAAACGTTCAGATTTTTCAGGTCCTTTTTCAGTTTTGCCGCAGCGATCACAGCGGCAAGCTCTTTTCTTGTCGCATCCGCTTCGGGGGAGCCGTACACGTAGCAGTAGGGTCTGCCGAAGGCCGTCAGCATATTGGCGGCGCTGAATGCGCCCGTCAGGGCGTTCAGCTTCAGTCTGCCCGTATCGGCGACGGGTTCCTCCGGCGTCCACAGCAGCACGGGGCAGTCGAGGGCGCGAAGCACTTCGGCGGTATAAGCGCCGTTGGCGAAGGTCACGTTCTGAATGACGGCCAGATCCGCCTGCTTGTCTGCCGTAAAGGCAGCTACCTTGTCAGCCCCCAGCAGCAGGCCCTCCGGCACGTCGATATCGGGACAAAGCTCTTTCAGCAGCGCGGAGGACTTTCTGATCATGTCTCCCGCAGCCGTCTGGTCAAAGGTGGGTACCCCCACCGGGATGTAGATGGTACGGAACATCAGTTTTTCCTTTCCCTGACAATTTTATAGGTGGTACGGAAATCCATGGAGCCCATGTCGTGCTCCATGCCGTAATCGTACACGGCCTTTGCGTTGGCAGCGCCGGGCATGGGCAGGCCGACCTCTTCCGCCAGCTTCAAGCAGATGCCAAGGTCTTTATGTTCATTGGCAAGGGAGAAGGCGGTGGTCCAGTTGTCGGCCTCCAGGTTCTGCCATTGGCTGTCCAGATAGAAGTTCTGGGCGCCGCCGTAGGAGACGGCCTCGGCGAAGTCCTTGGGGGCAATGCCGAATTTGCCCGCCAGCGCCAGCGTCTCGTTGACGCCGTTCTGGATCTGACCGACAAGGCAGTTGTGGCAGATCTTCATGGTAATGCCGCTGCCGTTCTCCCCCATGCGCTTCACGTTGCAGCCCATATACAGCAGAATGGGGCGGATGGTCTCATACAGGTCCTCGTCGCAGCCCACGAGTATGCCCAGGGTGCCGTTGATGGCGGCGGGCTTGGATTTCACCACGGGGCAGTCGGCGAACTGCGCGCCGGTGGCCTTGACCTTTTCGGCGGTGGCCATGGAGACCGAGGGGTCGATGGTGCTCATGTCGATACCGATCTTGCCGGGGCCGAAGACGGGAAGGATCTCGTCGTAGACCGAGGTCAGGTGCTCGGATTTGGGCACCATGGTGATGATCACGTCGCTCTTTTCCGCCAGCTCACGGGCGTTGGCGCAGGCCACGCCGCCGAGGGCGGCCAGCTTGTCCGTCTTTTCTTTGACAACGTCAAACACGTAGACCGTGTCGTCGTGTTTCTTGATAATGTTTTCGCTCATGGATTCGCCCATGATGCCGAGGCCGATAAATCCGATTTTCATTGTATTTCCTTTCTGATGTTGAATGCTACAAATTAGAGGTTGTCAAGCTGTTATGCGGTAGCGCGGCACCTCAGTGCCGCTGTTAGCATAAACAACATTTCAGACGGTATTTCCCTAAAGGAAAAACGATTGATTATCAAAAATCCCGTTTTAAAGCAACATTAGTTGAAGGCGGCACTGAGGTGCCGCGCTACCGATATTACCCCGACAAATCCTCTTTGCTTCACAAAAAAAATTATTCCGTCACAGTCTTGTCCCACGCGGCGCAGAACTTATCCAGGCCGTAATCCGTAAAGGGATGGTAGAAGCTGTCTTTATACACCTGCAGGCCGGCGGTGACGATATCCGCCCCGGCCACGGCGCAGTCCACAAACTGCTTGCCGTTGCGCACGGCGGCGCAAATGATCTGGGTCTCCCCGAGGAAGCCGTAGTTGGTGTAGATATCAACAATGTCCTGAATGTAGTCCACGCAGTCCTCGCCGCTGTTCTCTTTCCAGCCGATGAAGGGGGAGACGAAGAGGGAGTGGTTCTTGGCGGCGATCAGCGCCTGAGAGGCGGAGAACACCAGCGTCAGGTTGGTGCGCACGCCTTTTTCTTCCAGGCGTCTCGCGGCGGTGATGCCGGCCAGGGTGCAGGGGATCTTGATGACGAAGTTGGGGCACATGGCGGCGATCTTCGAACCCATCTCTACCATTTCTTCGGCGTTGTCCAGATGGGGATTGATCTCCACGCTGATGGGGAACTTGTCCCAGCCCTCGATGCCTTTTTCCTTGACGAACTCCGCCAGCTCGCCGATGACGGTGAAGAAGGGCTTGCCGGAATTCATGATATGGTTGGGGTTGGTGGTGACACCGTCGATTCCGAAGGTATCGTAGGCTTCACGGATCTCGTCGATCTTTGCGCTGTCTAAAAAGTACTTCATTGATTGTGTGTTCCTTTCTTAATTGACGA
This sequence comes from Oscillospiraceae bacterium, assembly GCA_902788995.1. GTDB lineage: Bacteria > Bacillota > Clostridia > Oscillospirales > Acutalibacteraceae > RUG806. Next base: position 5,265 of record CADAMO010000131.1, read on the forward strand.
CAATGTAAATTGATTTGTGAGACGTGAGTTGCAGGTCGTAAGTCGTGAGTCGGCAGTATTGGCGATTCAAGGGAATGCAAAACAAAAATAACTTTTCTTACGACTGTTTGCCTCGTCAACTGCGCGGCAAACTCACTCCGCCTCTATTTCTTTGATGATGCATTCGTTCCCCCGCAGCAGCCACGTTTCGCCGGAATGGCAGTAGGGACACTCCTTGCCGTATTTCACGGTCTCATACTCCCGTTTGCAGCTGTCGCACCAGGTCACGGCGGGGATGGTCTCCAGCACCAGCTCGCTGTCGGTCAGCACCGGGTGGCGGCCCTTGAAATAATCCCACGCGTCGGTGAAGAGGTCCGTCATGATGCCGGAGACCTCTCCCACCTGCAGGACCACCTTGCCGATCTTCGTCAGCTGATTTTCCTCCGCCGTCTCGTCCAATGTCTTGGCGAGGTGCAGAACGATACCCATTTCGTGCATAGCGGATTATTTCCCTCCGAAGGTGGTCTTGACGATGCGCTTAATGGCGTAGGGGCCGATCTTCATCAGCTTGTCCTCGCACTTCACCATGTCGCTGGCGTGGGGGATGTCGCGGCTCAGGTGGATGGCGTCGAACTCGCAGCGGGTGGTGCAGAGGCCGCAGCCCACGCAGCGGTTCAGGTCCACGGTGGTGGCGCCGCAGCTAAGGCACCGGGCGGCTTCTTTCTTTACCTGCTCCTCGGTGAAGGGGAGTCGCAGGTCGTTGAAGGTGGAGATGGCCTTGCCCTTTTTCTTTCCCGGGATCTGACGGCCCGCGTTGTCAAAGCTCTCGATGGGAAGCACCACGTCGGACTTATCCAGCTCGATGAACTGGCGCAGGTCGCGGGCGATGCGCTGGCTCTGGCCCTTGTGGACGCTTCTGTGCATGCTCTCGCAACCCATCTTGCCGTCGGCGATGGCGTCGATGGCAAAGCGGGCGCCGTGGCCGATATCGCCGCCGACGAAGATATCCGGCTCGCCGGTTTCAAAGGTGACCGGGTCGTGGACCACCGTGCCATTGGGACGGATTTCTACCTTTGTGCCCTTCAGCAGGTCGCCCCATACCGCGCTCTGGCCGATGGCCTGCAGCACGTTGGCGCACTCGATGGTGATGGTCTCGTTCTCGTCATAGACGGGGGCGAATTGATGGTCTTTATCAAAGACGCTGACGCACTTTTTGAAGACCACGCCGGTGACCTTGCCGTTCTCGGTGAGGATCTCCTTGGGGCCCCAGCCGTTCATCACGGCCACGCCCTCTTCCTTCGCTTCGTCCACTTCATCTTTTGCGGCGGGCATCTCCTCGGCGCTCTCCAGGCACAGCATGGTGACCTTGCCCTTGGTGGCGCGGGCCGCGCTTCTGGCCACGTCCACAGCCACGTTGCCGCCGCCGATGACCACGACGTCGCCGTTCAGTTTCACCTTGGCGTCGCCGTTGATGCGGCGCAGGAACTCCACGCCGGATGCCACGCCCTCGGCGTTCTCGCCGGGCACGCCGGCCTTTCTGCCGCCCTGCAGGCCGATGGCAAGATAAAAGGCCTTATAGCCTTCTTCCCGCAGCGAAGCGATGGTCACGTCCTTGCCGACCTCTACGCCGCAGCGGAATTCCACGCCCATCTGACGCAGCACGTCGATCTCGGCGTCGATGACTTCCTTTTCCAGACGGAAATTCGGGATGCCGTAGACCAGCATGCCGCCGGGACGCTGCTCTTTTTCAAATACCGTCACGTCGTAGCCTCGGGTGCGCAGGTAGTAGGCGCAGGAAAGGCCCGCCGGGCCCGCGCCGATGACGGCCATTTTGTAATCGGGTCCCCACATGCCGCCGTCGTCCTTCTCGCAGACCGGGATGAAGCGCTTGTCGGCGTGCAGCTCCTGGGCCGCGATGAACTTCTTGATTTCGTCGATGGCGATGGGCTGGTCCACGGTGCCTCTGGTGCAGGCGTCCTCGCAGCGGCGGTTGCAGACCGCGCCGCAGACGGCGGGCAGGGGATTGTCCTGCTTGATCAGCTTGAGGGCTTCCAGATAGCGGCCCTCCGCCGCCATTTTCACGTAGCCCTGTACCGCCAGATGCGCCGGGCAGGCGGTCTTGCAGGGGGCCGTGCCGGTGTCGTAGCAGTTGATCTTCGCGTCCTCGCGGTAGTTGGGGTTCCAGTTGTCCGCGGTCCATTTCTTCGCGTCGGGCAGCTCGGTGACGGGATATTCCACCTCTCCGTGCTTCGTGCACAGCTTCTGGCCCAGCTTGGCGGCGCCCACGGGGCAGACCTCCACGCACTTGCCGCAGGCCACGCACTTTTCCTTTTCCACGTGGGCGCGGTAGGCGGAGCGGGACATATTGGGGGTGTTGTAGAGCTGGCTGGTCCGCAGGGCGTTGCACACGCCGGGGGCGCAGTTGCAGATGGCGACGATCTTGTCCTCGCCGTCGATGTTGGTGATCTGATGGACGAAACCGTGACGCTCGGCGCGCTCCAGGATCTCCAGCGCCTCGTCATAGCTGATATAGCGGCCCATGCCCTTATCCACGCAGTATTCCGCCATGTCGCCCATGCCCATGCAGAACTCGCCGTTGATCTCGCCGCTGCCTTCGCCGCGCATGCTTTGCTGTTTGCGGCAGGTGCACTGACCCACGGAGTATTTATCGTACTTGCTCAGCCAATGGCTGATATGCTCCACGGAGGCGGAGTGGTTTTCGTGCTCGATGGCCTTTTCCACCGGGATCACGTGCATGCCAACGCCCGCCCCTCCGGGGGGCACCATGGGGGTGACGCCCTCCAGCGGCATCTGGGTCATCAGGTTGAAGAAGCTGGCAAGCTCCGGGTGCTGGGCCGTCAGCTCGTCGTTCATCATCATGAACTCGGCGGAACCGGGCACGAAGATGGGCACGTTGTAGTGCTTTTTCTT
>CADAMO010000132.1 GCA_902788995.1 Oscillospiraceae bacterium
GATGCCTCTGTTTTGTGTTGCTGTTTTCTTGCATTGTCTTTGCTTTTTCAGTCAGGGCCGCCACCTGGACTCATTACTCACTTAATGAGACAGCCCCTTGAATTGATGTTCTCTGCCCCCGGTTGCCGTCGGCCTTCTCGGTTATCCGTTTGTCGGGGAGGCGACGGGTCTGAGCACGGCATAGCCGCAGACGGGGAGGGTCAGGGGACCATTTACGGTGGTATCGTTCAGCACGTCGTAACAGGGGCGGTCCGGCACGGCGGTCTGCGGTTCGTCCGTGAAGTTGAACAGGAAGACAAGGTCGCCGCGTTTTCTTTGAAAGATGGTCGTGGGCGACTGAATGGCCGTATCCGATACGACGCCGCAGGCGGCGATCAGGTTCGCGCAGAAGTCGTCGGCAAAGCTGCCGTCGTTGCGGAAGGCGCAGTAGTACGCCGCGCCCTTGCCGTAGCTGTTTTTCGTGACGGCGGGGGCGCCGGCGTAAAAATCGCTCTCATAGGTCCCCAGCACCTGCGCGCCGGTTGTGTGAAGGATATCGCAGACATGGTCCACGGTGTAGGTCCTGCCGCCGTAGGAGGCGCGTCCCGGGGCATCCGGAGGCAGGGCGTCGGTCTCCTCCGCCCACACGCCGAACACGTCCTTCAGCTCTCCGGCCGGCAGGCCGCCGAGGTAACACAGGTCATGGGGATCCGTGACGCCGCAGAGGTAGGTGGTCACGAAGTGCCCGCCGTTTTGCACGTAGGCCGCGATGCGCTCTTTGACGCCCTCCTTCAACAGATAGAGGTAGGGGGCGATCACCAGGTCGTATCGGGTGAAATCGTCGATCTCGCTGATCACGTCCACGGCGATCCCGCGCCGCAGGAAGGGGGCGTACCACTTGATACACTCCCCGGCGTAGTCCCGTCTTATGTTGTTATAGCCGCAGTAGCGGTCCGTGGCCCAGCGGTTCTCCCAGTCGTAGACCACGGCGACGCGGCTTTCGCAGCGGCTGCCGACGGCTTCGTCCAGCTTTACGAGCTGCTGCCCGAGGGCGGCCACCTGCCGGAACACCCGGGTGTTTTCGTGCCCGGAGTGGTCCACCACCGCGCCGTGGAATTTCTCGTGCCCGCCGCGGCTTTTTCGCCACTGGAAGTACTGCACGCTGTCCGCGCCCAGCGCCACCGCCAGCAGGGAGGCCTGGGTCTGCCGCTCGGGCTTGGGCAGCTTGTTCACGTCCCGCCAGTTGACGTTGGCGGGGGTGCTCTCCATCATCAGGAAGGGCTGTCCCTGCTTCATGGAGCGGAACAGGTCGTGGGAAAAGGCGTGGGTCAGCGCCTCCTGCTCGTTGCGTCCCTGCTCCCACTGGGGATAGCTGTCCCAGGAGATTACGTCCACGTGCTTTGCCATCTCCTGATAGTCGATGCCGGGATAGAGGCACATCATATTGGTGGTGACGGGCACGTCCGGCGTCAGCTCCCGCAGGGGCGCGATCTCGTTTTCAAGGAAGGAGATATGCTGCGCCGTGACGAAGCGGTTCCAGTCCAGCGTCAGGGCGGGCACGTGGTTCTCGCCCCGCCCCTTGGGAGAGGAGATCTGGGAGAAATCCGTGAACCGGTGGGACCAGAATCCGTTCCACCAGTAGTGGTTCAGCTCATTGATATCGTTGTGGTAGCGCTGCCGCAGCCAGTCCCTGAAGGCCTGCTGGCACAGCTCGCAGTGGCAGGCGCCGCTGTACTCGTTGGAGATATGCCACAATGTCAGGGCGGGGTGGTCCTTGAAGCGTTCTGCCAGCGCCCGGTTGATCTGCCGGACCTTCTCCCGGTAGACGGGGGAGGTGAGGCAGTGGTTGTGACGCACGCCGTATTCGTTGCGGATACCGCTTTCCTCCACCCGCAGCACCTCCGGATATTTCTGCGCGAGCCACGGGGGCCGCGCGCCGGAAGGGGTGGCCAGCACGGCGGAAACGCCGTTGGCGTGCAGCTTGTCCAGTACCGTTTCCAGCCAGTCGAAGTCATACCGGCCTTCCTCCGGCTCCAGCAGCGACCAGGCGAAAATGCCCACGGTGGCGGAGTTGATGTGCGCCAGCTTCATCAGGCGCACGTCCTCGTCCCAGATCTCGGGGGTGTCGATCCATTGGTCGGGGTTGTAATCGCCGCCGTGGATGATATGGGGGAAGAGGGGAGCGTTCTTCATGGTGTTCCTCCTGTTGAAAAACTTGATGGGTTGAAACGAAAAAACCGCAAGCAGCGGATGCCGGCGAAAAGGTTTCGTCCGGCGCGCCCGGCGGGCGCCTGCGGCTTACGGCTTGAAAGGTTACGGATGGATCTGCGACAGCACTTCGCCCACCTTGTCGTGGATCACCAGCGTCGCCATGCGGTCGTAGGGGGTGGCGTCCCGGTTGATGAGCACCAGCTGTTCCCCCTGAAAATAGTGGAGGAAACCGGCCGCCGGATAGACGGTGAGGGAGGTGCCCGCCACGATCAATACCTGCGCGCGGGAGATGGCGGAAACCGCCCCCCGGACGCACTCGTCGTCAAGGGACTCCTCATACAGCACCACGTCCGGCTTGATGACGCCGCCGCAGTCGCAGGTGGGAACGCCCTTGCTTTTGAGAATCTGCTCCGCCGTATAGAATTTCCGGCAATTCCGGCAGTGGTTGCGGTGAACGCTGCCGTGCAGCTCAAAAACCGTCTTGCTGCCGGCCATGGTGTGCAGGCCGTCGATGTTCTGCGTGATCACCGCCGTCAGCTTGCCCGCCTGCTCCAGCTCCGCCAGCTTGCGGTGGGCGGCGTTGGGCTTTGCGTCAAGACAGAGCATTTTATCCCGGTAAAAATCGAAGAATTTGCCGGTGTTTGCTTCAAAATAGCTGTGGGAGAGGATCGTCTCCGGCGGGTCGTCGTACTTCTGGTTGTACAGGCCGTCTACCGAACGGAAATCGGGGATGCCGCTCTCCGTGCTGACGCCCGCGCCGCCGAAAAAGACGATATTATCCGCCCCGTCGACGATCTGCTGCAGCTGTCGTATCTTTTCGTTCATCGCTGCAGATATTCCTCCAGACAGAGGCCGGATTCGGTCATCAGTTTGGCGTTATCCGCGCCCACGTAGCGCCAGTACCAGGGGCGGGCGTTGACCTGCGTAAAGGCCTTTTTCTCCGCCGTGTAGCGCTCGATAAAGCCGTATTTCGCCGCGTTTGCCTGCAGCCAACGATAGGCTGCGGACTGGCTGAAGGATTCTACCTGCATGCCGACGGAAACGGAAATGCCCACGTTGTCTTCGCTGCAGCCGCCGGGGAGGATCGTCTGTGAGGCTATCGCCATGGCGTTTTCACGGGTTTCGCCCTGTGCGATCAGTTCTTCTACCTTCTGGTCAAACAGGGACGTCTGGATCTCCGTGCTGACGTAGCCGGAGACGGGCGTCAGGTCGACGCCTTCCGCCTTGGCGGCGTCGTACATCTCCTGGAAGGCCTTCGCTACGCGGCTGTCCAGCCGGATGTCGCTGCCTTCGATCGCGGCGGTAAGCTCGGGCACGTAGGCGTCGGAGATTTTATGGGTCCTGTCCAGCAGGATCAGCTGCCAGGCGTCGTCCTCCGGCATATCCACCGTGATCACGGTGAGCGATATAGGCGCCGTGACGGGCTCCGTCGTGGTTTCCGCCGTAACAGCCTCCGTGGGGGTGGCGAGGACGGGCAGGGCCTGCGTCGGGGTGGCGTCGGAAACTTCCGCGCCGTCGATATAGGGGGCGATCTTATCCCAGTATCTGAGGCTCAGGGTGTAGGACGCGTAAAACGCCCCGCCCAAAAGCGCGAGGATCAGAATGAAGGCGATGATTTTTTTCACCATATAAATACCTCCTCCGCCGTCGGCGGATCATAATAGATTTATTTTACTACAATCCGACATATTTGTCAATTCAGAAATACCATCCGTCTTCGGCGGCCGGCAAAAAAAACAAACAAAAAAAACGCCCCGCGAGGGGGCGTTCTTTACGTCAGAAAAATCAATAGCTGAACTCTCTGTACTGAGCGTAGTTGTCCATCGTACCGCTCTTGTTCTTGAGGGTAGCGATCAGGATCTTGGCGGAACCGATGCGGATGTCAACGTGGGCCGTCTGGTCCATGGAGACGAACTTGCCGTCGGGGGTGATCTCCGCTTCGATCTTGAAGCCCTGATAGTCAACGTGCACGTCGCTGAAATCCTTGACGATGCTGACGTTGGTCTTGACTTCGGTCTCGATGTCTTCCCAGTAGAGGATGGAGTTGGTGACCTGGCCGAGGAAGTTGCCGGACTTCTTGGGTGTGTCTTCGTTTTCCATCACGATGGTGATCTTGTAGTTGCCGCCGGATTCGGTGCAGGTGGCGGAAGCAACCTTGCTGTAATCGGTCAGGGTGAAGCCGGGGAAGCGGTTCTTGGCGTCGTCAGAGCCCTTGGCGCTGACCTGGACTTCCGCGTCCTCTTCCTTGGTGGCGTAACCGGCGACCACGTTCTCGATGGCGGAGTCCACCATGCCGATGCCCGTGATGTTCAGGTTGCCGATGACCTGCCATTCCTTCTTGTTGTAACCGGCTTCCGCGTTGTCCTTCACTCTGGCGACGGCGCTCTTGTAGAAGTTGAGCACTTCGTCCTTGGTGGAGGGAACGCCGGAGGGAGCCGCGGTGTCGTTGGCGGCGGGGGCGGCGTTGTCGGCGGGAGCGGCCGTGGCGTCAGGCGTGGCGCTGCTGTCGGCTGCGGGGGTGGAGGCCGCGGTGGTCGCGGTGTCGGTGGAGGCGCTGTTGTTGGCGGGAACCGCCGCGCCGCCGCCGATGGAGATGCCGCTGAGATCCAGATCGTTGCCGTCCTTGTCAACGAAGCGGACCAGAATCTCCTGGGTGCAGGAACAGAACGCCAGCAGCATGCCGGCAACGAGCATGAGAGAAATAACCCTTAAAATCGTCTTCTTCATAGAGAAGCATACCCCTTTCATGGATACCTGTTTTTTGGTGCTGCACGGTTAATGCAATACATCTTATAATTTACAACATCAAAGAATAATTGTCAAGGCGTTTTATCAAAAAAAACGGTAAACGGGGCGGCAAAATCAACTAAAACGGAAATCTGTGTAAGTGGTGGTGCTGGCCAGTACGACGGAAACGTCCGTCGTGATGATGCGGATCTTCGCGTTCTTCAGGTTCATGGTCCCCTGCACGAAGGTTTCGTAGGCCGTCACGGTCCCGGCGGCGTCCACGGTCGCCTTGGCCCAGCAATCGGAAAAGACCACTTCAATATCTTCCCGGGCCACCTCCGCGCCCACCTTCGGGGCGTAGGTGCTCACCACGTCGTCCACGGTGATGAACTCAAAGATCCGGGAACAGACGCTGCCCTCCGCCGCGGGGTTCGTTTCGCCCTTCACGTGAACGGTTATAGTGTAACCGCCCCCCGCCGGGGCGACCTCGATGCGGTCCACGTCCGCCTCCGTCAGCCCGGAGACGAAGGGCACGTTATAGGGCGACATGACCGCGTCGCTGTTCTCTCCGGGCTGCACCACGGTCTGTACCGCGTCTTCAGAGAGCAGCGCCCCTTTGACCAGCCCCACGAGGGAATTTGCCAGAGAGTTGGAGAGCGTGATGTCCTTCGTTGCCGTCAGCTTTGATTTCGTGAAGCCGGCCCGTTCCGCCTTGATCCGGTTGACGGCGGCGTTGAAGTACCGCAGCTGATCCGCCGTGGTCATGGCGGTCACGTCCCCCGCGGGGGCGGCGGAAGCCTCCGCCGGAAGCGTCGCTGTGCCCGCCGTCGTCTGCGGCGCGTCCGCTGCCGTCGGCAGGGGCGCTTCTCCCTCCGGGATCTTGATATCGACGGTGAAACAGCCGCCCAGCAGGGCGGGGATCAGCAATATACTGAGGAGCGCCGCGAAGCGTTTTAGTGTGATCATGATGGCCTCCGTTTTATGGTTAATTTCAAAAAATAATGTATACTATTCTCCGGGATTTGTCAATATCGGGATTGATTTCGATATTGACGCGGGCGACGAAACACTATATACTGTAATAGTAAATTAAATTGATGAAGAAGGAGAGTGAGGGAATGGTCAGACGGATATTGTCGCTGCTGCTGGCAGCGCTGCTGCTGGCGGGTTCCGCGATCAGCGCCCTCGCCTCTGTTCCCTATCTTTCCGAAGCTGTCAGCGCGCCGGTGCTGAAGGAAGGAACGGAACGCGATACCGGAACGGACCGGGTGATCTGCCTTACCTATACCGCCCGGGTGGCGGAGGTGGAGGCGGTCCGCAAGGCCTATCTGCAGGAGCTGCTGAAAACCCGCACCATAGAGGAGATCGCCGATTCCAACGGCGCCTGGCTGCTGCACGAGACCCTCGTCTTCTGCGAGGCTTCCCCCGACGGGGAGGAGTGGTACGCCGTCAAGTCCTTTGCCCCCACGGCAGGGAAGGCGGAGCTGTCGCTGTTCGGCGATATCCTGCCCGCCATGGACCGCGGCGGCGCGGACCTTTCCCGCAGGGTGTACGGCTTCGATTACTTTCTGCGGCTGGTGACGGCCTCCGACGACTATGACCCCCAAAGCGACGGCGAGATATTCGCCTGCAGCGTGCCGACGGAAGCCCTGTCGTTCCGCTGCCCCGCCTTTACGTTTTTGGACTGTGAGATCCCGGAGGACGCTTCCATGCCCGCCGATTTCTCCGCTTTTATGCCCTATCCCAACGAGGCCGAAATCGCGCTGCCCTATCCCACCCGCCCGGGGTATTTCTTCGCCGGGTGGCTGCAATGGAACGGCGGCTATACGGAGACGGCGCCCGCCGGGTCCCGCCATTTTCGCGCCACCGCCCAGTGGGACGCGCGCACCTATGCGGTCAACTACGTGCTGTCCACGGTGGACAACCCCGCCTTCAGCTACAGCTTCGGCCGGGCGGATAACGGCAGCAACCCCACCGCCCACACGGTGGGCGACAGCGAAACGCTGTACGATATCAAATCCCCCGTGGGGGGCTACGCCTTCGACGGGTGGTACCTGTCAAAGGATTTTTCCGGCGAAAAGCTGACCTTTATCCCGGAAGCTACGATCGGGGACCTGATCCTCTACGCCAAATGGATCACCTTTGAGGAGCTGGAGGCGCGGCGGCAGGCGGAGTGGGAGGCTTACGCCCGTTCGAAGGGCTACGGCGATCTGGACGACGACGGCAGTATTACCCCTGCGGACGCGCGGCTGGCGCTGCGGGCCTCTGTCTATCTGGAAAAGCTGCCACAGCAGGCGCTGGAACGGGCCGATCTGTTTGCCACCGGCATTATCACCCCCGCCACCGCCCGCACCATCCTGCGGGTGGCCGTGGGGCTGGATTCGCTCTATATCGTGCTGTACAACAGCGGGATCATCCGCCCCGGCGAGCTGGACGGATAAAGAGGGATCTGTCGAGCTGACGCTCGACAAATCCAGCTAAATATTGCTTCGCAATGCGAAATTCGCCTTCGGCGAGCTAAATAGCGCATTGCGCTGCTAAATTCGCCTTCGGCGAGCTGGATGATTGTTAAAGTCTGATATTATAATCAAAATGCAAAGCATTTTCCGACGCTTTTCAGCAAAGCTGAAAAATTTAGCTTTTGCGTCAGCAAAAATTTAGCTCGCACAGCGAATTTCGCTTTTTGCGAAGCGAAAAAATTAGCTGTTTGTCGCGCGATCAGCGCGACAAACAGCTAATTCGGAGGGCAGACATGACTTATACGGAAAAATATTTTTCGCACGTGACGGCGTTGCTTCAGACGGTGCTGGAAACGCAGCAGGAAAAGATCCGTCTGCTGGCGGAAAAGGCTTTTGACGTGGCCTGTGCCGGGGGCAAGCTGTTTGTGTTCGGCTGTTCCCACGCTTCCATTCTGGCGCAGGAGGCCTTCTACCGCACCGGCGGACTTGTCATCATGAACCCCATCATGGCCAGGGGGCTGACGCTGGAGACGGTTCCCGTCACGGCGACCACCGTGCTGGAACGCAAGCCGGAGTACGCGTTGGAGATCCTGGATTCCGTGCCCATCGGGGCCGGGGACCTGCTGATCGTCCATTCCGTCTCCGGGCGAAACGGCGTTCCGGTGGAAATGGCGCTGGAGGCGAAGCGCCAGGGCAAGATCCGCGTGAGCGAGGTCGTGGAC
>CADAMO010000133.1 GCA_902788995.1 Oscillospiraceae bacterium
GCGCAGGAAAATCTAACAGAAGAATGGGATTCGATCAGCCAAAAGCTGACACGTAATTTTCTTCAACGCTTTAAACCCACAAAAATCCGTGAAGAGGCAATTATTTTTGATGAATCTGTGTAGAATACTCATTGCAAGCGGAAAACGAAAAAAACCGATGGCGTACCATCGGCTTTTTAGCCCTCTTTGGAGGGCTAAAATCGGAAGCCGGAAACTCCCGACCCGCAGAAATCAGGCGTCCGCTTCGTCGCCCTTCAACTTTGCAAAGAATTCCTTCAGCGCGTTGATAAGCATAGTCAAATACTCAACAAACATATTGATATAATCGACGGTTGACATCCTTTTCACTCCTTTCCGTAATGGATAAAAATACAGAGAAAAACTTTACTGTCCCTTGTGATCGATCGCGTATTTAATCTTGGCGAAGAAATCCTTCACCATGTTGATGATCTCCGCAAGCCATTCGGACCAACCCGTCAGAAACTCGCCGATCTCTTTTGCGTCTTTTTTGTTTCCAATACCGGCAATGATTTCGTCAAAACCGGTAATCTCTTCGTAACGGCCGCTGCCGTTGCCGCTGCTACTGCTCATTGATTGCACCTCTTTACTGGAATTTATAACAAAATAAATTATCTTGCATACTAATATTATCACGCCTTCGCAAGCAATGCAAGCAAAAAAATGAATCTTAAAAAAGATTAACATATTTGTCACAATTGAACCACAATTGATCCGAAAAAAAGAAAAACGGCGACGAAAAAGAAGCCGGTTTGGCTCTTTACAATCCGGCGCGATTGCGGTAGAATGGGCAAAAAGAAAGCGGAAAGGAGTCGACGATGGAAATCCTTTTTGAAGACGGTCAGATCGCGGTGATCGTCAAACCGGCGGGCATGGCTTCTCAATTGACGCCCCGGGGCAACGACTGCGTGACCGCGCTGCGGGCGCACACCGGGGGCGAGATCTTTGCCGTTCACCGGCTGGATACCCCCACCACCGGCGTGATGGTTTACGCGAAAACAAAAAAAGCGGCCGCCTTTCTCTCAAAAGAGATAGCGGAAGGCCGCTTTCAGAAAGAATATCTGGCGCTGGTCCACGGCCGCCCGGAAGACCCTTCCGGCAACATGGAGGACTGGCTTTTCAAGGACGCGCGCAACAAGACGTACGTGGTAAAGCGGGAACGCAAGGGCGTCAAAAAAGCGATTCTGTCCTATGAAACGCTGCAGACCCGCGCCGATGAAACCTACGGCACGCTGTCTCTGGTCCGCATCCGGCTGCAGACGGGCCGCACGCACCAGATCCGGGTGCAGTTCGCCTCCCGGAAAATGCCCGTTCTCGGCGACGGCAAGTACGGCGCAAAGGATAACGCCCCGTTCCTTGGCCTGGCCTGCTGCCGCCTGACCTTCCGCCACCCGGCGACGGGGGAGGAGATGACCTTTACCCATATGCCCGCGGAATTCCATGAAAAGGCGGCAGGCCTTGCCGACTGATCGGCGTAAGAGGGAAATAGGGGTTTGTCTCGCTGATTCTATGGCAGCAACAAATCCCTTTTCAGCCTCAATATTTCTCCATCTGTTCCACGCCCAGCACGAACACGGTGGCGCCGCCGACGGTCACGTCGTTGGCCAGCGCCCCCTCCGCGAAGCCGCGGCCGAAGGATTCGGTGGTGGCGGCCTGATGGGTGCGGGTGTGGGAATACCGGGAAATGATCTGCTTGGCGGTCTCCACCCGGTCGTCCTCGGTGCCGATCAGAAAGGTGGTGTTGCCCACCATCAGAAAGCCGCCGGTGGTGGATAATTTCGTGACGACAAAATTTTCTTTCGTCAGCGCGGTGGCCACCACGGCGCTGTCGTCGTTATTGACGATGGCGATCATCAGTTTCATTGCGTTTTCCTCCAATCAAAGTTTCGGCAGCAGCATTTTACGGCTGTTTTTGTCCAGCTGCCGGTAATCGGGTATTTCATATCGGTTGTCGTTGGCGTCCCGGATGAGCACGCGCCCGTCGTAAAGGGGCTTGACCGAGGCGATGTGGTTGCGGATCTCAAAGGTGATCACGCCCTTGTCCGTTTCCGCCGTCCACATCCAGATCTTGAATTTCTCGGTCATTTTGATAAACCGCGTGATCCGCGGGATCATATAATAATCGTCCAGCGCCTTTTGCAGCACTTCCTTTGATTCCGGGATCAGCGTGTCGATATTGCGGATCACCGCCACCTGATCGCCGTTTTCGTCCAGCAGCGCGATATATTTGTTCATACCGGACCGGGGAAAGAGCCTGTGGGGCTCCAGACCGGTCTTTTTTTCTTTGGTGTGGTAAAATTCCACGTCCACGAAAATACCGTCGTTTTCGGTGATCCGGACCTCCGGCCCGTCAATATAGGTGATCACGGTCTGCCGCCTCCTTACTCAAAATTTTCCTCGTCCTTCTGCTTCTGCAGCTGCTCGCCCATGGACTGGATCTGAATCAGCTTGTAATATTTGCCCTTCTTGGCCATCAGCTCTTCCGGGCTGCCGCATTCAATGATCTGTCCTTTGTCCACCACCACGATCTTGTTGGCGTTGCGAAGCGTTGACAGCCTGTGGGCGATCATCAGGGTGGTCCGCCCCCGGATCAGCCGCTCGATGGCCTCCTGGATCAGGTGCTCGGTTTCGCTGTCCACCGCGGCGGTGGCCTCGTCGAAGATCAGAATGGAGGGGTTTTTCATCACGGCCCGGGCGATGGAGATCCGCTGGCGCTCGCCGCCGGAAAGCCCGGTGCCGCGCTCGCCCAGCAGGGTGTCGTAGCCCTCCGGCAGCTTGGAGATAAAGCCGTGGGCGTTGGCGATATCCGCCGCGCGAAGCACCTGCTCCACGTGCGGGTTTTCGCTGCCGTAGGCGATGTTGTTGAACACCGTATCCTTGAACATCAGGGGTTCCTGCTGCACGAAGCCGATCTGGTTGCGGTAGTAGGTCATGTCGATATCCCTGATGTTTTTGCCGTCAATGAAGATTTCGCCCTCATAGTCGTCGTAGTAGCGCATGATCAGGTTGATGAGGGTGGATTTGCCGGAGCCGGTGGTGCCGACGATGCCCACGATATCGCCCTGCTCGATGGTCAGGTTGATGTTGCTCAGGGCCTTCTTGGAGCGGTCGAAGGAGAAGTTGACGTTTTTCAGCTCGATCTTGCCCTCGATGCGGTCCGGTATATTGCCCTTGCCGAAGTCGTGCTCCGGCTCCGCGTCGAGAATGTCGAGGAGCTTCTCCGCGCTGGCCAGAGTGTTCTGATAAGTGTCGGAGAAGTTGGCGAAGAAGTTGACCGGGTTATAGAACATGCTGGCGTAGGAGACGAAGCTGACCAGCAGACCGATGGAAAAGCCCTTTTCGCCGGAGATGACGAAGGAACCGCCGGAGTACCAGATGATCAGCGAGCCGCAGGTGACGAGGAAGGTCATGAACGCCGGGAATACGCTGGCGATCTTTGCCACCTGTCCGTCTTCCTTCAGCCATTCGTCGTTATAAGCGTCGTATTTGTTCACCGCCGCCTTTTCGTTGGTGAAGGCCTTGATCACCCGGATGCCGGGGATGGTATCCGTCAGCAGGGTGGAGATGGCGGCGCCCCTGCGCCACAGGCGCATATAGCGGGGACCGATCTTCTTGCCGAAAAACCGGCCGATCATCACCACGAAGGGGATGGGCGTCAGCGAAAACAGCGTCAGCTTCCAGTTCAGGCAGCACATGATGACCAGAATGCCGATCAGGGTGAAGAACTGCACCACCGCGTCCTGTGTGATGCGCAGCACGAAGTTCTGGATCATGGCGGTGTCGCCGTTGATGCGGTTGATGACGGAGCCCGTGGAGGTCTTGTCGTAAAAGCTCATGGGCAGGTGCTGGGCCCGGGCGTAGACGTCCTTTTTCATGTCGATGATGAACCGGTCCCCGGTCATCCGCAGCAGATAGGTGCGCAGCGCCGAAACGGTGTATTGCAGCACGTAAACGCCCAGCAGCACCAGGATCATCCGGACCAGCAGGTCGGACCGCCGCGAGGGCAGCACCGTATCCACCATATAGCCCGTGATATAGGGCGGGATCAGCGACATGCCCGTGGTGAAAACGGAGAGCAGCATGCACACCGCCAGCCCCTTTTTATAGGGCAGCGCGTAGCGGGCGAATTTGGAGATCATCTTGCCCTTGCCTTTGCAGTTCAGGCATTCCGCATCGGGGGAGGGGAGCTTTCTGCCGCATTTGGGGCAGAAGGAACGTTGCTTCAGGAACGTGTTTTCCACGGCGGCCAGCAGCTCGGCGGGATCCTCGTTTTCCAGCAGGCCGTTGATGAAGTCCGCGCCGGCGTCGGCGGCGTTGGCGGCGGCGAAGGTGAACCGCGTCAGCTTCTGCCGATTGCCGTCCTTGGTGTAGACGTCAAAGGTGGCGTTGCCGTACATACGCTTGACCTTGGCCTCTTTCACGTCGCTGTAAGAGACCTTCACAAAGCCGTTTTCATGGGCCTCGTCAAAGGCGTAGACCGCGTCGGGCGTGAAGCACAGGGCGCTCTCGCCGTATCGTTTATCCAGCGTCAGGTCGCCGATCACCATGAACAGCGGCGGGTCGTCTTTGAAAAGCGCGTCGTACTGGGTTTGGAACCGTTCGGGAAACGGTTTGTTGGTATCAATTTTCATGTCGTCACCCCATTCCGGTTGTTGCGAAAGAATTGCAAGCAAACTGTTTTTTCTGCGCGCCAGACGTTTTTTGTCAAAACAGGCGGTGCGGACGAAAAAGCGGTTCGATACCCGATTTCGCAAGCCGATGGTTTGTTCCCACAGTTTTTTGCCGTGGGGCGGGAAGGATAATTCAATCCCATCGAAATCCGTATTATAGGCAAACGGGGTGAGGAAGTCAAGCGAAAAAACGAAAAAAAACAAGTTTTACGATCTGGATATCTTCAATAAAATATCGCCTTTGATTTTGTTTAAAAACACCATTTTGGATCGGTCGTTTTTTGACCGGATTTCTCTTTGGCCGGCAGATTGCATTTGACAAGCGACTGATTGTCGTATATAATGGAAACAATCGCTTGCGGAGGGAGGATATGGATTGACTGAAAAAATATTGCTGCCGTTTTATACCGTGCTCAGCACACTGATATACGTGGCCGTGCTGGCGGGGATCTTTGCGATACCGCTGCTGTTCGCCACCCAGGCGGACGCGCCGCTGGATTTCACTTTGGAGGAGATCGACGTTTCGCCCGCGTCGCTGTCGGATGAGACCTTTGCCGCTTCCGGCAACGCCCCGGAGGGCTGGTACCGGGTGGATTACCGCATGACCGTGGGCAGCGCGAAGCTTTCGCCCTACGATTACAAGGTGGAGACCTTTGCCCTGAAAGCGCCGACGGAATTCAAAAAGAACGGCTCCTATTTCATCTCGCTGGATGAGCCGCTGGCCTTCAGCCGCAGCAAACGGGATGAATTCACCCTGTCGCTGTACGTCGCCGGCTTTCCGGATGAAGAAGCGGTGAACGAATTTGCCCGTACCGCCGGGTTCGGCACCCGGGGCATCGTGCGGGGCTTTTCCTTCTTCAAAAAAGAGCTTTCCATGTTCGTTCCCGGCTTCTACGTGGAAGAACTGATCTGATCCGACACTTTCAATCATACACAAACAACGGATTCCCGGCATTGGCTTTGCGGGAATCCGTTGTTTCTATTTTTCGTTCCGGGGTAAAAAGACGCCGTCCTTCACGCCCTGTATGGCGTCGTCCGTCTCCGCGCGGCGCAGGCGCTCCTGGGCCCACACGCAGTATTGCAGATTTTTTTCAACGACGGTATAGCGCCGCCCCAGCTTTTTGGAGACCACGGCCGCGGTGCCGCTGCCGCCGAAGGGATCGAAAACCAGATCGTTGGCAGAAGAGCTGGCCAGCAGCAGCTTGGCGTAGAGCTTTTCCGGCTTCTGGGTGGGGTGGGCGGTGTTCTCCGCCATGCTCCAGAAGGGCACGGTGATATCGTCCCAGAAGTTGGAGGGGCAGGTCATGCGGTACTTTTCGCCGTCCGCCTCCTGCCAGTCTTTGGCTTCCCCGTTCTCCCGGTAGGGGGCGATCACCTTTTTGCGTACCTTCACCGCGTCCAGATGGAACTGATAGTCGTCCCCCTGGGTGCAGAACCAGATATCCTCCATGGCGTTCTTCCAGTTCTTTGCTGCGCCACGGCCCTTTTCCCGCTGCCACGTGATGCGGCTGCGCAGGGTGAAGTGGCGCTGCAGCACGGCGCCCACGGTCAGGCTGCTCTCCCAGTCGCAGCAGACGTAAAGGGAGGCCCCCGGCTTCATCAGCCGTTTGACCGCCGTGACCCAGCGCTCGGTGAAGGCGGCGTAGGCGTCCCCGTCGGTCTTGCGGAAGATCTCTCCGCCGAAATCCTTGGTGAGGTTATAGGGCGGGTCGGCGATCACCAGATCGAACAGCCCCTCGGGCAGACGGTCGGCCAACGCGAAGAAGTCGGCGCACAGTACACGGTCGGCGAGGGCGGCTTCGTCCAGCGGGCCCTCCGGCACGGCGCACAACGCCGCCAGTTTCGGCGCGTCCTCCGGAAGGAAGGATATGGTTTTGTTCTTCGGTGAGGGCATAGAAATTGAGTCCTTCTGCGTGATAAATTAGATAATATGTAAGGTCTCCCAGCTTGTAAAAACGAGGATTTAACTGTAAAATAGAAGCAGCGACACCCCAAATACAGTATTACCTCATACAAGAAGGAGACCTTACAATGAACAGTATACTATATGTTGGCTTAGATGTCCATACCTCAAATTACACAATTTGCACTTATGAACCGGAATATGACAGGATTTCAAGAGAAGTGCAGGTCAAGCCGGATTACAAACTGATCAAAAAGTACATCGACAACCTCAGGAAGGAGATGGGAAAGAACCGCGAGGTGATCTGCGGATACGAGGCCGGATGTCTGGGATACAGCCTGTACCGTCAACTGACGGCAGTAGGGATCAACTGTGTGATTCTTGCTCCGACGACGATGGAGCGGCCGGTATGCTATCCCATCAAAAACGATAAGCGGGACGCCAAGGGCGTGGCAAGATGCCTTGCCACCCACGGTTACAGTGCGGTCTATGTGCCGACGCCGGAGGATGAATCCGTAAAGGAGTATATCCGGATGAGAGACGATCACATGGAGGCTCTGAAGCGAACGAAGCAACAGCTGATAGCGCTCTGTACGCGACACGGGAAGCTTTTCACAGAGGGGAAAAGCTACTGGACGCAGAAGCATCTCACATGGTTAAGAGCGCTGGACTTCGGGAACAGGCAAATGAATGAGACGCTGTCGGAATACCTGGCAACCTATTACTGGCTCGATGAAAAGGTGAAAAGACTGGACAGCAGGATCGAAGAGATTGCCGTTCAGACAGAGTATGCACAGCGGGTGAAGAAACTGAAATGCTTCCTTGGGATCAGGACGCACACAGCGCTGTCGCTGCTGGTGGAGATCGGGGATTTCAAACGGTTCCCGAACGCAAAAAGCCTGTCTGCTTATCTTGGGCTTACACAGGGCGAGCGTTCCAGTTCGGAAAGACGCCGGACGCTCGGGATCACCAAAGCCGGCAACAAGCACCTGCGGAGACTGCTGACAGAAGCAGCGCAGAGCTACCATCATGGCGCAGTCGGATACAAATCCAAGGGACTGCTCGAACGGCAAAAGGGGAACCCGCCGGAGGTGATCACCTACGCAGACAAAGCAAATGAACGGCTTCGAAGAAAATATTACAGAATGATCTGCCCGGATGAACAACAGATTTATGAGCTGGATGCTAATTTGAATCTTCAGGTGCGGGAGCGTGGTGGCCTTCACGATATTCGTCTTCTTAGTGAAGGCTATCAGGATCTGGTCAGCCTGTGCCGCCGAATGTCAATGATTGAGGCTATGTACAAACAAGAAAAGCCATTTCTCATTCTTGATGATCCATTTGTTAATCTGGATGATAAGAAGCTACAAGGCGCAAAGGAATTCTTGTCTCAAATTAGTACGAAATATCAGGTAATCTATTTTACCTGTCAACAGAGCAGAGCTTGAAAGATTCATACAGATTTTTGGTGAGAAAAAATTGCAG
>CADAMO010000134.1 GCA_902788995.1 Oscillospiraceae bacterium
GGATGCGTCAGAGGTGAAAAAGATGAAAGATGAGAGATGAAAGATGAAAAATGGGGCGCATTTATTGATTGGGTATGGGCGGAGCCCATCCGACTTTCATCTTTTTTCTTTCCTCTTTCATCTTTGATTTTCGTATGCCATTTCCATCATCATGGACAGCGCCACCGCGTCGTCGATGCCGAAGGGGGCTTCGGTATCGTTTTCAATGGCGTTCAGCCAGGAGGGGATGGGGCCGGGATCGCCCTGGGGCAGGCGCGGGAAGACCCAGCCTCCGCCCACGTTGTAGCAGGCCTTATCCATGAAGCCGCCCAGCAGGATGGTGCCCTTGTCGCCCACCATCTCGAAGGAGAAGGGGTTGTTCTCCGCCACAAAGGCCGTCTCGTTGACGCCGATGGCGCCGTTTTCAAAGGTGAATACCGTCACGGCGTTGTCCTCCACGCTGTCCACGGTCACGTGGGTCATGGCGGAGGCCGCCTTCACAGGCCTGCCCAGCAGCCAATAGAGCAGGTACATGCCGTGGGCGCCCAGGTCCATCATCGCGCCGCCCCCGCAGGTGGCCGCGTCGTAGAAGGTGGCGGGCAGCCAGTGGGAGGAAGCGCCGTTGTGGGCGTTGCGCATGCGGCAGTAGTTGACCTTGCCGATCAGCCCCTCGTCCACCGCCTGCTTCACCCATTTGAAGTCGCTGCGGCAGCGCCACGGATAGGAGATGCAGAATTTCACGCCGCTCTTCTTCACCGCGTCGGCCGCCTCCAGCGCCTCCGCCTCCGTAAAGCACAGTACCTTTTCGGTAAAGATGTGCTTGCCCGCCTTCGCCGCTTTGGTGACGACCTCCTTGTGTAAATCGGTGGAGGTGCACACCAGCACCGCGTCCACGTCGTCACGGGCCAAAAGCGCGTCGTAGTCCTCCACAAAATCGCAGCCGTACTGGGCCGCCGTCTCTTTGCCCTTCGCGGCGTCCGGATCCCACAGAGCGGTGATCCGGCACCGGCCGTCGTTCTGAATCTCTCTGGCGTAGCCGCCGAAATGCACGTGCCACGTGCCGACCAATGCAACGTTGATCATATCATATATCCTCCGGTTGTTTGATTCACAGGGCGCTCGCGCCCTTGTTTTTCATTGTAGCACACATGTTTCCGTTTGTCGATATCGAATTGTCCGAATTGCCGGAGGACCGATGAAGCGTGAACAATGCGCCGAGCTGCGGGAGGTTGTTTGCGCCGTGTAACGCCGCCGGGCTGCGCTGCGGACAGCCTATCTCCGCTCTCCGCTCTGTGATTCTCTCTGCTCCGTAACGGTTCGCTATCCCGAAAAAAAGACACACGTCCCGCCGAAGCGGGACGCATGCCTTTGGAGATCGTATGAAAAAACGTAGGAGAAATCATGAAAAAGATGTTCTGCGCTTATTACAGCTTCATTATGCGGCGCGTTCCTAAAATGAAACTAAAATTTATTTTAAATTTTGCGGAATAATTCAAAAAAAATGGGCGGCCGCCGTTGAAAAATGAGGATTGCTATTTCAACACCGATGCGTTATAATAGAATTTGTATTATTCTGAGTAAAAGAGGGGATCGGTCTCATGAATAAAATCTCTCCCTCCATCCTCGCCGGAGATTTCGCAAGACTGGGCGAGGCGGCGCAGCTGTGTGAGCGCAGCGGCGCGGATTGGCTGCATATCGACGTGATGGACGGGCATTTCGTGCCCAATATTACCATCGGCGCGCCGGTGGTGAAGTGCCTGCGCAGGACCACCGGGCTGTTTTTCGACGTGCACCTGATGATCTCCGAGCCGGACCGGTATATCCCGGATTTTGCCGCCGCCGGGGCGGACCTCATCAACGTCCATGCGGAATCGGAAGGGGACACGGAAAAGACCGTGGACCTGATCCGGTCTTTGGGCAAAAAGGCGGCCGTCGCTTTGAAGCCCGCCACCCCCGCCGAAACGGTGTTCCCGTATCTGGATAAGCTGGATATGGTGCTGGTGATGACGGTGGAGCCCGGCTTCGGCGGGCAGAGCTTCATGGCGGATCAGCTCCCGAAGATCGCCGCCATCCGGGCGGAATGCGAGCGGCGCGGCCTTGCGACGGATATTCAGGTGGACGGCGGCATTACGGACGCCACCGCTCCGCTTGTCACCCGCGCCGGGGCCAACGTGCTGGTGGCGGGCAGCTATCTGTTCAAGGCGGCGGATATGCCCTCCGCCATTCAGACCCTGAAAAACCTGTAATATCCTATTGCCTATTGCCTATTGCCTATTGCCTATTGCCTATATTGCCTGATTGCTATATCAGTCTGCGCAGCAGCGAAACGGCGTTGCCCTCCGCCAGCTTCTGCCAGCGTTCCTCGCAGCGGGCGGTGGAAAGGGCGGCGGGCGTGATCAGTTCGCCGAATTCGCACAGGCGCAGACGGGCTTTTTCCGTCTCATCGTCCCTGACCCGCAGCGCCAGCCGGTAGACGTTTTTTCGGCGGTAAAGGGAAGCCTCCCATTCCGGCGGGCAGAAGGAAGCGGCGCGGACCGCGTCGTCAAGCCCTACGGTCTCCAGCAGCACCGGCGGCGTCTCCGTTTTGACAAGCTGTTTGACGGAGGCCGCCTGCCCCTCTTTGGCGGGCAGGGAGGTGAAGCACACCCGGCACAGGCCGTCGTGGTCCTTTCGCACCTCGATCAGCAGTTTGCCGGAGAGGTCCAGATCCACGCCCTTCACCCGGCGGATCTCCGAAAGCAGCGTCCACATCACCCGGCGGGTGTCCGCGTTGCCGTAGTCCAGCTGTTCGTATGTAATGTCGAATCCGTCCAGCTCCTCCGGCGTCAGCGTCACCTCCACACGATATTCGTTGACCGTCACGATTCTCATCAGTGTCCCGCTCCCATAACCAAATCATCCTGTTCTATTGTATTCCTTCCGGCTTGTTCGCGCAATGCAAAAAGTTTGGAAATAAAGATCTGGCGGGATAATACCGGTAGCGCGGCACCTCAGTGCCGCTGTTTGCCGGAGTGACATTTCAGCAACCTGAATCATCAGGTGCCTCGTTTTGTTTTTTGCAAAAAAACTTATTATCAGTTTTAAAAAAGTTGTTTGTGCCAATAGCGGCACTGAGGTGCCGCGCTACCGGAGATTTCCCCCACATTTGACAATTGTTCATGAAAAAGAAGAAAAAACGTACCGTTCCAACTGAACAGCCTCAGCCTGCTCCCCGCATGACCCGGCGGGAGGCGCGTATTGCCGCGCGCCTTTCCGAAGAACAGCGCGAGACGCAGGAGGTGTTTCGTCAGCGCATGAAAAACGCGCCGCCCCGCAGCCGTTTGCGTCCGGTGCGCACCAAGGGTTATTACCGGTTCGCCAAGGACTATCCGGCGGCCGCGGGAACGGACGGCTTCCGTGAGAACCGCCCGCCCTCCCAAAAGCTCTCCGCCACGGCAAAATGGCTGGTGCTGCTTTGCTGCGCCATCGTGTTCTGCTGCGCCTTCATCCTCACCCGTTCGGCCATGAAGATCTCCGCCATGCCGGGGGACGCCGATTATCTGGCGACCCCGACGGACCCGCTCGCCGCGCCCGGCATCCGGGCCAGGCATATTTCCGCGGAGGAGCTGGCGGGCTACAGCCCCGAGGAGCTGAAGCGGCTGACGGAAGCTTCCGGCTGCAATACCGCCCTGTTTGAGCTGAAGGACGAGGCCGGCAATATCGTCTTCCCCACCGAGCTGGCCCGGGGCTCCGCCGGCGACTACACGGTGGAAAACGCATGGGAGACCGTTGCCGCGCTGGAGGCGCTGAACGTGCGCACGGCGGCGTATATCAGCTGCTTCCGCGACAGCGCCGCCTCCGCCTATGACGACAAGCTGGCGGTGATGGATTTCGACGATCCCGACCAGCCGCTGGTTGACAGCGACGGCAGCCTGTGGCTGGACCCCTATCTGCCGGAGACGGTGGAGTATCTCACCGGCCTGATGCGCGTCGCGCTGGAGGGGGGCTTCTCTTACGTGGTGCTGGACCACGTCAGCTTCCCCTACGACCTGGGGCTGCGCACCGCCTATTTCAGCGGGGCGGACGTGGCCGATCAGGGGGAAAACTCCATTCTGCTGGACTTTCTGGCCCAGGCGCTGGACGTGACCGGCACGGGGCAGCTGATCCTCATGTGCGACGTGAACGGCCTGACGGCGGACGCCATGGCGCGGGATAACCGTTACGGCGGCAGCCTTTTGACCTGCGGCGCGGAGCAGTTCGCCGTGGACGCGCGCCTCAGCCGGCAGCCGGAGGACGAGCCGGACCCCCTGGGGCTGTTCGCCTATAAAGACGACGTGCCCACCGCCTTTATCCTCAGCGTCTGTTCCGAGGCCAACAACGCGGCCAAATCGTCAGAGTACGTGGACCGCGCCCGTGTGATGGTGTGCGTGGAAAACGACGGCAATTCCCCCGCCCTGCGGGAGCTGCTGGACCACACCGGCCTGGAGGATTATATTATATGGTAAGTACCGTGCGGCCCGCCAAACGCGGCGCCCGGCGGCAAATAAACAATAAGACGGTATCGGTTCCCCCGATGCCGTCTATTTTATACTTATATCTTAACTTATATCTTACTCAACTTTCCTACGTCGGAAAAAGGGGATTTGTCGGGCTGTTACCGGCTGCGCGAAAACCTTACCCATGGGGTGGCGCGGCTGCCCACAGCCGCCCCGCCGAAGGCGGTTCGTGGCGAAAACAACTTGTTAAATAAACGTTTTCTGGCAACCGGCGTTCAAAAATCGGAATCGCGTTGCGGGCGGCTGTGGGCAGCCGCGCTACCATTATACGCCTGCGGCGCGCCATCGCAACGGTTCGACAAACCGCCAATTTGCGTAAATCCGTCAAGGGGGAAAGTTGAGTATCTTACATCTTGCATCTGCCACCGGCGCAAGGCGCCGTGTTACTTCTTCCCGCTCTGCTGGGTGGGTCCGTAATTCGCCGCGCCGGTGTAGACCACGTCCTCCGGCCTCGGATAATACTTGGGCTTGGACAGGTCCCGCTGGAACAGCCGCACGTGCTCGCCGCGGGGCAGCAGGTCCACCACGTCGCAGCCGCGCCACGCCACCCGGAAGGCGGTTCCCCGCACGGTCTCTTTCACCCATTTCGTGCGCAGCGGGAAGGAAAGCTCAAACACGTCCCCGGCCTTCAAGTCCGCTTGGAACAGCCCCTCGTCGGTCAGTTCCGCCGCCGCGTCGCCGTTGATCTTCGTCACCTGCACGTTGCCCATCCAGTGATACGTGCGGAAGGCGAAAGCGCCGTCCTTCTTCGCGATGATCCGCAGCCTGCCCCGGTTGGGCAGCTCAGATTCCACTCTGACGGCGTCCGTCTCTTTATCGCAGGGGATATTCACGACGAAAACGCCGTTTTCTTCGGTGATCACGCTGTCCCATACGGTTTTCAGGGCCGTGGGGGCGGTGCCCACGCAGCAGCCCGCAATGGAGCGGAAGCGCTGCAGCGAAATGGAGTTGGGCTCGCTGCCGCCGGTAAAGCCGCCAACCATGCGCTTGTCGATGTCCCGGTAGGTGATGCCGTCCCCGTCCGGCAGGGTGTTGTCCACGGTCACGTAGCCGGTGTAGCGCACCTGATTTTCCATCAGCATGTTCCGGGCGAAGTGGTTCAGGTCGTCCCAGTATGAGGGATATCCGCACCGGATCAGCTCCCGGGCGCAGATGATCATATCCCGCACGCAGCAGGTCTCGCAGTGCTCTTCCTCCATGGGGTGCCACTGGGCGTATTCCGGCACCCAGCCGAAGGAGGAGGAGAGGGAGCGGATATAGTCGTAGATGGCCTTGCCCTTTTCGATATAGGTCCGGTTCTCCGTCAGGCGGCCGAGATACACAAGGCCGTAGGCGAACCACGCCGCCGAGTGAACGTGACCGAAGAACTCCATTTTGTAGTTGAAATAGCGGGAGGGCCCCAGCACGTAGTTGGCAAGACCCACGGCGAGGTCCAGCGCGACCTCGTCTTTTTTCAGCTCCCAGCGCCGTACCAGCGCGGGCAGCATCAGGGCGTTGCGGATGGCCTGCTCGCCGCGCCCGGTATGGCGGGTCAGGTCGAAGCCGCCGTCTTTTAAGTAAACGTCGTTGGGGAACTCATAGATGGGCTCCGTCTCCTGATAGTCCCCGGACCAGAAGGTGCGCACCTTGCGCTCGATGACAAGGCTGCGCATACCACGGATCAGCTCCGCTGTGCGGCGCTCCGCCTCCGCGTCCTCCGGGTATTCCTCGGTGATCAGGTTCATGGCGGGCAGAATGTAGCCCATCTCGTGGAAGGAGGCGTGGACCGTGTGGGTCCAGGGGTAGGGCTCGCAGAACCGCAGGCCGTGCTCGCCCCAGCTCTTCATCAGGTGGCGGCGCAGGGATTGCTTCACCTCGTCCCCCTCGTCGCTTTCCAGCATCCGCATGGCGCACGTCAGCCCTTCATACCAGGAGCCCACCAGTTCCGCGTCGTCCACCCGGCAGTGGGCCGCCTCGGCGGGCTTTTTGTTGGGCAGCAGCAGCCAGTAGGGCAGGTTGTCATAGGCCTTATCCACCATGTTGGTGATATAATGCCGCACCAGCTCGGCGCTTTTCAGAAGGTCAAATTGTTCGTACATTGTTTTTCCCTCATTTGTCAGATAAATTGGAGGTTGGCGAGCTATTATCCGGTAGCGCGGCACCTCAGTGCCGCTATAAGCACAAACAACTTTGTGGTAGAATTGTCTGGTCAAATGACGCTTATTGTATAAGAGAAACTGACCGATAATGCAAAAATCCGTTTTAAAAGTAACATTAGCTAATAGCGGCACTGAGGTGCCGCGCTACCAGTTATCTCCCCGACAAATCCCCGCTTACCGGTTCATATTATAATACGTCTCCTCCCGGAAGGAATACGTCCCGTCGTCGAGGATATCCATGACGGAATAGCCCTGCAGCCATTCCTCCTCCGGGTAGCCCTTCTTGTGCAGGCCATAGCTGCCGTAGCCGGAGGTTTCCAGATAGCTTAAGATCACCCCGTCGTATTCCACGCCGAAGCTGTTGTTGTGGTCGTGGCCGCAGTAGACCGCCTGGGTCACGCCCGCGTCCTTGATGGCCCTGAACAGGCCGTTGTCATAGCCGGTGCAGCAGATCCCCTCCATTTTGACGCCGTACAGGAATTCCGCGCCGCCGTCCACCGCCGCCGCGTATTCCGCCAGCGGAATGTGGACCAGCATGACGGATTTGTAATTGTCGCCGTAGTCGGCTTTCAGCGCCTGGGCCTTTTGCGCGTACCACGCCACCTGGTTTTCATGGGCGCCGTCGTATTCGCTGTCCTCCTCTGTCATGCCGTATTTCTCGCGCTGCTCGTCGCTGACCTCGTCAAAGGTGTCAAGGCAGAAGACCGACTGGATATGCTTGCCCTCGGCGTTCAGCAGATTGATCACGTAGTTGCCGTTGCCGTCGATATCGGCGGGGCCCTTGCGCATGATGCAGTGGTCGAAGGAGGCGAAAATGCCCATCATTTCATCCCTTGTGATGGACCACTGATTGTCGCCCTCGTGGTTGCCGAGGGTGCCGCCCCAGTAGACGCCGAGCTGCTCGAAAATCTTGCCCAGCTGGCGGCAGCGGGCGCGGTTCATGCCGGAGGTCACGTTGTCGCCGCACAGCAGCACCAGATCCGGCTGTTCCTTCTCAATGGCCTTCAGCATGTTGCCCACCGTATCCTTGCTGGTGGCGTTTTTGCCGTCCAGGTGCATATCGGTGAGGTACAGGATCCGCAGCGGCGCGGCGTCGCCCTTTTGCAGCGTCACGCTGTCCTCCGTCTCCGAAATCAGGTTGAGGGGCGCCTTTTCCGCGGGTTCGATCTTGCCGATGGGGTAGTTCAGCGGATGGGGCAGGAAGCTGTAGCCCACGCCGCCCCCGGCGATCAGCACGGCCAGCACCGCGCAGAGGATCACGACGGTTTTCTTTTTCATCGGTAACACTCCTTCTTATTGCGTGATAAAGGGGGATTTGTCGGGGCGACGCGGAGCGTCGCAGGTGTGAGGTGATAGGTGTTAGGTGTGAGAAGAAGCCTGTTTCCGATAAGGGAAAAACGTTAGTTTG
>CADAMO010000135.1 GCA_902788995.1 Oscillospiraceae bacterium
TCAAAGAAAAACAGCAAATTGATTGCGGTCCGAATGATGGAAAAAGGAGACGCTGACATTCTCGCCGCGCTGGAAGGGAAACCGACCGCGCAGGAGATCCGCCGCCTTCTCCGGCTCGGGATCGAGGCGGACCGAAAGCAGAACGAAAAAGAGGAGCAGACTTAAATCTGCTCCTCTTTCTTTTCTGCATTGTAAACGTCGATTATAAAGCTTTCTGCCTCTATATGCTTTGTCGGTTCCTTCTGCGCTTTTCCGTCGATAAAGACCTTTCTGCTGCCGTCGGCAAAAAGGTACACGGCAATTTCCATGCTATCAATCCTCCGGCAGATCCTTGTATTTTTCCATGATGGCGTCGGCGTCGATCTCTCCGGGGAGCTGCGACACGGCGTAGTCCGTCAACGGGTCGTTGTCCCTGAATCCGTCAAAGCATTTCTGCCAAAATATACCGGTAATTTCTTTAACTGTGCCGTCGAGCATCATAGCCTCCCGGTACTGGGCGCAAACGGCCTTTACTTTCAAAATAAGCTCTTGTTTTTCTTGCCCACGCTTGCCACTTTGCCAGTCTCGCGCCGTGGTTTGCGTGATCCCCATGGCTGTATATGCGGCCATATTGCCGACTTTCATATTGCATTCGCGGCAAAGTTCCAAGTATTTAAAAAAACGTTCTTCCAACCCCGCCACGTCGTCCAGATCGGCCCCGCGCGAGTTGTCCAGCAGCAGCAAAGTAAAGTCGATCAGATCAGTGTTTGTCGTGTTCTTCCTTTCTGCGAGCTTTCTCTTTATCGCCGGTATCATTTCATATTTTTGATAACTGGCCATTATTTTACCCCCTTATCAAAACGGCAGTTCGTCGTCTTCTTCAAATAGCGTTTCCTGCTCTATATCTCCAGTAACAATTTTGAAACACATAAACGATTGAGATTTTATATATTTAGTCCACCTGTATTTTCCGTCCGGCGCCTTTTTCATGTAGCCCTTCTGCCCCCATTCACGGCGCACTGCTTCAAAGTCATAGCCTTCTTCGTTCAGTAACCTGGAGAGAACCGACTTGTTGATATAAACCGCGTCGCCTTCTGCGATGCCCCAAACACCGGAGCTTGAATCCGCGTTAAATTTGTTTATGTTTTCTGCGATAGCGTCGCAAATATAAGAGTAGGCCCTTTCTGCGACGCTTACCTGCTGATCCGTGGCAAGGTATTGTTTCACGTCCTCCACCGTCAGCGGGCTTTCTGTCTTGAAAAAGATGTCAGTAACGATCCTGTCCGCCAGCAGGATCAGCGCCATGGAACCGGCCTGCTTGTCTGTGGTGTCCGTCGTGTCGATGATCTCTTTGAAAATCTCCGCGTACTGCGCCTGAATATTCATATCCGTGACGGCATCAATAAATACCGGTGCCGCCGTGCCGTAGTGCGTCTTTACAAACGAGGCGGTCAGGTTGCCGTTTTCTATCAGTTTTTCCCGGCACTCCATTTCAATCACACGGTTTTTTGCACCGCCGCCGGAGCTGGATTTTATCGCCGGTTCCTCGCCAGTGGTGATAAACGCACATTTCCACGACCGCGTTTCGTTGATTTTGTCATAGCTCATGCGCCCACGGTCAACGCCTTCTGTGAGGCTCATGATTAACTGGTCAAAGTTGCCCGCCCATTTGTTCTTGATGATCTGCAATTCGTCCCCGGCAAATGGGATATTTCCCAAGAATGACGCCTGTTTCAGCATGGCGTTTGCGGTCATGTTAAGCGTTTGTGTGAGCGCCCCGACGGCGGGATAACCCCACACAGACATTGCCACCATCAGGCCGACTGTCTTTCCGAAAGAGGTAGTGCCCCACGCATGGAAAATAAACGGATTTTCCCCGACCAGTTGGATCAGCGGCGACGCAAAAGAAGCGTCTATCATCATGCGCATCTGCCGGTTTTGCCGCAGCTCGGCAACGTAACTGATCCATTCTTCCAGCGTACCGTTGCTTTTAACGGCGCGGTATATATGCCGGAACTGGTCTTCTCCGTCGAAGGTGATATTATCCGTGAACGGGATAAAATCTTTTTCGTACCAGCCCATAGAGGCGCGGGAAAGTTTGTATGGTATGGCGTTCTGATTCCGCGCGATAATATCGGCGAAAAACTCCACCATATTCCGAGCGCTGGCGGAGCTGATTTCTATTCCCTTATTTGACAGGCTGACGATCTTCTGATTGCTTGCGATCTGCTCACGGTCAACGATGATACTTTTCCAGCGCCGATGCTTGTAAAAACTGATCTCCACCTTTTCCTGCCCGGTGTCTACGTTGTCCATGATGGCCGTGGGCAAAATCGGGATGGGGCAGGCTACCACCCGCTTATATGATACGACGTCGCCGCTGCTGTTTTTGATCGGGTCGTCACGGTAGACGCCTTTCTGCAGGTCTACCGTCCAGTTCCCTATATCCAGCGTTGACAAAAACGCCTTAAAATTCTCTGTTGTCATAGCCGTCCTTTCTGCCGACGTAAATCAATCTCGGCAAATTCCAGCTCTTTTTCGATCTGTTCTTTTTTAAGCAGCGCGGCGGTGAAGACCGGAGGCGGGGGAATATCCATGCCGACGGGACGGAACGCATTCAGGACCATTTCGATCCCGAGAAGGGTATCATACAGATCCCAATACCGATCCCTCAGCCGCTTTTCTTCGGCCTTCTGCCGTTCCTGTTCCCGCCTCCGCGCTGCGATCTGTTTTTCTGCGGCTTCTTTATCATAGCCGTCAAGTGGGAGGTTGAGGGCGAAATCAGCGTTCAGTTTGCGGATTGCGTCGGTGTGTGACAGGGAAAAATACTGCTCTGTAAAGTCCGTCACGTCGCCGTTTGCGCCGCAGGAAAAACAGTGAAAGCCGCGATTGCCGGGATAAATCTTGCAAGACGGGGAATCGTCTGCGTGGAACGGACAGAGGATAAACCCGTTCCGGTCCACTTCGACCCCGTACCGGTTGCATAACTCCGGCATACTGATTAAGTTTTTGATCTCGCCCTCATACATGATTAAAACGGCAGGTCGTCGTCATCCGCCGCAATGTCGATGCTGGCCGGCGCCGTGTTCTGCTGCGGAGCGGGAGCGGGAGCGGCGGCGCTGTCTCCCTTGCGCCCGTTAAAAATGCTGATCTCGTCCGCAACGACCTCATAAGCCGTGCGTTTGTTCCCGTCCTTGTCTTCGTACTTCCGGGAATGAAGCTCTCCCTGTACGCCTACGACGTCGCCCTTGTGGGCGTATTTTGCGAGAAACTCAGCGTTCCCGCGCCATGCGGTGCAGTGGATAAAGTCGGTCTCGCGCTCTTCACCCTTCTTTGCGTAGGCGCGATCCACGGCAAGCGTAAAACCGGCGTAGGCTGTTCCGCTGCTGGTGTTTTTAAGTTCCGGTTCGGCGGTAATGCGGCCAACCTCTACCACCTGATTAAGTGAGTTGAATGCCATTGTTAAGGCTCCTTTCTGTGCTTTTATGCAGTCATAATGTCGTGCAATTCTTTCATGTTATTGATTTCTCCCGGACACCATTCCGGGCAGTTGGCCCGAACAACGGCGGCCGCCAGCGGAGGACAAACCGCATTGCCGCATCTTGCCACCTGATCGGCACGGCTGATCTTTTTGCCTGTGACGTCCCTGTCGATGATGTAGTCCGGCGGGAACCCCATGGCGTTATACAGTTCCCGCGGCGTCAGCATCCGCAAGCCGATGTCACTGATAAAATACCATGCGCCTCTGATCCACAGCAGCAGAACCTCGTCGTCGTAGATACACCAGTCAGTATATTTGTTCAGCAGCTCGCGCACCTGCGGCCAGTAACCGAGATCGGTTTGCCCGTCCCATTTGACGATCATCGTGCGGATCTCGGCGAATTGCCCGTCCCGCGCGGTGATCGTCATCAGCGGTTCACGACAGTCCTGTCCCTTATCTTTACCCTTGAAGTGTGCCAGATGAGAGACCGTCAGCGCGTTGTGATCGACGGACGTCACTGTCGGCAGCGGCAATATTGCCTCTGATCCGACGACCCCACCGTAAAATCTGGAGATGTGTGCAACCGCGAGGTTTTCCCGGTCCTTTGTGGTGATTGTGTTTAATGGTTCCGATACCGCGTGCGGCATACCGTTGGAAAAGTATTGCGTCAGAATCGGCGCCATCAGGCCGTAGCGGTTGGAGGCGTCCACAGTCATGAGCGGGTCCCGCAGGCCCTGACCGCGAACCTCTTTTTCAGACTGCTCGCCGTGGTACTGGATCAGTGCAGGCGTGACCAACATCTGGCCGCCGGCGGAAGTCACCGTATTGACGGGCTCCCGCATATCCGTCCCACGCGCATTTTCGTTGTTGTGCATGTGGAACGGCGCCAGCTTTACGTCGGCCCTTCCGGCGGTGCATTTCGCCGTCACCGTTCTTGTCGGATTCCGCAAATCGCTGATATGTCCATCGCCGGTATGGTTACATTCGATCCCATAAGGCGACACAACAGGATTTATCAATTCATGAGATCCCACTGCCGTCACAGTAGATAACGGATTGTTGACGTTCTCCGGCTTGTTTTCAAATTTGTGGTTGACAATAAAAGGATTTTTTTCCTGAATGACGAACTTATCCGTGCCGAGGGCGATCCGTTTCATGGTGTTCGGTCTCAGCGGTCGCTGTACCTTCACGCCGTATTTTTCCTTGATTTGCTCTTTGCTCTCAAAAATGGAGTATGTCGGGAGGGAAAAGTCGATGATCTCCGCCGCGGCCCGCCACGGTTTCCGCTCACCGGCCTTCACGGCGGCGCTGTCACGCGGGCCGTGCGTCGGCTGCGGCCACACGATTGCCCTGCCGTCCCGGCGGGCAACGATCACAAGACGGGTGCGGATCGTCGGCGCGCCATAATCCGCTGCGCACAGCTCCCGGTACTCGATTACGTAACCGAGATCTTCCAGTTGCTTTTTCCACTGGGCAAAGGTCTGCCCGGCTTTGCTTTTTACCGGTTTACCCTTGCGAACCGGCCCCCATGTCAAGAACTCCGGCACGTTTTCCACGATGATAATGTCCGGCTGCACCAGTCCGGCCCATTTCACGGCCACCCACGCAAGGCCCCGGATATTCCGATCCTTCAGCGCGCCGCCACTTGCGCGGGAAAAGTGCTTGCAGTCAGGAGAAAACCATGCGATATGTACCGGTCTGCCTCCTGTCAGTTTACGCGGATCGAGGATCCAAACATCATCCTGATAGTGTCTTGTGTAAGGGTGGTTCCGCCGGTGCATCATGATGGCGCTCTCATTGTGGTTGATGGCGATATCCACCGGGCGACCGGTTGCCAGCTCGATCCCGGTAGAGGCCCCGCCGCCGCCTGCGAAGTTGTCTACGATCATCGGCTCAAAGATGCTGATCTGTGCGCCCATCGTATTCCACCTCGTCTTTCCAAAACTCCCACGGTTCGTCTTTTTCCTTCCACGCGACGGCATGAGCACCAGCCGCGCTGCTGAATTTCTCACCGTGCCAGTAAGCCTGACAGACCGCCCCTTTATCGGTCGTGATAATGTAACTGCCGGGCCTGGGCGGCTTGCGCTGGGAGAGCGGTCTCCACTCTCCCGGCGCGTAAATATTATCGTCCATGTAGTGCTCGACCCGGATCATGCCATCCTCCATCAGGTCGATATGGTAATTTTCCCGCAACTCTTCCAACTCGCCCGGAACGTCGATTTCTTTGTCTGTAATAAGCGACGCCTCATAAGCGACATCTTTCAAAAGCTGACAGAGCCGGTCCGTTGTCCAGCCGTACCGGTCGCCGAGTTTCAGCGCGAACAGGCATTGAACGGCACGGATCGTGTAGGTGGTGGCGTCGTTGCTGGTCTTCTTGAAAAGCCACTCAAATTCAGCGTTGATCTTCTCAGCGGCGCGGCGGTCTGTGATCGGAACCACGCTGCCATCATGCATTTTCAGTTCGCCGTAATATTTACACTTCATCGCCGCCGCCCTCGTCTTCCAGCGCGTCGGAAAGTTCCAGCGCGTCCTCGCTGGTTTTGGTTTTGTCCACAGCGGCCTTCTGCGCACAAGCGGAGCAGAGAGGTTTTCCGTATTTATTCTGCGTGTACTGCGCCACGTATTCAGCCGATTTGCCGCCGGTGCCGGTGATCTCCGCCCCGCAGTCGGCGCACTTGTATTTTTTCTGCGTCGGCACCTTAACTTTCGGGATCGTGTTTCTGATCCTGATTCCGTCCACGATCTCGCCGCCAAAACGGACGTTGTGATCGACGTACAGGGTGATAGCCCGGTCGTGCCACTCGTCGATATAGGGCGTTTTGTAAAGCTTCTGAATCTGTTTCAGATTGGTCTTGTTGGCAATCATGGGCTTGACCGGCTCTTTGAAATAGATCACAACGCAGGTTTCTTTGCGTCCGTTCTCTCCCACAACCACGTCATTCTTCACGTAGTCGATGGTGAGCGTCATATCTTTGTCGCCGTCAAAAGCGTAACTGCCGAGGTAGTTCGGGTTCGTGAGTTTTTTCCACTGCACGTGTTCCATTTTTGCCATGGTGATTTTCCTTTCTGTGTTTATTCATGCGTTTTTTTTAACAGTTCTTCAAGCTTTTTCTTCGTGCGCTCAATTGCGATTTCTTGAAATTTTTTGCGCATTTTTGCTCTTGTTTCCTTGCAGATTAAATTATAATCGGCAAGCAGTTTTTTGCCGTTTTCCACCTCAAAAATAATGTGGTTGTTGAGAGGATCGTAATTAACATGGCCGTAACTCATCAGTCTCTCTTTGAACTCCCTATATTCCTCTTGCACATAAGGATAGGATTCATCGTCGCAAAACTGATATGCTCCTACATTTCCGTTGTCCCATTCGATATACCACGTATCGTAGTCGGGCTTGTGGCCGGTTCCGTTGTTTGTTATGTAGTATCCTTTTCTTATCCTGAAATCGTTGTATTTGTACTGATCGCCCCAGTTAAGACCGAGAACGCGCAGAATTTCAACGGCGCGAAGAAAATCATAGGGAGTTCCCATATTGAAATACATATTTTTTGAATTTAATAGATCTTTGAACTCATTACTGATTCGTTCAACTTCATCGAGTGTGTAGATTTTGTCGTTCATGGTTTTTTCCTTTCTGTGTTTATTCTGCCAGCCACGCGGGAAGGGTCAGGGTGTTGATCTTCTCCGCCTCGCCGTTATAGCCGTACCAGTTGCCGGTCTGTTTACAGGTGTGATAGAGATCCAGCAGTTCCCGGAATGTCTTCTGCCCATGCTCCACAAAAGTGTCGTCCGCAAGCAGAATGTTTACGGCGTAGGGCGGCTTTTTCTCCACCGCGACGAAAACGAATTTCGGTTTCTGTCCGAGGTTCTTTTCCACACCTGCAGAGTACATTGCGGCCTGGAAGTCGTAGCCGTATTTGATGGCCTCACGGGTGAACGTTTCCGTGCTGGCGTCGGTGCAGGTTTTGAGATCGACGATAACAAGGCTCTTTTTCGTCTGGCGGATCACGTCGGTGCGGCATTTGCATTCCTCGCCGGTCGCGTCATCTGTCCAGAAAAACTCTTTTTCCACGTCGCCCTTGAGCAGTTTCGCGGCTGTTTTGTTCTGCTGCACGGCAAAGGCCATAGCCGTTGCCTGCTGCATCATGGCGCGGGGGACGATGGTTCTGTTTCCGACCTCGGAGAGAAACAGCTCATAGATCGCCTTGCCGTCTTTGGTGCGCCGGTCGCAATTAGGTTCAAACGTAAATTCGTCGTTGAAGGTTTCCGGCTCCAGCGCGTACTTGTGGAACACCTGCCCGAAAAGCAGCGCTTCGGTCGGTTCTTCGGGATAGTCCTTGAAATACTTGAATATCTCCGGGGATCTCCGCATCCGCCACAACTCGGAGCGGCTGATTGCGGGATTTGCGCGGTATTCTTTGTCGGTCATTTTTCTGTTTTCCTTTCTCCCCAATTGCAAAATCCGTCATCAGGTTGTGACATATTGGTACATTCACAGGACGTTCCGCAATCAGCGTCGCTATACCAATGTTTGCAGTCGCGGCACCGAACGACTTTCACCAAGTCTGCTGCAGGGATCG
>CADAMO010000136.1 GCA_902788995.1 Oscillospiraceae bacterium
CAAGAATAATATAAAAGAGCGCCTGTTTATTGCAAAAACCGCATCGTAAACAGGCGCTCTTTCTTGATTGATAATATCTACTCTAAGTGAAGATTACTATTCACTAATCACTAGTCACTAACCACTTACTTGATCGACGCGGTCTTCTCCTTCTGGATCACGTCGTGAGCGCCGCCTTCGGTGATGGAGGTGGCGGAGACCAGCGTCAGTTTGGCCTTGGCCTGCAGCTCGGGAATGGAAAGCGCGCCGCAGTTGCACATGGTGGAGCGCACCTTGCTCAGGGATAGCGCCACGTTGTCTTTCAGTTTGCCGGCGTAGGGGACGTAGCTGTCAACGCCCTCTTCAAAGGAGAGGTGCTTCGCGCCGCCAAGGTCGTACCGCTGCCAGTTGCGGGCGCGGTTGGAGCCCTCGCCCCAGTACTCTTTGTAATAGGTGCCGCCGATGTTGACCTTGTTGGTGGGGCTTTCGTCGAAGCGGGCGAAGTACCGGCCCAGCATGACGAAGTCCGCGCCCATGGCCAGTGCAAGGGTGATGTGATGGTCGTAGACGATGCCGCCGTCGGAGCACACGGGCACGTAAACGCCGGTCTCTTTGAAATAGGCGTCTCTGGCCTCGCACACCTCGATCAGGGCGGTGGCCTGTCCGCGGCCGATGCCCTTGGTCTCGCGGGTGATGCAGATGGAACCGCCGCCGATGCCGACCTTGACGAAGTCCGCGCCGCAGTCCGCGAGGAAACGGAAGCCGTCCGCGTCAACGACGTTGCCTGCGCCCACCTTCACATCGTCGCCGTAGTGCTCACGGATCCAGTCGATGGTCAGCTTCTGCCATTCGGAATAGCCCTCGCTGGAGTCGATGCACAGCACGTCCGCGCCCGCTTCCACCAGCGCGGGAACGCGCTCGGCGTAGTCGCGGGTATTGATGCCCGCGCCAACCACGTACCGCTTGGAGGCGTCCAGCAGTTCGTTGGGGTTCTGCTTGTGGCTGTCATAGTCTTTACGGAAGACGAAATATTTCAGCCTGTCGTCGTCGCTGACAAGGGGCAGGGAATTGAGCTTGTTGTCCCAGATGATGTCGTTGGCCTCTTTCAGAGAGGTGGTATCCGGCGCGGTGATCAGCTTCTCGCGGGGGGTCATGAACTCCGCCACCTTGGTATCCGGCGACATACGGCTGACGCGGTAGTCGCGGCCGGTGACGATGCCCAGCAGCTTGCCCTCGGCGGTGCCATCCTCGGTGACCGCCACGGTGGAGTGGCCGGTGGCCTCCTTCAGCGCGATGATATCCGCCAGCGTGCTGTCGGGCGTGACGTTGGAATCGCTGACCACAAAGCCCGCCTTGTGGTTCTTGGCCCGCTTCACCATGGCCGCCTCGTCCTCTACGGACTGGGAGCCGTAGATGAAGGACACGCCGCCCTCGGTGGCCAAGGCGATGGCCAGCCTGTCGCCGGAGACCGACTGCATGATGGCGGAAACCATTGGGATATTCATGACGATGGAGGATTCCTCGCCCTTTTTGTACTTCACCAGGGGGGTTTTCAGACTGACGTTGGCCGGGATGCATTCGCTGGAGGAATACCCCGGGATCAGCAGATATTCGTTAAAGGTGTGGGAAGGTTCGTTGTAAAAGGTTGCCATAATTGATCCTCCTTGCCATTGCTTTGTATTTTTATTATTTTACCCTATCTTTCTGCAAAAATCAAGTCGTTCCGCTGAATTTGCTTGACAGGCCGTTGAAATAATCTTATAATTTTTAAAAAAAGGAAATATATGATGCATCTCAATACGATTGACCACGGCAACGCCTTTGATTTCGGCCGCACCAGCGCGGAATATGCCAGATACCGGGATATTTACCCGGCGGAATTATACGACCGGCTGCGCGGGCTCTGCGTGGCGGCGGACGGGACCTCCTGGCTGGATCTCGGAACGGGCACCGGCGTGCTGCCGAAAAACCTGTACAATCCCCACGCGGAGATCATCGGCGCGGATATTTCCGCCGAACAGATTGCATTTGCTCGGAAAGAAGCTGAGGAAAACGGATGGAACATCCGGTATGTTGTCGCTCCTGCGGAAAACACCGGCTTGCCGGACCATTCCTTTGACGCCATCACCGCCGCCCAATGCTTCTGGTATTTTGACCGGGAAAAGATGAAGAAGGAGATCACCCGCCTGTTGAAGCCCGGCGGCGTGTTCATCAAAATCGTGATGGATTGGGAGCTGACCGACCCCATCGCCGCGAGCAGCATCGCCCTCGTACAGGAGCTGAATCCGGAATGGACGGGCGGCAAGGGTGTCGGAAATGATATTTTCGACGATCTGTTCACCGGACGGGTCACGGAGACGTTTTCCGCCGATATTCCCTTTACCCGTGAAAGTTGGCACGGCCGCCTATGCGCATGCCGGGGGACGCTGGCCAGTATGGACGCCGCCACCTTTGCCGAATGGGAACGGCGGCATCTGCGGATGCTGTCCCGCAGCCCGGAAAGCTTTACCGTCCGGCATAAAATCTATATCAGTTATTTCAGGCTGCCGTAATACGCGCCGCAGCGCGTGAAGGCTATCTTGACAGGTGAAAGGACAAACATCCGATGAAGCCGATGATGAAACAATATGAGATCGTAGAAACGGCAATCGAAGACTATCCCGCCTGTATGGCGCTGTTCGGCGGCCAGTGTCCCTTTGCGGAAACCTGTCTCACTCAGCGGAAGACCGGAGACCGGGAGGCGTATCTGCTGCGGGTGAACGGGGAGATCGTGTCCGAATGTCACCTCGTCTATGACAACCCGGAATACGGCACAATCCCCGGCAGGCGGGCGTATTTTTCCCGGATGATCACCAAAAAAGAATACCGCCGTCAGGGGTACGGGGAAGCGATGGCGCGATTCATCCTTGCCCTTGCAAAAGAGAAGGGGTATGCTGAAATCGCTCTCGGCGTCAACTGCGACAACGACCCCGCGCTGCGCCTGTATCAAAAACTCGGTTTTTCCGTCTATGCGGAGGCCGAGGACGATTACGGCAAATATTACCGAATGGAAAAGAAATTATGATGATCCAAAAAACAGCGGTCCGCTTGTCATTTGGCAGCGGACCGTGATTTGTTAATGAACCGATGACGTGATGGTTTTGCTTATTTGATAATAAACTCGCTCAGTTGTTTCCGGTTGTCGATGCACAGCTTGTTGAAAATGTTCCGCAGGTGAGAGCGGACGCTGTTGACGGAGATGCACAGGAATTCCGCGATCTCCTGATTTGTCAGCCCTTTGGAGGCCAGCATCGCCACGTTCAGCTCCGTGCCGGTGAGCTTGTCCGTCACGTGGTCCCCCGTCAGGGAATTGTGCACGAAGACCCAGTTTTTATGAAACGCATGAAACAGGGACGAAATGGTTTTGTAGGCTTCCGGGTCCTCCGTTTTGAGGCATTTCCCCACCATGCCGGAGAGCATGCCTTTATGCTCCGCAAAGGGCATGAACAGACCGTCCGGCTTGGCCAGC
Source organism: Oscillospiraceae bacterium (assembly GCA_902788995.1). Lineage (GTDB taxonomy): Bacteria > Bacillota > Clostridia > Oscillospirales > Acutalibacteraceae > RUG806. The sequence goes on from CADAMO010000136.1 coordinate 3,488, forward strand.
TTCCAGGCGTGCCGGAAATAGTATTCGGCCTTATCCCATTCCGTGCGGCAGATATAACCGATGCTGGTGATGATGGAGAGATAGATCTCCGAGACCGGCATTTCACCCCGCATTCGGATCAGCGTTCCCTCCGCCAGGCCGATGGCCCTGCCGTAATCGCCGCACAGGATCAGATAGTGGGCGTAGGCGTAGATGGCCATGGGCATGAGGGGATCCGGCACGGCAAAGGCGTTGACGCTGACTTCGGGAAAATGAAGCCCCTCCCGGTTGTGGGTCAGAATGCTGAAGTATAGCAAAAAATAGTCGACGGTCTTGTGCAGCCGTTCGTCATTTTGAAAGAACGGGGAGGCCTTGTCGATCTTGTCCAGCATTTCAAAAATCAGGTCGGTGTTCCCCAGCGACATGGCGGAAATCACATCGATGAGGAAGGAAGCGATCAGCGCGTTCATCTCGCCGCTTTCTTTCAGCTGCCGGGAGTAATCCGCGCACTGTTCCGGGTGACCTTTGTAAAAGGCGAGCTCCGCCGCGCAGATAGCTTTTTTGACCGGGTCTTCGATGCTTTCGGCAAATGCTTCCGCCTGCCCCGGTGCAAAGGCGCCGACGGTGAAGACAAAGGGATCGAAGGTCAGGGTAGGCTGGCCGCCGTTTTTCTGTTTTTTGGGGGAAAAGCCGAATTGACTCATATCGATCTACCAATCCTCATCATCCTTTGCCGTCCGTTAGGACGGCAGGAAATTCTTTTACGCAGTTGGCCGCAAGGCGAAGGGGGGCGATGACTGCGCGTATCAGCGCTCTGCTTTCATCATCGCCTGATATGAAGACGGTGTAGGCTTCATGCGGCAGGACCGCCCGGAAAAACTTCTCGTGATCGGTTTGTTCTTCCATTGGAAAGCGGATCAGTCGCACCCGGGCGGATTGCTCACCGATCTGCCGGAATTCCTGCATGAAAGGACAGTCGTTCTCTGTGCCGAAATACAGTACCGTGAGACGGTGTTTATCTGCGTCCTTAAGTATCGTCTGCGCCATGGAGAGGAAAGAGGGGAGGCCCTTCCTGTCCGTCATGCCGATGATCGTTTCATGATCCCGGATGGGACGGCAGAACAGCGCGCCGAAGGGCGAAGAGACGGAAAGCGCGTCGCCCTCATGTAAGTCGGAAAGAAGATCGGAAGGCGGTTCGATTGCAGCGACCTTATAAACGCCTCTCTCCGCGCAGGAGGGGGCGCAGCAAAGGGGCAGTTCGATGCTTCTTCTGTTCTCCGCCGGTAACGTCAGGCGCACGTACTGCCCGGCGCGGAAGGGGGAAGCGGAGAACCCGTCGGTCTTTTGCAGGTTTATCCGCGTCACGCCGTTTTCGGTGTAAATGGACGATATGCGCATCTCCTGTTCTGCGGGGAACAGCTTCCGATAGACCTCGGCGAGGGGTTCGTCGGGGGCATTGGCGCGGGCTGCGGCTTCCGGCGGCGTGATGACGTGGAGCTCTGTCAGATGCGTCGTCAGCTGCAAGCCTGTTTGCTGTTCGGCGGCTGCGATATACCGCCGCGTCAGGGCGTCCGTCAGGGGATAATAATCCTTACGGGAGACCGTCTCCCATTCTCTGTAAGGACGGGGGACGGTGATCCGGCAGGCGCAGGCGCCGCAGCCGTCGTCCAGCAGAAGCAGCGAAAAGGGATCGCGCCCGGGAGAGGTTCGCTTATTATCAGCGCCTGAGATAAACTGATAACCGTCGGCAACGCCCAGCGCCGAAGCGTCGGCGTTCAGCTTCAGCAACAGGATCAGCTCCGCTCCGGCGGCTTGTCGCTTGGCTTTCTTCATAACTCCTCCATAAACGACCAAAAGCGCCGACCGCAGGCAGCCGACGCTTTGAAGGCAACGATTTATTTGACGGAAGCGATCAGGGCTTCGAAGCTCTCGGTGAGAGCGGAGGCGGAGTGATAAGAGGAGGCGTTGACCTCTTCGTTTTCCGTAAAGATGGAACGGATATCGTTATCGGCCAGGATATAGCCGATCTGATCGTTGGTCAGACCGAAGCAGAGCATGGTATCGACGCCGGCCGTTTCGGCCAGAGGCGCGTAGTCCCAGCTTTCGCCGGTCCAGCTTTCTTCCGCAGAGACGGCCCCGCCCCATACGATTTCAGGCGCAAGCTCGCCGGGGGCGAAGAAGACGCCGACGGTGTTGCCCAGCTCCATGTAGCCGATTTCGGTGATGATGGCAAAGCCAAGGCCGTCCTTGGCCACCACGCTGTTGATGAGGCCTTCTCTGACGGCAAGGATCAGGATCTGGTTTTCCGCCTTGATGGGCACTTCGCTGTGCTTGATATTAAGGACGGGATCCAGCGCCACGTCGTTGTCGATGGAGACGATCTTTTCACCGAGGGCGTAGCCCATGGCCTTGATGCGGGAGTTGGTTTCGGTTTCCTCCACGTTGATCAGGGAGTAGTCGGCGGTGAGGGCCAGTTCCGCGCCGTTGACGTAGACCACGTCGGCGCCGGCGTTTTCCTTCACGTATTCCTTGATGTAGTAGGGGAAGTCGGACGTCAGACGGTCGGGGCCCGCGCCGAGACCGACGCAATGGATGCCCGCTTCGCAGATCCAGATCTCATTCCTGTCGGCGTCGTCGGGGACGAAGCGGAAACGGTTCATGTTCTCGTCAATGACCTGCGGGTCGCGCTTGTCATAGATATAATCGGAGACGTCCACGTAGCCGTAGTACAGCTGCCCTTCGGTCATGGATTCCACCGCTTCGGTGATGGTACGGGCGGTGACTTCGTACAGGTGCTTCATGAAAGAGGGGTTTTTGCCGCCGATGAACTGGTCGGTATCCTTGTTCAGCAGGGAATAGGCGGGGTTGGTGAATACGGCGGGCACCAGCGGCGCGCCCATGCCGAGGATATCGATGCAGGAGTGCTGATGCAGCACGGAGACGTTGATGCTGATGATGTTGTTTTCCTGAGCAAAATCGGCCAGCCGGTCGCGGATCTCCAGCACGTCGCCTCTGGCGATGCCGTAGCCGTCGATGACCGCCTGCACCACCGTGCCGCTGACGCCGTCGGAGAGGGCGTATACCGACACTGCCTGATCGTCCACGATCTCAACGGGCACTCTGCCGTTCATGGGCTCCAGCGTGCCGGCCATGTAGTATTCGCCGTTCATGATATCGAGGCCCTCGATAAGAGAGGCGGTGGCGAAGCCTGCGCTCCATTTGGCGTCGGGCTGCACTTCGGTATCAAAGACGTCTTCGCCTTCATAGAAGTTCTTCGGCGAGTAATTCTGTACGGAGGGCCATCTTCCCGTCCAGTTGAGGCCGGGGATCAGCATGTTGAGGGTTTTGACCAGCATGGAGACCAGCTTGTCAAGAATGCGGTACATAATGCTTTCGGCTTTCTGCAGCGCCCCGTCATTGGGGTTCAGCTTGGAGGCCGCCAGCGCGGGGACTGCGGACGCCATGAGGATCATCACGGCCGCCAGCAGCAGGGCAATCAGCTTTTTGGTGTGTTTCATGGTTTCTTCTCCTTTTATTCGGTGGCTTTCGCCGCTTTTACGTATATCATGACGCGGGCCAGCGCTTCTGCGATATGCCCGGCCGTTTCAGGCCCCATGGAGTTGGTCTCTTCATAGTGCCGCCGACCGAAGCGGTCCACCGCCCGGTCAAGATAGGGGGCGGATTCGTTCAGCAGAAAATCATTGGGGGGCAGTACGTAGCCAAGCTCGTCGTTGGCAAGGCCGAAAATCAACAGGTCCGGGTCCTCCGCGATCTCGGTAAGGGGCGTGGGGTTGATCTCCGGCGGTTCTCCCTCGGCGGATTCCTCGGCGCTGAGATAGCCGCCGTAGGCCAGTTCCGGAAACAGCTCGCAGGGGAGCATCAGGATATGAAGGTCGTCGATCTCGTAATAACTCAGCTCGGTTTTGAGGGCGTTCTGTCCGGAGTAGGGCAGCACGTATTTATCCGCGTTCAGAATGCCGATCTGACAGGCGATGGTCAGCACGGGGTTGTCGACCGGACAATAGAACTCCTGCCGGATGAAGCTGATGCGCGGTTCCAGCGCCTGTTCCTCTCTGATCGCCATGGCGTAATCCGCCAGCTTGTAACCGATATTCCGGGTGGATTCCAGCAGACGGTTCTCCTGCCGCAGCCGGTTTTCATCCTCGATCTTCATGCTGATCATGCCGCCGATGGCGCCCACGCCGTAGATGGTTTCCGCCCCCGTCTGCGTGCGGATGCGTTCCCGCAGGTAACAGGGGAAGTCGGCGCTGATCAGGGAATTGCAGCCCTGCAGCGACTCGGAGTGGGAGGCGAAGTTGAGGAACCAAATCTCCCTGGAGCCGTCGTCCGGCGCGAAGCGGAGCCTTGTGAGCGTTTTGGAATAGACCTCCGGCGTGCGGATATCCTCCTG
>CADAMO010000137.1 GCA_902788995.1 Oscillospiraceae bacterium
TTTTGCCGTAAAACGGCAAAAAACGGCGTTATGATCGTTTTATTAATGCGGCAGCACAATCTTTCTTTTTTCAACCATTTAATTGCCGCATTAATAAAAGGTGACTGCCGCGATTTTGTTTTCTCTCAGAGCGATTTCATACGGTTTTTCTTCCCCGGGAATCCTGACGCGGATCGTCTGCTCGATGGGGGAGGAGAATTCCGCGGACAGCACTTTGCCGTTTTTGAAGACGGCCGATACGGTGACGTTGCCACGGGCCTTCAGTCCGCTGAAGCTGCCGGAATACCGCGCCGTTGCCGCCGGCAGCAGGGCGATGAACCCTTCGTGGGATTGCAGCAGCGTCTCCGCGATGCCCGCCGCGCCGCCGAAGTTGCCGTCGATCTGGAAGGGCGGATGGGTGTCGAAGAGGTTGTCGAGGGTGGAGCGGGTCAGCAGCGCCCGGATGTGCTCATAGGCCATGTCCCCGTCCTTGAGGCGCGCCGCCAGGTTGATGAGCCACGCCCGGCTCCAGCCCGTATGGCCGCCGCCGCAGGAAAGCCGCCGCTCCAGCGTTTTGCGGATGGCCGCGAACAGCTCCGGCGTCTGCTCCGTGATGGCGCAGTCGGGGTACAGGGCGAAGGCGTGGGAGATATGACGGTGGCCGGGCTCCGGCTCGTCATAGTCCTCCCGCCATTCCATCAGCTGGCCGTGTTTGCCCACGGTCAGCGGGGGGAGCTGCGCCAGCGTGCGCTCGGCCTGCGCCTGATTCTCCGGGGAGATTCTCAGCAGGTTTTCCGTTTCGATATAGAATTCCAGCAGACCGGAGATGATCTCCGTATCCATGGCGGGGGCGAAGGTCAGATAGGCTTCCTTCCGGTTCTCGCCCTCGCCGATATAGTATTCGTTTTCCGGCGACATGGAGGGACCCGTCACCAGCTTGCCGTCCTTATCCTCAAACAGATAGTCCATGAAGAACAGGGCCGCGTCACGGATGTATTCATAGGCGGTCTCCCGCAGGAAATCCTCGTCCCTGGTGAATAGGTAGTGCTCCCACATGTGATAGGCCAGCCACGCGCCGCCCATGGGCCAGATGCCCCACAGCCCGTCCGCGGGGGTGGTGAAGCCGTAAATATCGCTCAGGTGGTGGGTCACCGTGCCCCGGCATTTGTAATTTTTCTGCGCCGTCACCCTGCCGGAGGGCAGCAGGTACTCGTTCATATAGTCGAACAGCGCCATATGGCATTCGCCGAGGTTGGCCACCTCCGCCGGCCAGTAGTTCATCTGCAGGTTGATGTTGGTGTGGTAGTCCGCGTTCCACGGGTTTTCCATCTTTTCCGCCCACACACCCTGCAGGTTCGCCGGCAGCGTGCCCTCCCGGGAGGAGGAGATCAGCAGGTATTTGCCGAAGGCGAAATAAAGGGCGGCCAGTCCCATATCCTCGGCGGTATCGTCGTCTTTCAGCCTTTTCAGCCGTTCACCCACGGTGAGCCCGTCCAGCGCCTTATCGTGGTCAAAGAGGATCTCCGACCGGTCGAAGAGGGCGGTGTAGTCGTCGATGTGGCTGTCCTTCAGCTCGTCGTAGTCCTCCGCCTCGCTGAGGATGTCAAGACAGATCGCCTTGTGGTCCGCGCCGAAGTTGAACTGGGTAGTGATACTGATAAACAGCACCGTGTGGGACTGGGCTTTTACCGTCACCGCGCCGTCCTTGAAAGAGACGCCGCCGTCGGTGATGAATTTCACGCCGACGGAAAACGCGTGATTGCCGTAGGCGGTATGGGCAGCCGCGTACAGCACGTTGTCCTTGAAGGAGACCTCGTCGGTGTTTTCCCGGAAGTATTTCAGCGTGAAATCGGTTTTGGCGGAGGAGGTCAGACGGATGGCCGTCACCTCTTCCGCGTAGGCGGAGAAGGCCTCCCGCATGTATTTCACGCCGTCTTTGGTGTAGCGGATCTGTAAAATGCCCTCGCTCAGGTCCAGGTCGCGGGAATAGTCCGTCACGTCGCCGGGCTCGGTCTTGATCGCGAGAATGCCCGCATATTCCAGGGAGCGGATGCACTCGATGTTCTCGGTCAGGATCTCCTGCGCCTTGTCGTCGATCTCCGCGTCTTTTCCCTCTAAGTGCATTTTGCGGAGCAGGTCGATCTTTTTGCGGAAGGAGGGGTCGGTGGAATCGTGCTTCTCACCGGACCAGATGGTCTCCTCGCTCAGGTAGATTTTTTCGCCCACCGGGTCGCCGAAGAGCATGGCGCCCATGCTGCCGTTGCCGATGGGGGAGGCGTTTTCCCAGCAGTCCGCCGGGTTGTTCATGTGCAGGATCTGTTTCATGTCAATCGTTTTCCTTTAATTCTCTGAAGGTATCTTTCAGCGCCGGGTAGAGCTTGCGGAAGTTCCGGTAGCGCTGTTCGTATTTCGCCTGTAATTCCGGGTCGGGATAAACGGAATCCGTCACGCTTACCAGCGTTTCGCAGGCCTCCTGTACGCTGTGATACAGCCCGCAGCCCACCATGGCCAGGATCGCGCCGCCGTAGCCGGGGCCTTCCTCTGTCTTGACCGTGTCCAGCCGCAGATTCAGCACGTTGGCAAGAATGGTCTTCCACAGGGGGCTTTTCGCACCGCCGCCGCACAGATTGCTGGCGTTGACGGCAATGCCCAGCTCCCGCGCTTTTTCCACGCTGTCCCGCAGGGCGAAGGCCACGCCCTCCAGCACCGCCTGTACCATGTCCGACCGTGAGGTATCCATGGAAAGCCCGATGAACGCGCCCCGGGCGTTTACGTCGTTGATGGGGCTGCGTTCCCCCATCAGGTAGGGCAGGAAATACACCCGGTTGTTTCCGAGCTTATCCTCCGTGATCCCGCTTTGCAGGGCGGCGTAGTCGCCGCTGCCCAGCACGTCCTCGCAGAACCACTTGTTGCAGCTGGCGGCGCTGAGCATGCAGCCCATCAGGTGATAATGGCCGTCCGCATGGGCGAAGGCGTGCAGCGCGTTGTTCTGATCCACGCCGAAGCGCTCGCTGGAGATGAATACCGTGCCGGAGGTGCCCAGCGAGATATTGCACTTGCCCTCTCCCACTGTGCCGGTGCCGATGGCGGCCGCAGCGTTATCGCCCGCGCCTGCCACTACCTTCACGGCGCCGAAACCGAATTCGTCCGCAACGTCGGGCCGCAGCTCACCGACCACGTCAAAGCTCTCGTATAAATGCGGCAGCTGTGCTTCCGTGACGCCGCAGATGGCCAGCATATCTTTGCTCCAGCATTTGTGCTGCACATCCAGCAGCAGCATACCGCTGGCGTCGGAATAATCGCAGGCGTGCACCCCCGTCAACTGATAGACGATATAGTCCTTGGGCAGCATGATTTTGGCGATGCGGGAAAAGTTCTCCGGCTCGTTTTCCTTCATCCAGAGAATCTTCGGCGCGGTGAACCCGGCGAAGGCGATGTTGGCGGTATAGGCCGACAGCCTGTCTTTGCCGATCACGTCGTTCAGATACGCCACCTGTTTTTCCGTTCTTCCGTCGTTCCAGAGGATAGCGGGGCGGATCACCGCGTCGTTTTCATCCAGCGCCACCAGCCCGTGCATCTGACCGCCGCAGCCGATCCCTGCCACCTGCGACTTGTCAAAGCCCTCCGTCAGCGCGGCCAGGCCCTTTTTAACTGCCGTCCACCAGTCCTCCGGATGCTGTTCCGACCAGCCCGGATGGGGAAAATACAGCGGATATTCTTCCGAAACGGTATTGAAAATGGTCCCGTCCCCGTCCACCAGCAGCAGCTTTACCGCCGAGGTTCCGAGATCGATGCCGATATAATACATAACAGCCCCCATGTTCTTTATGGTTTTATATTATTATAATAATCCATATCACCGGAAAATACAAACATTTTTTTTGCAAATCACCAACTCGCTGCAGTTATGACAAAACGCCCCTGCGCGAAGAGCCGCGCAAAGGGCGTTGACGATTGTTTTTTTATGCGGCGGTCAGAGCAGGGAAGCCGCCTCTCTGTCCAGCAGCAACAACGCGTCCGGGTGGTTCTGCAGCACCGAGACGGGGCAGCGGGGCGTGACCTCCCCCTTGACGGCGTTACGGATGGCCTCGGCCTTTTTCTTGCCGGTGGCGATCAGTACGATCTTTCCGGCTTTCATAATCGTGCCGATGCCCATGGTCAGCGCATAGCGGGGCATGGGATTCTCATCAAAATAGATGCTGTTGGCCTCAATGGTGCTGTCGTTCAGCTTCACCTTGAAGGACCCCTCCGTGAAGTGGTCCGCCGGCTCATTAAAGCCGATATGTCCGTTGCGCCCCACCCCCAGCAGCTGGATATCGACGCCGCCGGCCTGTTCGATCATAGCGTCAAAGGCGGCCGCCTCTGCTTCCGGATCCGCCGCGTTGCCATCCATCAGATGGGTGTTTTCCTCTTTGATATCCACGTGGTCGAACAGATTCTCATGCATAAAGGTGTAATAACTGTTCTTGTCGTCTTTTGGCAGGTCGCAGTATTCGTCCAGGTTGAAGGTGGTCACGCCCGCAAAGCTGATTTCCCCCGCCTTATACCGGCGGATCAGCTCTTTGTAGGTCTTCACCGGGGAAGCCCCCGTGGCAAGCCCCAGCACGGCGTTGGGTTTTTCCTTCAGCAGCGCCGTAAAGATGTCGGCGCAGGCCAGCGCCAACTCGTCCGTGGATTCAAAAATCCGGTACTCCATGTTTCTCTTTCCTCCTCTTTTTCAAAAAACGGATTTTATCCTTGATTATCGCGGCTGTCTGTTGTATAATAAAGCAGTCGCGGGTATGGTGGAATTGGCAGACACGCAAGATTTAGGTTCTTGTGCCGCAAGGTGTGCAGGTTCGACCCCTGTTACCCGCACCACGTCGTCGCAGGCTCTGTATCGCTTGCGGCGATTTTTTTGCAAAAAATCACCGGTTCGCTCACGCCGCTGCGACTCCTTTTCCGCAAAAGGTCCCGCTTGTCGCGCCGGTTCGCTTGTAAACGCGCTCACGACGGCGCTCTGGCGCTATCAACCTTTTGCGGTCCGGTCGCCCACCCGATGAGATGCCTGTTGAGCGGTTTGACAGTTGATGTTTTTCTTTGAAGTTTTCGCTCAAGCCTTTTTCAAAAGGCTTGCGGTTTCCAAAGGCGGAGCCTTTGGTCGTCCGCCGCAGCGGACGAAATTCCCTGCGCCGACAAAAGCGCAGGAAAGGTTTCAGGAAAACCCTCGCCGGGGGGGGGGTTCCTGAGTGCGAAGCACAATACGTAGCGTGTGGAGATATAACAATTTTACTCTCTTCCCAGCGGCGCGTCGAAGGCGTTTTTGATGTGGTTGACGTCCGCGGTGAAGAGGTCGTGCAGAATGACCTCCACGATATCGAAGCGGGTACTGCGGTCCCGCATTTTTTCCTGTTTCAGAAAGGCGGCGGCGTTGTTGACCAGCCGCTTTTTCTTTTCTACGTCCACCGCCTCCGCAGGCGGCAGCAGGCCGCCGGGGGCGCGGGTCTTGACCTCTACGAAGCAGACGGTCCCTTCCTTGTCGATGGCGATGATGTCCGTTTCTCCGAGAACGGTGGCAAAGTTGGCGGCGTAGATCTCATAGCCCTGCTCCCGCAGGTACCGGGCGGCCAGCTGCTCGCCCCTTGCGCCAGTTTTCAGGTGGTCCGGTAACGCCATGGAATCACCTCGTTTATTTCTCGTTCAGGTTTTTCAGAAACGACAGGCGGTGTACCGGCGAAACGCCGTATTGCTTGATCATCTCATAGTGCAGCTTGGTGGGGTAGCCCTTGTGCTTTGCAAACTGGTACTGCGGATATTGCCTGTCCAGCTCTGTCAGATATCTGTCCCGGCTGACCTTGGCCAGAATGGATGCCGCGGCGATGGAGATGGATTTCGCGTCGCCCTTCACGATGGTCAGTTCCTCGATCCCCGTGCCGGGCTTGCGGTTGCCGTCCACCAGCGCGATCTCAGGCTTAACGGAAAGCCTCTCCACGGCGCGCTTCATAGCGAGAAAGGTGGCGTTGAGAATATTGATCTCGTCGATCTCCTTTTCCGACGCGCTGGCGATGGAATAGGCCACGGCTTTTTCTTTGATCTGCTCAAACAGCAGGTCGCGTTTTTTTTCGCTCAGCTTTTTGGAATCGTTGATGCCGAGGTCTTCCAGCCCCTCCGGCAGAATGACGGCGGCGGCAAAGACGGGACCGGCCAGGGGACCCCGTCCCGCTTCGTCGATCCCGCAGATCAGCTGATAGCCTTTTTCTTTCAGTTGGTGCTCATATTCGTAGGTCATCTGGCCGCCTCCGGTTGTTCAAAGGTGATCCTTCCCAGCTTTCCGCCCCGCAGCTCGTCAAACAGCATGGTGGCCGCCCGCAGGGTGTCCACTTCGCCGCCGGCAATCAGCATGCCCCGCTTTCGTCCGATCAATTCCAGCAGTTCGTAGCCGGGCATATCGCCGCACTCGCTGACTTTATACCGCTGGGCGAGCCTGTCAGGGTAGTCCCGTTTCAGGATATCCAGCAGCCGGACGCTCAGCTCTTCGATATCAAGGATCTGGTCCTTCACGCCCCCGGTGAATGCCAGCTTGTAGCCTACCTCCGGGTCCTCAAATTTGGGCCACAGCACGCCGGGGGTGTCCAGCAGCTCAATGCCGCCCCCCAGCACGTACCACTGGTTGTGGCGCGTCACGCCGGCGCGGTCTTCCGTTTTTGCTTTGCCGTTGCCCGCCATGCGGTTGATGAACGAGGATTTGCCGGTGTTGGGGATGCCCACCACCATCAGTCGCAGCGCCTTGCCGGACATGCCCTTTTCCACGTTGCTTCTGATCTTGTCCCGCAGCACCTCGCCCACCGCTTTGCGGTATAAATTGAGCCCCTTGCCGCTGCGGCAATCGACAGCGAGAGCCGTAATGCCAAGGGACTGATAATAGCTGATCCACCGGGCGGTGGCGTTTTCGTCGGCCAGATCCGCCTTGTTCAGCAGAATGATCTTGGGCTTACCCTCAATCAGTTCATTTAACTCCGGGTTGGTGCTGGCCAGGGGGATCCGCGCGTCACGCAGCTCCGTCACGCCGTCCACCAGCGAAAGGCTCTCTTTGATCTTCCGCCGCGTTTTGGCCATGTGCCCCGGAAACCACTGCACCGTGTCTTTCTGAATATCCGGCATGGTGTCACTTCCTTTTGTCAGCGCGCGTCAAAGGTGGCGTAGATGTTGAAATTCCTGCCCAGGCGGAACTGCGCTTTGCCCAGCAGATAGTCGTACTCCGCAAAGCCGATCTCGCTGAAGCGGGAATCCCACGAGCCGCAGCGGTTGTCGCCCATCAGCATCACGCAGCCCTCGGGCACGGTGACGGGGTAGGTGAGGTTGCCGTGGCGCTCGCCGTTTTTCAGGGTGTAGGTATCTTCTTTCAGGGCCACGCCGTTGACGGTGACGTTATCCTGCTCGTCGACGGAGACCACGTCTCCGGCCACGGCGATCACGCGTTTGACCAGCGTTTTTTCCGCCGCGGTCTTTTTGGTGGAAATCACGATGTCGCCGTATTGGGGCTCGTCGTAGTAGGGCGTCACCACCAGCCAGTCGCCGTCTTTCAGCGTGTCGTTCATGGAGGAACCCTGCACGCCCACCAGCCGGAAGGCGAAGGTGAACACCACGGCGATGATCATAATAGCGGAAACGACGATGGAAACGCCCTCATACAGC
>CADAMO010000138.1 GCA_902788995.1 Oscillospiraceae bacterium
TTCCTGGGGTTTTGAGCAAATATAAGGGACTGTCAGCGCTTGCTGAACTGCGGAGCGCGACGGGCACCTTTGAGACCGTATTTCTTTCTCTCTTTCATTCTGGGGTCTCTGGTGAGGAAACCGGCCTTCTTGAGAGCGGGGCGGAGATTTTCGTCGTACTGAAGAAGGGCTCTGGAGAGTCCGTGACGGATGGCGCCGGCCTGGCCGGTGACGCCGCCGCCCTGCACTCTGCAGATCACGTCGAACTTCTCGGAGGTCTCGGTGAGGGCGAGAGGCTGACGGACGAGGAGCTTCAGGGTCTCAAGACCGAAATAATCGTCGATCTCTCTGTCGTTGATAATGATCTTGCCGGTGCCGGGATACACGCGGACGCGCGCAACGGATTTCTTTCTTCTGCCGGTGCCGTAGAAATAAGGATTACCTTCGTACATAATTCAACTGCCTCCCTTTCTTAAAACTCTCTTACGACGGGCTTCTGAGCGGCATGAGGATGCTCAGCGCCGGCGTAGACGTGTAAACGGGTGATGGCTTTTCTGCCGATGGAGTTGGCTGGCAGCATCCCCTTGACGGCCTTGGTGACCACAAACGCGGGCTTGGTGCCCATCAGGGTGCGGTACTTGACCGATTTCATGTGGCCGATGTAGCCGGTGTGATGATAATAGACCTTCTGATCCAGCTTTTTGCCGGTGAGAACGACCTTATCCGCGTTGATGACGATGACGTTGTCGCCGCAGTCCACATGAGGGGTAAAGGTGACCTTATGCTTGCCGCGGAGAAGAACGGCAGCTTCAACAGCTACGTCGCCGAGCGTTTTGCCGGCAGCGTCAAGGACGTACCATGCGCGCTCAACGTTCTGAGCGTTTGCCATAAAAGTTGACATAATTCTGCCTCCAAAAAAATTTGTAGATTGAATACTCACAAATCTTATCACAAGGGGCAGGGTTTGTCAACAACATTTTTTCGCTTTTTTGATTTATTCCGTTAATTGCTCCGTTTTTCTTTGATTTCCTTTAATTTGCTTTCGTTTTCTCGCTTTTGATTTTTCATTTGCGTTTTGTTTTTTCGGCAAAAAAAGATGCGTGTCGGCCCATTTCACGACGCAGCTTTCCGCGCCGCCAAGGGAGATCATCGCAGTTCCTCCGGCGCAAAAAAAGCCCGGCGGTCGTCGCCGGGCCTGATGCGCGTCGCGATTATTCCCCTTCGCTGAGCTTATCCCCGATGGAATCGAACAGCCCCTCAAAGAGCGGGGTCAGAATACCCTTCATAAAATCAATGATCTTTCTGAAAAATCCGAACACCGTCAGGATGCCGTTGAAAACAGAGTTGACGTCGAACCCCGCGTCCGTGGGAGAAGCGTTCGCGTCGGTAGCCGTAGTCGTATTGAAAAGTGCCATCATCATTCCTCCATGTTATTTTCTGTATCCTTATTTTAGCACGGAAAAACGGCTTTGTAAATACCCCGCCGTCATTTTCATCGCCGTTACGGCAGGGTTTTCCGCAAAAATATCTAATTGTTCTGTCCCGCGGGGGGCAAGATTTATGGAATATTCGGGGTTGCATTGCCATCTGTAATTGAATATAATATAAAGCGATTTTATTACAGCGTATTATGATATGGGGTGTAAACACATGGTCAAAGTAGTCAAATTCGGCGGCAGCTCGCTGGCTGACGCCAATCAGTTCCGCAAGGTGGCGGATATCATCAAGAGCGATCCCGACCGGCGCTACGCGGTGGCGTCCGCGCCCGGCAAGCGGGATTCCCGCGATGAAAAGGTGACGGATATGCTGCTGCAGTGCTTCCGTCTGGCCTGCGACAAGCGGGATATCAGCGGGACCTTCGACAAGATCGCGGCCCGCTACAACGGCATTATCAAGGACCTGGGGCTGGATTTCTCCCTGGACGAGGACCTGGAGGGCATCAAGGTGGCCATCTCCCACCACGCCAGCCGGGACTACATCGCCAGCCGCGGCGAATATCTCAATGCCAAGATCCTGGCCAACTTCCTCGGCTACCCCTTCATCGACGCGGAGGACTGCATCTTCTTCGACGAGAACGGCACGCTGGACAGCAAAAAGACCGACAAAAAGATGAGCGCCGTGCTGAGCCTGCACGAATACGCCGTGCTGCCCGGCTTTTACGGGGCCATGCCCAACGGCACCATCCGCACCTTCTCCCGGGGCGGCTCCGACATCACCGGCTCCATCGTGGCGAAGGCCATCGGCGCGGACCTCTATGAAAACTGGACGGACGTTTCCGGCATGCTGATGGCGGATCCCCGGCTCATCAAGGACCCGCTGTCCATCCCGGAGATCACCTATAAAGAACTGCGGGAGCTCTCCTACATGGGCGCAACCGTCTTGCATGAGGACGCCATCTTCCCCGTGCGCAAGGCGAAGATCCCGATCAACATCCGCAACACCAACGATCCCGCCGCCCCCGGCACCATGATCGTGGATAAGGCCTCCTCCAACGTGGTGGAGACGGTCATCACCGGCGTCGCCGGCAAGAAGGGCATCACCTCCATCCACGTGGAGAAGGATATGATGAACTCCGAGGTGGGCTTCGGCCGCAAGGTGCTGGAGGTGCTGGAAAACCACAACATCTCCTTTGAACACCTGCCCAGCGGCATCGACACCATGAGCGTGCTGGTCTCCTCCGCCGCCATCGAGGAGTGCAAGGGCTCCATCACGGCGGAGATGGTCAAGGCCGTGGATCCCGATTCCATCACCATTATGGAAAACCTCTGCCTGATCGCGGTGGTGGGCCGCGGCATGGTCAGCACCGAGGGCGTTGCCGCCCGCATCTTCACGGCGCTGGCCAACGCCCACATCAACATCCGCATGATCGACCAGGGCTCCAGCGAGCTGAACATCATCGTGGCCGTGGAAGAGCACGACTACCAGAAGACGCTGGAAGCCATCTATCACGAGTTTGTAAAATGAAGATCCGCATCAAAAAACTGACGGATACCGCCAGGCTGCCGAGCTACGGCACGGCATACGCCGCCGGGGCGGACCTCTATTCCGACGAGGGCGATATCACCGTGGCGCCGGGCGAGACCCACCTCTTCCACACGGGGCTTTCCATTGAGATCCCGGAAGGGTACGCCGGGTTCGTCCACGCCCGCAGCGGCATGGCCACCAAGCGCGGCCTGGCCCCCGCCAACAAGGTGGGCGTGATCGACGCGGACTACCGCGGGGAAATCATGGTGGCGCTGCACAACCACTCCGGCGAGCCACAGACGGTAGAGGCCGGCGAGCGCATCGCCCAGCTGGTCGTCGCGCCGTTCCTGAAGGCGGAATTTGAGGAAGCGGAGGAACTCACCGACACCGACAGGGGCGAAGGCGGGTACGGGTCCACAGGCCGCACGTAGCACGGAGCCTCAGCTCCGTCTCACCCTTCGTTTATGACGCTGCTGAGGCAGCGTGCTACGGTTTTTGCTTTTGCGCCTCGCTGAAGGCACTGTGCCTTTGCTGCGTATCGAAGTTGAGAGTTGAGAATTAAAAATGTCAAAAAAATCATCCGACTACGTCGTCAAGCTGTTGAGCTTTTTATGCCCGCTGGTGTATTTCGCCAGCTATCTGACCAGAAAGGACTATTCCATCGTCCTGCAGGCCATTATCGAAAACGAAGGGCTGCTGAAAGCCCAGGCCGGGCAGGTGGAATCCCTCGCCGTCATCTCCTACGGCGCGGGGCAGATCGTCAGCGGCATTCTCGGCGACCGCTTCAAGCCCCAGCGGCTGATCATGGGCGGTCTTTTCATCACCATCATCTGCAACGTGCTGATGCCCTTCACCCCGGCGGGCCTGCGGGTGCCGGTGTGGTTCGTCAACGGCTTTGCCCAAAGCATGCTCTGGCCGCCGCTGGTGCGGATCATGGCCTCGGTGATGAACGAAAAACAGTACAACACCGTTTCCGCCAACACCAACGTGGCGGGCCTGAGCGGCACCATCTTCATCTATCTGAGCTCTTCCCTGCTGTGGCTCCGGTTCTTTGACTCCTGGAAGCTGACCTTCTTCACCTCCGCCGGCCTTGCCGCCGTGATCCTTGTCATGTGGATCATCGGCTTCCGAAAGCTGAAGGACGTGGAAGCCCTGCAGTTTGAACGCAAACAGAAAACCGACAAAAAGGACGGCGGCTCCGGCAAGCTGAGCCTGAAACTGCTGCTGGGCTCCGGGTTCGTTCTCATCGCCGTCGCCATCATCGCCCAGGGCGCGCTGCGGGACGGCATCACCGACTGGGTGCCGACCTTTATCAGCGAAACCTTCGGCCAATCCAGCGACAAGGCCATCCTGAAATCCGTCGTGCTGCCGGTCATCGGCGTGGTCAGCATGAAGAGCGTGGGGATCGCCGCCAACAAGTGGGTCAGGGACGAGGTCAAGGGGGCCGGGATCACCTTCCTGGGCAGCATCGTGCTGTGCGCCTGCCTCGCGGCCTTCTATTCCCTCAACCAGTACGTGGCGCTGGGCGTTTCCGCGCTGATCGTGGGCACCATGCACGCCATCAACTTTTTCCTGATCTGCATCGTACCCGCCCGGTTTGAGAAGTACGGCGTCGTCTCCACCATGAGCGGCATCATCAACTCCCTCACCTACGTGGGGGCCTCCGCGGGCGTTTACCTCTTCGGCAAGATCGCGGACAACGAGGCCCTGGGCTGGAACGCCGTGCTGATCTCCTGGGTCGTCATCGCCGTGGTCGGCACGGCCGCCTGCTTTATCGCCGTGAAGCCCTGGAAGAAATTCCGCAAAGCGGATGTCTGATTTTATTACCGTACCGAATCTGCCGGAAGCGCCCGTGACGCTTGCGGCAGTTTGTGATGATGCGGCTGTGACCCGGGCGCTGCACACGCTGGGGATCGAAACGGTCTCCCCCGTCCCCGACGCAGCGCTGCCGGAGGAGACGAAGGCGCACGCGGATCTGCTGCTCTGCCACGCGGGCGGCAGCGTCTGTTTCGCCGCGCCCGGTCAGGAAGCGCTGACCGAACGACTGCGGCAAGAGGGCTTTTCCGTCTTCTTTTCCGCCCCGCCCGGCGCGGCCTACCCGGAGGATATCAAGCTGAACGTCGCCGTCGCCAAAGATTTCGCCATGGGGCGGTTCGACCGCGTGGACGAGGAGCTGACGGCATTTCTGCGCAGCAGCGGGCGGAAGATGATCCCCGTGAAGCAGGGGTACGCAAAATGTTCCGTCTGCTTTGTGACGGACCGCGCCTTTATCACGGAGGACCCCTCCATCGCGGCGGCACTGGAAAAACGCGGCGCGGATGTACTGCGCATCACCCCGGGCGACATATACTTAAGCGAGCGCCATTACGGCTTTTTCGGCGGCGCTTCAGGCAAGCTCGGCAAAGACAGGCTGGCTGTGATGGGAAGCCTTTCCGCCCACCGCGACGGCCGCCGCATCCGGGCGTTTGCTGAATCCCACGGAGTATCAATCGTGGAACTGACGGACGGAAGGATCACGGATATCGGCGGGATTTTGCCGTTGAAAGAGGAATCTGTCGATCTAATTCGGAATGCGGAATTCGGAATGCGGAATGATTATGAACCTACGTTTTTAGGCGTTATTCATCGTCCGGATGAAGTCATATCGTTGATTTGATAAGACTTCCTGTTATAATCAAAACACGTCAGTGTTTTCCGAAATTCCGAATTCCGAATTCCTCATTCCGAATTCCGCATTAAAACAGCTCGCCAAACTCCAATTTATCACACAAAGGAGCACTCCATGCGTTACTCACTCGGCTTTGATATCGGCGGGACGAAATGCGCCGCCATTCTCGGAAAGGGGGAAATCCCCGACAACCACGAGGACCTGATCCTTGATAAAATCGCCTTCCCCACCGACGTAAAACGGGGCTGGCGGGCGATCGTCGACGAGCTGATCGCCTCCGCCGACGCGCTGCTGGAACGGAACGGCATCCGCCATGAAGAGCTGATCGGCGTGGGGATCAGCTGCGGCGGCCCGCTGGACAGCCGCACGGGCACCGTCCATTGCCCGCCCAACCTACCTGACTGGAACAACGTGCCGCTGAAGGCCATCATGGAGGAACACTTTGGCGCGCGCACGGTGCTGCAAAACGACGCCAACGCCTGCGCCGTGGCGGAATGGAAATTCGGCGCGGGCAGAGGGTATGACGACCTGATCTTTCTCACCTTCGGCACCGGCATGGGGGCGGGGCTGATCCTGAACGGACGGCTCTACTCCGGCGCCAACGACAACGCGGGCGAGGTGGGCCACATCCGGCTGGCGGAGGACGGCCCGGAGGGCTACGGCAAGCGCGGCTCCTTCGAGGGGTTCTGTTCCGGCGGCGGCATCGCCCGGCTGGCCAAAACGATCGTCGCGCAGGCGGAAGCAACCGGCGAAGCAACCTCCCTTTCCGGGCAGGCGCTTTCCGCCAAAACCGTGGCCGTGGCCGCCAAAGACGGCGACGCCGTGGCCCAGCGGATCTACCGCATCTGCGCCGAAAAGCTGGGGATGGGGCTGTCGGTCCTCATCGACGTCATCAACCCGGAGGCCATCGTCATCGGAAGCATCTACAGCCGGGATCAGGCGCTGTTCGACGAGATCATCCGTGACGTCATCCAAAAAGAGGCGCTTCCCTTAAGCGCCTCCGTATGCAAAATCCGGCCCGCCGGCCTCGGCAACGCCATCGGCGATTACGCCGCCCTGAGCCTGGCGTTTCAGTAAGGGATTTGGCGATCCAATTCGGAATTCGGAGTTCGGAATGCGGAATTATGTGAATCATCGTATTCACGTAATATGAATTGTCCCAAAATGATGGTATCATTGATCCTATAAGGCTTCCTATTTACAATCAAAACGCGTCAGCGTTTTCCGAGATTCCGAATTCCAAATTCCGCATTCCAAATTAAAAGACCACGCCCCCCCATTAACAAAGGAGACATCACCATGACCGAACACTCCGTTTTCCAAACGCTTTATGAAACCTATCCGAAGCTGCGAGGCTGTGAAACAGAAATCGCGGCCGCCTACAGGCTTTTGAAGACCGCCGCCGAAAGGCGGGCGCTGCTGATGGTCTGCGGCAACGGCGGTTCCGCGGCGGACTGCGAGCACATCACCGGCGAGCTGATGAAGGGCTTCAATCTGAAACGCCCCCTCTCCCCCGCCGAAAAAGCAAAATTTGACGCCATCGACGGCGGCGACGCCATCGCCGACAAGCTGCAGGGCGCCATCCGCTGCGTGTCGCTGGCCAGTCAGGTGGGCGTGATCTCGGCCTTCGCCAACGATATCGACCCGTCGCTGGTCTACGCCCAGCAGGTGTGGGGCTACGCCGCCTCCCCCGACGACGTGCTGATCGCCCTGAGCACCTCCGGCAACTCGCTGAATGTGGTCAACGCCGTTAAAACCGCCAAAGCCGCCGGCATCAAAACGGTGGCTCTCACCGGCGAGCACGACAGCAAACTGTCCGCCCTGTGCGACGTGACGGTCAAACTGCCCGCTCACACGCCCTTTGAGGTGCAGGAGTTCACCCTGCCCGTCTACCACGCCCTCTGCGCCGCGCTGGAGGCGGCGCTGTTTACCGCTTATTAATGCGGCAATTAAATGGTTGAAAAAAGAAAGATTGTGCTGCCGCATTAATAAAACGATCATAACGCCGTTTTTTGCCGTTTTACGGCAAAAAAGCCGTTTTACGGCAAAAAACATGGCGAAATATTACTTCGGCAATCATAAAGCCATCGTTTATCATTCAAATTATTTAATTGCCGAAGTAATAACATTATATATAAGGAGAGTACCCGCCATGAAAGTATTGATGATCAACGCCTCCCCCAAGGCAAACGGCAACACCGCGCTGGCGCTGGGCCAGATGGAGGAAGTCTTCAAAAAGAACGGCGTCGAAGTCGAAAAAATGCACATCGGCAACAAGGCCATCCGGGGCTGCATCGCCTGCAACAGCTGCGCCGCCAAGGGCAAATGCGTCTTTGACGACGAGGTCAACGCCGCCGCGAAACTGTTTGAGGAATGCGACGGGCTGGTGATTGGCACCCCGGTCTACTACGCCTCCGCCAACGCCACGGCGGTGGCTTTTATGGACCGGCTGTTCTACTCCACCCCCTTCAGCAAGCGCATGAAGGTGGGCGCCTGTGTGGCGGTGGCCCGCCGGGGCGGCTGTTCCGCCACCTTTGACGAGCTGAACAAATACTTCACCATCAGCGGCATGCCGGTGGCCTCCTCCAACTACTGGAACAGCGTCCACGGCAGAGCGCCAGGCGAGGCCGCGCAGGATGAAGAGGGCATGCAGACGGTGCGCGAGCTGGCCGCCAACATGAGCTTTCTGATGAAGAGCATCGCGCTGGGCAAGGAGGCCTTCGGCCTGCCGGAGCAGGAGCAGCGGGTCTGGACGCATTTCATCCGCTGAATCGGAATGCAGCCGGTAGCGCGGCACCTCAGTGCCGCTCATTACCCAAACAACTCTTTCCCACTTGATGAGAAGAAATAAGTTGATGATTATTTAAACTGTTCGTCTTTGGCGGTAGCGCGGCACCTCAGTGCCGCTATTTGCCAAAGTTACATATCAGCGACGTAAAAATCAGCTTAACCGTTCTGCTTTTAGAAAAATCACTCATTTTCAGTTTACAAAAGATAGTTTGCGCCACAAGCGGCACTGAGGTGCCGCGCTACCGGATTGGCAAGGTTTTTGCACAAAGGAAAACATCCCGGCAACCTGCCAATTTGCAAAATTCATCAAGTGGGAAAGTTGAGAAACTATCGACTAAGAACGATCAACTGAATCCGCCTTTCCAAAAGGATCCCTGAACCTCATCCGTTCAGGGATCCCTTGTTCGATTCAGCCCGTGACCGCTCCGTTGGGCGCTGCCGCCCTTTTCTGCGCGGCGGCGAAGGCCTCGCCGTTTTTCGTGATGACGCTGATCAGCTTTTCCTTGTTTTCAATGTCGATCAGCTCCAGGCAGGCCAGCGATTCTTTGGCCCTTGCCGGGTCGAAGAAGCCCAGCTGATAGAAATTCAGCGCGTCCTGGTTCTGCGCCGAGCGGGAATAGGTGTTCTGCTTGTGGGCCTTGACGGAGACGTCAAACACCGGCTTGCGCAGCCCCGCCGCCATGCCGAAGGCCTCCGCCTGCGACACGGGCAGCAGCCCGGCGTTATCGTAGACAGGGAAGGCAAAATCCCCGTCCGGGCCGAGGATGCGCATGCAGCGCGGCGCGGTATAGAACTGGCGGATCAGCTCGATGGCCAGCGTACACACCTGCGCAAAGGCGTTGTAGGTCATGGCGATCATATCCCGCGCCAGCTTGTTGCCCGCCTCCTGTAGGGCGTTGATGGCCGTGCCGCTGGTGACGCCGCCCACGGTGCCTCCCTGGGAGAAATCCCGGTTGCCGCTGGTCTCCTTCAGCTCCTGGATCTTGTTGTTCAGCACCGTCAGGTACACCGGCGACAGGGGCGAGGACGTGATCTCCCGGATGGAATCCTCCCCCAGCGTGCTGCCGCTGACGTGGACGAAATCCCGGCTGAGATCGGCGAACTCCTCCTCGTTCACCGCCCCTTCAATGCGGGTGAAATACCGTTTTCTGGCGGAAAGCCGCGCGTTGCGGATCAGCTCGTTCCCCAGCAGGTCGATATCCTCCTGCGCTTCCTTCATGATGTCGATCATGCCGAAGCCCGCCGGGGTGCCCTCCTCCCGGAAAAGGGGGTCAAAGACGAACGGATACATGGAATGATCGTACCAGCCCCGCTCTTTCAGCGCCGGATCGTTCTCGGAGGCGTACAGCACCACGCCGTTGACGAACTTGCAGTAGTGGAGGACGGTTCTGCCGCCCACGCGCTTTTTGTAGTACCAGTCCACCACCGTGGATTTTTTGGAGGTATCCACGGTATCGTCGTAGAGATAGGCGGCCACGTCCGTGGAGGGCGTCGACAGCTTGTCCCGCAGCTCCGGCCAGCGCTCTTCCAGAATGTCGTTGTCCTCCAGCTGAACGTAGAACAGGTTGCGGCTGTTCTGGATATCCCGCACGCCGGGCTCCCAGTAGAGGTTCAGGATATCCGCCTGAGAGACGGCGATATCGCCGATGCCGTCCTCCGCGTCCGGGTCCCACAGCACGGAGTAGACCGCCGTGCCGGTCTTCAGCTTGGCGTAGGCCGCGTCGGAATAGACGCTCTGCCAGTTGCCACGCTCCAGAATCACCGGCAGCACCGCGGTGAGCTTTTCCGCCTCCTTCTCGTCCGCCTCCTCCCGGGGCAGCACCGTGCATTGGGGCATGGCGTCCATGAAATCCGCGTGCTTACTGACGATGGAATTGAACAGCCAGGCGGAGTGACGGAGCTTTTTGTCCTCCGGTCGGCGCAGCTGCTCCCAGTGGCGCAGCCGGAACCACTGCTCGTTGTCGGTCACGCGGCTGTCAAGGTTGGCCTTGGCCCGCTTGTAATCGGCAAGGATCGTCTCCGCCTCCTTCACCTCTTCCGGCCCGATGGGCAGTTTCTTTTCCGCCGCCTTTTCCGCGCCGAGGGCCTCCTCGCCACTGCGCGGCTTTTTTGTTGTGTCTTTTTTGTTCATGCATAAACTCCTCTGTATGAATTACGGCACAAAACCGAAAACCGGCTTCGCCCCGTGACAGCTGAATTGTAGCACAAACAAAATTTTCATGCGTCCGGTTTGCTGCATGAAACGGAAAATAATTGAAAATTTTTTCAAAATGGGGATTGCGTCGGCGGCGAGGCGCCTCAACGCCGCTGCGAGGGAGAAGTTACATCACGTTGTTTTTGCAAGAAAGCGGCTTCGCCGCAGCGCCTGCGGCGCCGCTTTCTCACGCCATCGCCGGTCCCGAAGGGACAATCGGCGGGCGTTAAAATCTTTTTTATTTAACAGGAAGCAGTCATTCTGCCTCTATCCACCGGAGAAGTTTCCTGTTAAATAAAAAAGCGGCACTAAGGTGCCGCGCTACCGGGCCCGCATCAGCTCGGCAAATCCCGGTTTTCTGAAAAGAAAGGCTCCTTGAACGCTTTTTGTTCAGGGAGCCTTGATTCATGGAGGCCGTTAACGCAACAGCCCCGAATTCAATCGACAGAAAAAGACTGATGAAAGACGGGTGAGCGCGGATGGCGCGACTGTTTTTCCGTCCGAACGGAACCGGACGGCGATAATCCCCACTCACTGATCATCTATGGTATCTCTTTAGTGTAGTCTTTATTGTAGTCTTTAGTGTAGTCTTTAGTGTTGTGTCCGGTTTTTGGTTTGCCCCCTTCTGTTTTTTGGTATACCTCATTCCGTTTTTTTGGTATGGGGCAGACTTCCTACTATCTTGAAAAGGATGATGAAGCAAAAGCCTGGCTTGAAAAA
>CADAMO010000139.1 GCA_902788995.1 Oscillospiraceae bacterium
TAATTTGAATGATAAACGACGGTTTTATGATTGCCGAAGTAATATTTCGCCATGTTTTTTGCCGTAAAACGGCAAAAAACGGCGTTATGATCGTTTTATGAATGCGGCAGCACAACCTTTCTTATTTCCAACTATTTAATTGCCGCATTAATAATTATAATATAACAAATCCCCCGGCAAAACGCAATCCCCGATTTGACAATGTCATTCCGGGGATTTGCCTGTCGGAAGCGGACGGTATATGGTAGACTTTATTCCGACAAACAAAAAAAGGAGTCTGATCATGATGAAAAAACGGATATCCGTCCTTCTTGCGCTGCTGCTGGTCCTCACCGCCGCCCTGTCGCTGCAGGCAGCGGCAGTCCCGGGCGACGAGGCGCCGGCGGGGCTTGAACGCCACAACGGTCCGCTGACGCCGGATGTCAATATGTTCGCGGCGCAGTTCACCTCCCTTCGGCTGAACGAACTGAATGAAGACGGTACGGCAAAGCGGGACGAGGAATTTAACGGGATCGGTTACGTTCTGTTTCGCAACCAGTGGGACGAAGCCGCCTCCGAATGGAAGGTCCTGCAGGACAAGCTGCCCGACGGCGTCGCGTACGATCTGGCGACGAACACTTTGACGCTGACCGGCTTTGACGGCGGCAAATATATGTTATCCGCCAATATGATGGGCGACGACCTTACGATCCGCGTCAGCGGCGACTGCCGCCTGGGGGGCGTCACCGTCTGGGGCGACGGCTGGGGCGCGGGCCTGCGTATCGCCGGAACGGGCTCGCTGACCGTGAATGAAAAGAAGCTTTTCGATTCCGCGATCGACTTCCACCCGGAGGGCGTCGATCTCACCTTCCGGATCGACAGGGAGACCACCGTGAAGCTTTACGCGAAAAAGGACGCCGTCAGCGTCTACGGTACGACGCAGACCGAAAACCTCTTCGACCTGCCGGACGGCGCCAGGGCCGAACCGAAAAAAGAAACCTATGTGGAAAAACAGAGCAAAAGGTTTGAAGGTTATTCGATCGATGCGGAGTATCATATGGAAGGTTCCGGGGTGCTCGGCGTCAGCAGGGACGACCCGGACGGTATCTATACCGTGAACGAGGTGACCTACTATCCCAACGGCATCGAAGAAGATGGGATCCCGAAGGTCGAAGTCACGCACTATTATTATTCCGAAAAATACGACTATTATCTGGAGGACCACGATTTCGGCGATGAGCAGGGGCATTCCGAGCGGGTGTTTGACGATCTGGCCGCGGCAAAGGCCGCCGGGTTTGAACAGGTCCTGGATGAGACCGGCAATCCCGTCTGGATCGAGATGAAAACGCCCTACAGCTCCGGGACCTGTACCGTTGTGATCGGCCCCGACGGAAAGGAATACGGTTCGACGTTTACGAAGAAAAGCGAGGGGGACTACGGCGACGTGCTTGCGGATATCGAGCCGCTGCCCGGTGTGGAAGACAAGTATCTGTTCGTCGTCCGCCGGGATCTGATCGATATCGACCCGGAGACGCTGGAACCCGTGAAGATCGACGTCACGTATGACGGCATGTATACCTGGACGATCCCCGGAGAGGAATTCGTTTACGAGGGAACCGGGGCCGCCCGTCAGGCGATCCCCGGCGACGTGGACGGCGACGGCAATATCACCGCCGCCGACGCGAGGCTGGCGCTGCGGCGCAGCGTGGGGCTGGAGGACTATCCCGAGGACAGCGCCGCCTACCTTGCCTGCGACGTGGACCATGACGGCAAAGTCACCTCCGCCGACGCCCGTCTGATCCTGCGGGGCAGCGTGGGGCTGGAAGACGTCACGAAATGGTGACGCCCCCTCCCGGGAACCGTACGCATCACACAGGGCAGCCCGACCGGCTGCCTTATTTTTCGTCGACTTCCGGCGGCAAAACCGCAAAAAAAAACGCCGGAAAACCGAAAGAAAATCTTTACATTTCCCCTCTTTCTTGATAAACTATTATATTATCCGTCCGACGGCGGGCCGCGCCGGGGACAATCTGATTTTCTGTGAGGCGATATTGATGAATTATACTTCCACCCGCGACAATTCCCTGAACGTCACTTCCAGCGAAGCCATCACCCGCGGCATTTCCGCCGACGGCGGTCTGTTCGTGCCCACGGCGATCCCCCGGGTCGATACGGACTTTATCGCGTCCCTCGTGCCCATGACCTATATCGAACGGGCCAGGGCGATCCTGTCCCTCTATCTCACCGACTTCCCGAAAGAGGAGATCGAGGCCGACACCGAAGGCGCTTACGCCGCCCGCTTCGCCCACCCCAAAACCGCCCCGGTGGTGAACCTGCACGACAACGTGAATGTTCTGGAGCTGTGGCACGGCCCCACCTGCGCCTTCAAGGATATGGCGCTCCAGCTCCTGCCCTATCTGCTGACGGGCAGCGCCAAACGGGTTTCCGGCGAAAAGGAGATCGTCATTCTGGTGGCCACCTCCGGCGACACGGGCAAGGCCGCCCTGGAGGGCTTCAAGGACGTGCCCGGCACCCGCATTCTGGTGTTCTTCCCCAACGACGGCGTCAGCCCCATGCAGAAGCTGCAGATGACCACCCAGCAGGGCAACAACGTGGGCGTCAGCGCCATCTACGGCAATTTTGACGACGCCCAGACCGGCGTGAAGAAGATCTTCACCGACCCGGCCGTGAAGGAAAAGCTGGCCGCCCACGGCATGGCCTTCTCCTCCGCCAACTCCATCAACTGGGGGCGTCTCGTGCCGCAGATCGTCTATTACTTCTCCGCCTACGCCGAAATGGCTGCCATGGGGCAGATCAAGGTGGGCGACAAGGTCAACTTCACCGTGCCCACCGGCAACTTCGGCAACATTCTGGCCGCCTGGTACGCCAGAGAGATGGGCCTGCCCGTGAACCGGCTGATCTGCGCCTCCAACGCCAACGACGTGCTGACGGAGTTCCTCACCACCGGCCACTACAACCGCAACCGTCCCTTCCATACCACCGTCTCCCCCTCCATGGATATCCTGATCTCCAGCAACCTGGAACGGCTGTTGTTCCACCTGTGCGGCGGCAGCAGCGACGAGATCAGAGACCTGTTCGGGAAGCTCTCGGAAACGGGCGAATACACCGTCCGGCCGGAGACGCTGGAAAAGATCCGGTCCGTTTTCAGCGCGGGCTGCTGCGACGACGAGGCCACCAAGCAGACCATCGCCGGCGTCTTTGACAAGTATCACTACCTCTGCGACACCCACACCGCCGTGGCGGTGCAGGTCTATGAAAACTACCGCAAGGCCACCGGCGACGACACCCCCACGGTGATCGCCTCCACCGCCTCGCCCTATAAATTCTCCGCCGCCGTGCTGGGCGCGCTGGAGGGCAGGGACGTGACGGAGCTGGACGACTTCGAGAAGCTGGCCCGCATCGAGGAACTGACCGGCACCAAGGCCCCCGCCCAGCTGAAAGCCCTGAAAAACGCCTCTCCCCGCTTCACCGGCATCTGCACGAAGGAAGAGATGGAGCAGGCGGTGTATGGTCTGCTGGGGATCGGATAAAACGGAATTATGAATGATGAAAGATGAGAGATGAAAGATGAAAATCGGGCCTGCGGCGCTATTATAAAATGGGTAAGGACGAAGTCCTTCCGCCTTTCATCTTTCCGCTTTCATCTTTCCTCTTTTTTAACCTTTTTTCCTGTGATCTGATAACCTGATGTTATACGTTCTCTCCGACCCGCATCTGTCCTTCGGATCGGGCAAGCCCATGGATATCTTCAAGGGCTGGGACAACTACACCCAGCGCCTGCAGAAGAACTGGTCGGCCGTTGTGTCCGACCGGGATACGGTGGTGTTGCCCGGGGATATCTCCTGGGCCATGGATCTGAACGGCGCAAGGGAGGATTTCGCCTTTCTGGACGCCCTGCCCGGCACGAAGATCATCGGCAAGGGCAACCACGACTACTGGTGGGCCACCATGCGCAAGATGGAGACCTTTCTTGCGGAAAACGAATTTCACACCATCAAGATTCTCTTCAACAACGCCTACCGGGTGGACGATTTTGCCGTGTGCGGCACCCGGGGCTGGTTCTTTGACGACGTGACGGAGGACGTGGAAAAGGTGCTGAAACGCGAGGCCGGGCGGCTGAAGACCTCCATTGAGGCGGCGCTGGCCCTTGGCGGCGAGCCGGTGGTCTTTCTCCACTATCCCGTGGTCTACGACGACAAGGTGTGCGGGGAACTGTTTTCCGTATTGAAGGATTATAACGTCCGCCGGTGCTATTTCGGCCACATCCACGGCGACCGCAGCGGCAGATACCTGCACTATGAATACGACGGCGTCACCTTCTCCCTCGCCAGCGCGGATTTTCTGTACTTCTGCCCGAAGAAGGTGGAAATTTCGGGCTGACGCCCGAAATTTCCAGTCGCCAGTCGTGAGTCGCCAGTCGCCAGAAGCCCTCCGGGCGTTCCTTTGAAATAATCAAAGGAAAAAAATTCTGACGACTGACGACTTTTTACCGTATCAAACGGTAAAACCGGCAAAGTCAATAAAAATAAGCCGCTTATTATGGAAAATATTTCTGTCTTTTTTCAAAAAAAGGTGGAAATATTTTTTTTCTTCTGTTATACTGTTATGGCTAATATTCTATCCGCCCGGCGCCGTTAGGATTTTTGCCGGACGTAATCAGGAGGAAAAAAACATGCTCAATTCTGCCGAAAAGACAGGAACCAACGAATTTACCGTAGACTTTACCATCTCCGCCGAGGATTTCAACGCGGCCGTGACGAAAGCCTACCACAAGAACAAGAATAAGATCAACGTGCCCGGCTTCCGCAAGGGCAAGGCCCCCAAGGCCATCATCGAAAAGATGTACGGCGAGAACGTCTTCTATGACGACGCGCTGGAGATCGCCTTCCCGGACGCCTACGACAAGGCGCTGGAAGAGGCCGGCATCGTGGGCATCGACAACCCCTTCGATTTCGACATCAAGGAAGTGGGCAAAGAAGGCGCGCACATCATCTGCAAGGTCACCGTCAAGCCCGAGATCACCATCGACGGCTACAAGGGCCTTTCCGCTGTGAAGGAGCCCGTGGAGGTCACCGACGAGGAAGTGGCTGCCGACCTGGAGAGAAAGCGCAACGACAACGCCAGAGAGCTTTCCGTAGACGACAGGGCCGTGGAGAACGGCGACATCGCCAACATCAATTTTGAGGGCTTTGTGGACGGCAAGGCTTTTGAAGGCGGCAAGGGCGAAGACCATGATCTGGAGATCGGCTCCGGTTCCTTCATCCCCGGCTTTGAAGAGCAGATCATCGGCCACAACACCGGCGACGAGTTCGACATCAACGTGACCTGCCCGGAGGAGTACGCGGAAGAGCTGGCCGGCAAAGCCGCCGTGTTCAAAATCAAGCTGAACGAGATCAAGACCAAAGAGCTGCCCGAGCTGGACGACGAGTTCGCCAAGGACATCAGCGAGTTCGACACCCTCGACGAGCTGAAGGCCGATATCCGCAAGACGCTGGAAGAGCGCAAGCAGAGCGCCTCCGACCGCAACTTTGAATCCGCCGTGTTCGATAAGCTGGCGGAGCTGGTCACCGCGGAGATCCCCCAGTGCATGATCGACCGCACCACCGACAACATGGTCAGCGAGATGCGCTACAACATTGAAGCGCAGGGCATCCCCTTCGACCAGTACCTCGGCTATCTCGGCATGACCGAGCAGTCCGTGAGAGACACCTATAAGGACAGAGCCGAGAAGGAAGTCAAGACCGAGCTGGCCCTGGAAAAGATCGCCGAGCTGGAAGGCGTGGAAGTCACCGACGAGGATATCGCCGCCGAGTACGAAGAGATGGCGAAGCGCTATCAGGTGGACGCCGACACCGTGAAAAAGGCCATCAGCGAAGATCGCGTAAAGAGCGAGCTGAAGAACCGCAAGGCCTCCCAGATCGTGAAGGACAACGCCGTCGCCGAGGCGCCCAAGGCGGAAGAAGCCGAGGAAAAGCCGAAGAAGAAGGCCCCCGCCAAGAAAAAGGCCCCCGCCAAGAAGAAGGCCGAGGCGGAAGAAGCCGCCCCCGCCGAGGAAGCAAAAGCGGAGGAAACCGCGGAATAATCCCCCCGGGACAGTCAATGCTATATTCAGTCGGAAGTCATCAGTCGGAAGTCGGAAGTCTCTGCACGGAACAGTCGCCTGTTGACAGACGGTGCGCTGATCTCGTTTCGATTCCTTCCGGAAGAAAAATGACCTCAGAACTACGCGACTTCCGACTTCCCACTATTACACAGGAGGTACCCCCATGTCCAACATCTTTAACCCCTACGCCTCCCTCGTCCCCACCGTCATTGAACAGACCAACCGGGGCGAACGCGCCTACGATATTTTCTCCCGTCTGCTGAACGACCGCATCGTCGTCCTCTCCGAAGAGGTCAACGACGTGACGGCCAGCCTTGTGGTGGCGCAGCTGCTGTTCCTGGAGGGACAGGACGCGGAGAAGGACATCTCCCTTTATATCAACTCCCCCGGCGGATCCGTCTCCGCGGGCTTTGCCATCTTTGACACCATGCAGTATATCAAGTGCGACGTTTCCACCATCTGCATGGGCATGGCGGCCAGCATGGGCGCGTTTTTGCTGGCGGCGGGCGCGAAGGGCAAGCGTTACGCCCTGCCCAACAGCGAGATCATGATCCACCAGCCGCTGGGCGGCGCCCAGGGTCAGGCGACGGATATCAAGATCGTCTCCGACCATATCATCCGCATCCGCGACAAGATCAACCGCATTCTGGCCGATGAGACCGGCAAGCCCATCGAGGTGATCGAGCGCGACACCGACCGCGACAACTACATGACCGCGGAAGAGGCCTGCGCGTATGGGCTGGTGGATAAGGTGCTGTATAAAAGATAACGCAGTCCCTTACCACACATGACGCCGATTCCAGTGGGAAGTCGCGGCTCCGCCGCAGTCGGAAGTCGGAAGTCCCTTGACCGGACGGTTGCCGCAATCAGGGAAAGCTTTCCGGCATAAAGGCCTTTCCTGACAAAACGGGTTCGGACGACAGAGACTTCCGACTTCCCACTTCCGACTTCCGACTGATGTTTCAGGCAATTCGACACAACGGAGGACAACCCATTGGCTAAATACGACGATCCGAAAGACAGGACCATCCGCTGCTCCTTCTGCGGCAGAACGCAGGATCAGGTAGGGATGCTCATTCAGGGCCCCGACGCTTTCATCTGCGACAGCTGCATCGCCAGCTGCCTTGAGATCATTGAAAGCGGCGAAAGCGACAGCATCGGCAAGCCGGCCGGCAAGAAAAAGCCGACCGCTTCGCCCCGCATTCTGCCCAAGCCCAACGAGCTGAAGGCCCGGCTGGATGAATACGTCATCGGACAGGACGAGGCGAAGATCGCCCTCTCCGTGGCCGTCTATAATCATTATAAAAGAATTTATCGCAAGCCCAAGAC
>CADAMO010000140.1 GCA_902788995.1 Oscillospiraceae bacterium
GAGATTGCAAGTGCACATGAGTTTTTCCTCCGTATTCTTTCGTTGAATTTCTTTTTCATCCCGGGCTCTCTCCCGTTGACAATTGAAGCTTACCACAAATAATCCGAAAAAAGTGAAATCCGGGATGAACGGCACGTTTTGTGCGACGAACGGCAGGTTTTTCACAGTTCATCTCAGATCATTTTGGAATTGAGACAAGCAAAAGATTGTGTTCAAGGCGTATGCCGCCCCCTATGGGATGGTGCGTCTGCCGGGCGTCCGTCAAACGGAATGACGGCATCCCGCAAAAAATCCTTGATGCACCTAAAAAACAAGGCTCCCTGAACCGATCTGTTCAGAGAGCCTTTTCTGCTGTCGGGCGGTATGCCCTTTTCGGTTTATCTCGCCGTGACGCTTTGGGAATTGCCGCCCACGGTCAGGTTGTAGGTTCCGCCGGAGGTCAGCTCCGGCGAGCTGATCAGAATATAGTTATAACTGTTTTCCGGTGTGGTGGAGAGGATCTCGCTGCCGCTGCCGTCCGTGACGGAGAGGCTGGTGCCGCCGCTCTGTTCGCTGAGTCTGCCGGCGATCACGCCCTGCGCCGCGGAGGTGAAGCCTTCCGCCATGTTGGAGGAGCCTGTGGCGATCAGGGTGCCGCCGGTGATGGCAGCCGTGCCGTCATAGTCGAAGGGGGAGGTGTCGCCCATGGTGGGGCAGTCCACCAGAATGCTGCCGCCGGAGATGGTCACGGTGCCGTTGGAGTCGATGCCGTCGCCGCCCGCCTTGACGCTGATCTGGCCGCCGGAGATCACGATTTCCCCGCTGCCGCCCGAGCCGCCGAACATATCGCCGCCGCGCATGCCGCCGTAGCCGCTTTCGTCGGTGCCGCCTTTGATGGTCTGGCCTTCCAGCCCCTCATAACTGTCCGTCACGCTGATGCTGCCGCCGGAAACGGTCAGGGTGTCGTCCGCATGGATGCCGTCGTCGCCGGAGGTCAGGGTCAGCGTGCCGTCGCTGACGGTCACGGAGGCGTTGGAATGGATGGCGTCGTCCGCCGCGTCAACGGTGATCGTACCGCCGTTGACGGCGATGCTGCCGTCCGCTTTCAATCCCTTGATGCTGGTGCTGTCGCTGTCGGCGTCGCCGGTGGCAAGCGATTCCGCGGTCAGGGTCTGTTCGGTTTCATAGGCGAGGCCTACCGTACCGCCGTCGGAGCCGGGCATTTCCGGCGTGTCGCCCATGTCGGGTCTGCCGCCGCCCATACCGCGGCTTCCCATGCCGCCTTTGTACTGGCCCCAGTTGTCGGAGGTCTTCTGGGCCGCGTTTACGCTGCCGCCGCCGGCGATCACGTTGATATCGCCGTCCTCCACCGTGAGGTCCGTTCCGGCGCTGACGCCGTCGCCCTCCGCTTCAATCGTCAGCGTGCCGCCGGCGATATAGACGAAGCCCTTTGTCTCGTCGTCGTTGTTCTCGCAGTGTACGCCGTCCTTGCCGGCATCAACGGTCAGGGTGGCGTTGTCGATGCGCACGCTGTCGTTGGCGTCAATGCCGTGGGAAGCGGCGCTGACGGTATATGCGCCGCCGGTGAACACCACGTCGTCCTTGCCGACGATGCCGTGCCCGGCAGGGGAGGTCACCGTCAGAGAGCCTGCGCCGTTGAAGGTGATATCATCCTTGGAAAAGACCGCGCCGTCCACGCCGGTTTCTGATTCTGCAAAGCTGCCGCCGTTGGCCAGGGTGTTTTCGGTTCCCTCCGCCAGCGTCACAAAGACCTTGTCGGCCTGCACCACGTTCAGCGCGGCGGAATCGTCGCTGGTGACGGAGGCGTTTTTCAGAATAATGTGGGGCTTGGCGGCGCTGTCCATGTCGATCACCACCGTGCCGTTCAGCGTACCGGTGAGCACGTAGGTGGCTTCCTGCGTCAGCGTTACGGTGCCGCCCTCTACGGTGACGCCCGCGCCGCTTGCCTGGGCCGTGTCGCCGGTCAGGGTGATGATGACGGCGGTGCTTTCATCGTAGCCGACCTCGTAATCCCTGTCGGTAAACAGATCGGAAGAGGAGGTCTTTGCCGTGCTTGCTTCTGTCGTTGCCGCCGTGTCGCCGGTTTCGGCGGCGGAAACGGTTGCCTCCGCCTGCGCCGCCTCCTCCGTGACGACAGCGGTTTTGCCGCAGGCGCACAGGAAGAGCATGGCTGCCGTCACCAGGACGGCAAGAATGGACAGTATCTTTTTATTGGTCAGAAACATTGTCATTTTCTCCTTTCAGTTGTTCAACCGTTCCGGTTGTCTGTGTTGACCATAGTATGGACGGGTTCATTAAAATGAACCTAAAACGAAAAAATGATCAAAAAAACTTCCGCGCTCTCCGGCTTGACACGGGGCGCCCCTTTATCATACAATGAAAGAGAAAACGGCGCGGGCGGCAAGGCCCGACAAAAAAAGGAGGCGACGGCATGGACCCTTTCGTGTTGACGGATAACGGTTTTACTTTTCAGCGGGAAACGGAGATCATCCGGGTGACGGCCTGCGGCGAAAACGCCGTGCGGTTTGAGGCGTTTCCGGGCGGAGAGGTTTTTGAGGAAAACTACACCCTGCTGCCGGGGACGGCCCCCTGTTCGTTTGAGGAGCGGGATTACTGTGTGCTGATGACCGTGGGTGTGGTGACGCTGCAGCTGGAACGCTGCGGAAAGGTGACCGTCTGGTGCGGCGGCCGCTCGGTGCTGGAGGAATTGCCGGAGCTGACCTTCAATTCCGGCTGGCGGCATTACGAGGCGAACGGCGACGGCTCCTACGCCGCCCGCATGACCTTTGCCCCGCGGGAGGGCGAGCGTTTTTACGGGCTGGGGCACGAGGCCAGCGGCCGCTTCGACCTGAAGGGCTGTTCCTTCGACCTGCGCCACGTCAACGCCAAGTGTACCATCCCCTTCGTCTATTCCTCCCTCGGCTACGGCTTTTTATGGAACAACCCCGCCGTTGGCACGGTGGAGCTGTCGCAGAACCGCACCCGCTGGAGCGTGGGGGCGACCCGCAAGCTGGATTTCGTGGTGATGGGCGGCGCGCCCCGTCAGGTCAGCCGAACGCTGGCGGATCTCACCGGCCACGCGCCGGTCATGCCCCATTGGGCCACCGGCTTCTGGCAGAGCCGCCTACGCTATGAGACCCAGGAGGATCTGCTGGCAGTGGCGCGGCGTTATAAGGAGGAGAATATCCCTCTGTCGGTGATCGTCTGCGACTATTTCCACTGGACGGAGCAGGGCGATTACCGCTTCGACCCCGCCTACTGGCCGGACGTGAAGGCCATGACGGAGGAGCTGCACGCCATGGGAGTGAAGCTGGCGGTCTCCGTGTGGCCCACCGTCAACGAAAACAGCGAAAACTACGCCTATATGAAGAAAAACGGCCTGTTGATCGGCTGTAAGGACGGGAACGACCGCGTCTTTGATTTTTACGGTCCCCAGGCGGAGATCGACGCCACCAACCCGGCGACCCGGGAATTTGTCTTCGGCAAAATCAAAGAGAACTATCTCGATCAGGGGGTGGACGCCCTCTGGCTGGACGAGGCCGAGCCGGAGATCCATCCCGAAAATTTCGGCAACCTGATCCTTCACGCGGGCGACGGCGCCGAAACGGCGCTGATCTATCCCTATTATTACGTCAAAATGGCCTGGGACGGCCTTCGCGCCATGGGGACTGAGGCCCCTGTCACGCTGACCCGCTGCGCCTATCCCGGCAGTCAGAAATACGGCGCGCTGGTGTGGAGCGGCGACATCCCCTCCACCTTTGAAAGCCTTTCCATGCAGGTGAAGGCGGGCCTCAATATGGCCATGTGCGGCATTCCCTGGTGGAACACCGATATCGGAGGCTTTTACGGCGCGGATACCACTGGCGACGAGTTCCGCGAGCTGATCGTCCGCTGGTTCCAGTACGGCGTGTTCAGCCCGGTGATGCGACTGCACGGCAGCCGCATCCGCCACGGGGAAAAGCTGCGGGACGTGAAAGAGCCCACCGGGGACCCCAACGAGATCTGGAGCTTCGGCGAGCGGAATTTTGCGATCCTGAAAAGGCTGGTGCTGCTGCGCGAGCGGCTGCGCCCCTATATCGAACGCCACATGCGACTGGCGGCGGAACAGGGCTGGCCGGTGATGCGGCCCATGTTCTTCGACTATCCGGAGGACGCGGTCTGCTATACCCTCGGCGAGCAGTACCTCTTCGGCGACGATATCCTCTTCGCCCCCATCGTCAACCGGGGCCAGACGGAAAAAGAGGTCTATCTGCCGGAAGGAAGATGGGTGCGCGCCTCGGACGGCCGTTTGTATGAACAGGGCTTCCACACCGTCCGGGCGGAACCGGATGAGTTCATCGCCTTTGTCAAAGAGGGCGCGCCGGTGCTGGCCTGCTTTGCCTGCTGCGACGATTGAAATCAGGGCAGCGGCGTTCTGCCGATCAAAGAAAGGATCCCCGGACTTTCGTTCGGGGATCCTTGTGCGTGATGGCCGGAAAAACGGCAGCCATGTTTTTTGTGCTCAGTACAGCTCCGCCAGAATGCCCTTCAGCAATCCTACCGCATGGCGGATGTCGTCCATGCGGGTGGCCCCGGCTTCGCGTTCAATGGTCAGAAAGCCGTCGTAGCCCACGTATTTCAGGGTGGCGATATACTCCTTGAAGGGCACGCCGCCGTCGCCCAGCCGGTATTCGGTATAGCTGCCGTCGGGGTTCATCTGCCCGTCCTTGGCGTGGGTATGGACGATATAATCCCGCAGCACCCGCACGCTGTTCACCGGGTTCTCGCCGGCGCACATGAACAGGTTGGCCGGGTCAAGGTTGACCTTGGCGCTCTTCGTATCCGCCTTCTCCAGCACCCGGCGCAGGGGCAGCGCGGGCTCGGGGCCTGTCTCCGTGGCGAAGGTTACGCCGATCTGATCGCCGTATTTCCCCAGTCGCTCAATGGTGGCCACCATGTTGGCATAGTCTTCACAGGTTTCGTCGTCCGGCACCTTGCCGATGTGGGTGGTGATGATGTGGGTGCCCAGGTCCAGCGCCAGGTCCATCATGCGCATGGTGCGCTGCACGCCCTCTTCGTTTTCTTCCTTCTTCGCCTTGAAATTCAGGCCGAAATCCGCGCACAGGGCGGAAAATACCAGGCCGTTGTCCCGCATCAGCTTCACCAGGTCCTGCCGGTCCTGAGCGGTGAGGTTCTCCGGTGCCATCTCGCCCCGGGTCACGAAGGGCTGCAGGCCCTGCACGCCCATGTCCCGGGCAAGGGTCACCGCTTCTTTGAAGGGCACCTGAAATGAATCGGGAATCACGCCGATTTTCATCATAACACTCCGTCTCCTTTATGGCTTGTCATCTTTTTTTTGTGATAAAGCGCGGCGGAAAGGGCGACCCGGCGGCGCTGCTTCGCCGCGGCCCGTCGCGTTGATATCCCGCGCTCCGCTACCATCATAACACAACCCGCCGCGGTTTTCCACCCTTTTTTTGAGAACGCAACCCTTCGCCGGGCAACAGAAAAAGCGGATTTGTTCGCTTCCCGTCTTGTATCACGCCGCCGGATATGCTATGATGGCGTGGGAGGGATGCGCATGGAACGGCATATCCATATTGCCTACGGCTTTCACGTCAACTGCTACCACTCATACCGGGGGGATACCCCCGACGGGCAGGGCTTCGGCTCTGATATCCGCATCATCCGGAAGATCATCGCGGCGCTGGACGAGCTCAACGACGCGGGGATCCCCGTGAAGGGCACCTGGGACTGCGAAAACTTCTTTTCGCTGGAAAAGATTCTGCCGGAATACGCACCGGATATTATCGAGGGCATGCGCCGCCGGGTGAAGGAGCGGGGCGACGAGCAGATCATCATGGGCTATTCCAACGGGGCGCTGGGAGCCATGCAGCCCGACGAGCTGGAAGCCTCCGTGGAGCTGGCGGCTGCCAACCCGCAGGGCTCCGGTCTGCGGGATCTGTTCGGCAGCTATGAGCGCATCGTGCGCCCGCAGGAGGTCATGTTCACCCCCTCGCAGGTGCATACGTATAACCGGCTGGGCGTGAAGGCGGTGTGCCTGTATTATTCCTGCGTTCCCTTTGACGCCTTCCGCACGCTGATCCCGCCGCTGGAGGACGAAAAGGCCTTTAATCCGCTGACCTTCACATACCGGGGGGAAGGGCTCACGGTGATCCCCACCTATTCCAACGCCGACGTGTGCGACGCCGGCTGCCTGCGGGCGTGGGTAAAGGATCTGCGGCAAAAGCAGCTCACCGGCGGGGTCGACCGGGACCTGTTCCTCTTTATCAATATGGATGCGGACGCGATCTTCTGGGAGAGCCTCGACCTGCCCCTCATCGGTCGTCGCCTTGCCAATACCGACGGCATCCGGGGGCTGGTAAAGGAGGTGGCGGATCTGGACTATGTGGTGTTCGACACCCCCGGCGGCTACCTGAAAAATCACGGCCCCGCAGGAGAGATCCGCTTTACGCAGGATACGGCGGACGGCAATTTCACTGGCTACGCCAGCTGGGCGGAGAAGCCCTACAACCGGAAGATCTGGACCGCCATTGAACGCAGCCGCAATGCGGCGAAAACCGCCCCGGACGAAGCGGACTTTTTGCGGCGGGTGCGCCTGCTTTCCACCACCCACTTCGGGCTGGCCTCACCGGTGCTGAACGCCCAGCGGGAGGCGGCCGCCGACGCGCTGGCAAAGGAGCTGACCGACCGCGCCGCCGATCCGGCGGGGCCGCTGACGGTCCATAATACCACGGGGACCACGCTGCAATGCGTGCAGCTTGCCTGCAAAGGGGACCGCCCCTTCCGCGTGACGGGGGAAGGCCTGATTGCTGCGACCGCGATCCCCATGGGGGACGGCAGCGCTTTCCTGATGCTGCGCTTTGACGAAGTAAAAGACAAATACCTGATTAAGGCGACAGAGGCGGAACCTGCAAACGGCCCCGCCGGAACGGAGCCGTTTCTGGAGAGCGGCGGGGCGAAGCTGACCTTTTCCGCCGACCACCGGATCAAAGAGCTGACTTACAAAGGAAGGACGATCGGGGACGACGGTTTCCTGGCCTCCTACCTGACCTACGGCGGCAAGCGGGTGGATTTCCGCTTTGACCGGACGGAATACCCGCCTGTTTCAGGGGGGAAGGCCGTCCGCCTGTCGGGCGCCGTCCCGCTGCCCGGGGCCGTCAGGCAGGGCCGCTTCTCCTTTACCTTCTTCACCTCGCAAGCCCTGGAGGGGATCTTCGTCCTCACCGACGTGACCTATCCCTATACGGCGGAGCGGGACGCCGTCTCCACGGAGAATTCCACGCTTGGCCGCTATACCGATATGCAATGGGAGGAGGCCGCCCCCTTCTGTCTGACGCCCCGGCTGAAGGGTGATATCTCCGTCCTCAAGCGCAATTTCGAGGGGGACGTCTCCTCCTTCCGCGTCGCCTCCTACGGAGAGGCGGATCCCCGTAACCGGACGCTGGATTCCTTCAACAACCAGCTGACGGCGGGCATGGCGGGCCTCACCGACGGCAGCACCGGCCTGCTGCTGGGGCACGCCCGCTGCGTGCTTTCCGCCATGGCCTGCTGCCCCATGCGGCTGGGGGCGGACGGAAAAGTGACAATGAACCCCTTTGGCACCTTTACCGGCCGCCAGCGACACCACCCGAACCGCTCCGGCGACCGCATTCCGCTGACCTACACGCTGATCGCGCCCCAGGGCAAAAGCCTTGCCCCGTCCTATAACGGCAGCCGGGAGCGGGCGATGCTCTGCCTGCGGCCCTTTGAGGGAGGCTTTCCGGAAGAGAACCTCCTGAACGAGCTGCTGGCCTTCGCCGACGGGGCCTATGTCACCGGCGCGGACGGCCCCCTTTCCCCCTTTGCCGGGCAGAACGTCTCTACCGGCGCGGCGACCCCCACGGCAGGCGACCGCAAGCTGCGCTCGCCTTTGCTGACGGGGATCAAGGGCAACTGGGGCAAATACGCGCTGCGGGGGACGAAAGCGATCCTCTATATCGTCCGCCGCCAGCGACAGGCGAAGCGGTAAAAACAAATCAGGAAGGGGCTGTTGCATTAAGCTCCACAAAAAACGACCGGGTAGCCCGAAAGGGTTGCCCGGTCGCTACTTT
Source organism: Oscillospiraceae bacterium (assembly GCA_902788995.1). Classification (GTDB taxonomy): domain Bacteria; phylum Bacillota; class Clostridia; order Oscillospirales; family Acutalibacteraceae; genus RUG806. The sequence continues at coordinate 8,094 of CADAMO010000140.1, forward strand.
CATAGTATATTTTAATCACCACAAAAA
>CADAMO010000141.1 GCA_902788995.1 Oscillospiraceae bacterium
AAACCGCAAGACAGGCTGTCGCCTGTCGAGGATTTCTGACGCCGTATTGCGGCGTTTAGACAAGCAGAAATCTTCAAGTATGAATTGGTGGAGCAGTAATGACGTTGACGAATACGTCATATACACCGGCTACATTATCCCAAAACATTCCGATTCCTCCAAATGAGCACCTCTGTGTCTCATTCTGTTTCAAACGGCCACGATGAGCCGCTCAATGCTTTTGCCCTGCGCGTACTGCGCGGTATAGACGGCGGTACACTTTTTGAACCGTTCAAACGTCTTCTGTGCCGCGGCCTCATCCCCGTAGACCTTCCAGAAGCCGACGCATTTGCAGTTTTCCGCCTTGTTGCAGATAAACCCTGCCACGTCCTCCGGCGGATAGCCAAGGAACAGGCCGATCTCATGGGGAAAGTCCTCATTCTCCCGGAGCTTGCGCCGCAGACAGGCGATGCACGTTGCGGGACTTTCCGGCCGGTAGCCGCCCGCCGTCAGAATACCGACCGCGGTTTCATGCAGCAGATCCTCCGCCAGCCTTCCGGGGCGGTAGACGTACAGCAGTGCCCGCCCGTTCCGGTAGCGGAGCGGCACCACCTGCAGCCCTTTGCGCCGGAAGCGCCGGTTCAGTTGACAGGCAGTTTCCCGCAGCGCCCTTTCGCTTTCAAAGGCGGCGTTGAACAGATTTCCGGTTTTCAGTCCCGCCAGCGTCGGCGCGCAGTGACGGATCAATAATTCCTCTGACATATTGCACCATCTGTAGTTAGCAAGCACTAATCTTTATCCAAAAAATAGTGGTTAGCTCCAACTAACCACTTGCTATTATATCAGACTGTCCATGGGTTGTCAACCGTTTTTTCAGAATCCGGGCGACAGCGTTCCTTTTTCCATGACGAAGACACGATCCGCGAAAGCAGCAGCGTTTTCCTCATGGGTGATCAGCAGCACGGCGGCGCCTTTTTCCGCAGCGTTACGCAAAAGGCCGAATACCGTGCGGGTCATCTCCGGGTCCAGGTCGCCCGTCGGCTCGTCCGCGACGATCAGTTCCGGAACGTTGATCAGCGCCCGGGCGACGGCCATCCGGCGCGCTTCCCCGCCGGAAAGCTCCCCCGCGTACACGTCGGAAAGTTCCGCGACGCCGAGGGTTTTCAGCAATTCCCGGGCGAAGCCGGTCCTGTCCGCGCCGCCGTACATGGCCGATGGCAGAACCACGTTTTCTAAGACCGTCAGACTTTGCAGACCGCTGGATACCTGCGGCACAACGCCGATTTTACGGCTGCGCCATTCCGAACGCCGCCGGTCGTCCCATGCGTACACGTTCTCGCCGCCAAACAGCACGCGGCCTTCGGTGGGGCGCAACAGCCCGCACAGCATATTGGCCAGCGTCGTTTTACCGCTGCCGGATTTCCCGACGACCGCCGTCAGCGTACCGCTCCGGAGCGTCAGATCCGTTGGATGCACCGCGTAAAAAAAGTTGGTTCCCCGCCCCTTCCGGAAAAAGGTCCGGGCGATTCCCTCCGCTTTGATCTCCATATCACGTATCCTCCCGCAGCAGCAAGCCGGTCTCCCCGCCGGTAATCTTCCGCGCCGACGCGCCCGCCGTCAACAGGCCCGCCAGCACCGACAGAATCAGCGCGCCGATGAAAAGAATGACGATCACGCCCGCGCCCGGCCTCAGGAACGGCAGGGAAAGGGCGTTTTTCAGCGTCCCGGACAGGGGGATGGAGACGAGCAGCGCGAGCCCCGCGCCGACGAGAGCGCCGACGCCGCTCACCAGCGCCGCTTCGCAGGCCATCACCCGCGTGAGGACCCGGCGCGACGCGCCCACCGCCCGCAGCACGGCAAATTCCTTTTTCCGTTCATTTGAAAGCAGGGCAAACACAACAATCAGCACGATCAGCGCCAGCGCCCACACCGCGCCGATGAGGGCGCCGATGACGCCGGAAACGCCCTGAAGCCCCTGGGCGATGCCGGAGACCATGCTCCTGGCCGGGGTGGCCTGCACCTTGGTGACGTGGATGTTGATATCGTCCGCCACCGTCTGCACATCCACGCCCTCCGCCACCTTAATCAGGACGGCGGAAGCGGCGGTGGCGATATCCACCCCCTGAAAGGGGCTGGTCTCCAGCAGCCGCGCGGCGCTCTTTGCCATACCGACGACGGTCTCCCGGTCGGCGTAAACGGCGGCGTCAAGCCCCGTGCCGGTGGATTCCAACTGGGCTGCGACGGGATAGTCCTGTCCGTAGAAGGTCACCGTGCGGTCCGCAGGGACGTTGATATTCGCGCCGACCACCACCTCGCCGGGCGGACAGCCGCCGGACCGGCTTTCGGCGATCCACGGCAGAACGGTGAAATCCGTTTCGGGGTCGAAGCCGATGATCTGTACCCGGGTGGAGCAGCAGCTGGCTTTGGCCGAGGTCAGGAAAAACTGCTGCGAGACGGCAGCCACGCCCTCGGCGGCGGCGATCTTATCGATCTCTTTTTGGGACATATAATAGTTGCCCGTCACGCCCTGCAGCAGGATATCGTCCACCGTGCCGTGGCCTTTGGCGGCGTTGGGGGTCACGACGATATCCGCCCCCAGGCGCTTTTGATAGCAGTCAAGCCCGTTTCTGAGGCTGATAACGGTAAAGCCCCCCGCAAAGACGGAAAACGCCAACAGCGCCGCCAGCAGCGCCGTAACCAGGGAACGGAAGGGCTTTCGCAGCGCCGTTTTTACGGCGAGGTCAAAGGCAAATTTCATAGCCACTTACCCATTCCTGCGGTGCTTTGCCGCCGCACCGCGCGTCAGATACCAGAACAGGTCAGCCAGCGCCAGCAGCAGCAAAACCGCACCGAAGGCCAGCGTAGCCGGCAGGGTTTTCGCCCGGCATGCCATCTCCGCCCCGGCGCAGATATGGATCACGTTGCCCGGCAGCAGCATCGCCAGAACAGACAGCCCCGCCAGCGCCAGATCCATGCCCGCCTTCATTTTTCCGTCCGGCGTCAGCAGATGGATCACACCGAAGGCTGAAAACAAAATGGAAAACGCCTTGAGGGCTTCCCCCGCCCAGTGGCAGGACATGGTGACGGCACTGCCCTCCATGCCGCCGCAGACCGGGAACCACAGCCGGATCCCCACGGCGAACAGGCAGGCAGCCGCAATCAGTAAAAGATCCGTTGCGCCGAACCGGCATTTTTCTTTGTTCACAATCATTTTCTCTTCTCCTTTTTCCGTTTCCACACGGCCAGCGCGTTGGCGTTGACCAGCAGCTTTTCCGTGTCGATGCGCCGGGGACACACGTCCTTGCAGGCCAGCGATTTGCCGCACCCGGCAAAGGTATGCTTCGCGTACTGCCGGGCGATCTCCCGGTAATCGGCGGGTGAAAGCTCCGTCAGCAGCCGCGTGGTAAGCGGCACCGTGGCCATGCCGAAGAAGGGCCCTTCCGCGTAAAAGTTGGGGCACACCTCCAGACAGCAGCCGCATTGGATGCACTCGGAGGATTCATAGGCCAGATCCCGGCATTCGTCGGCCAGTTCCGCTTCGACGGAGGGCCACAGCCTCAGCGTTTTCAGGTTGTCGTATAGGATGGTCCTGTCCACGGTCAGGTCGCAGACCACCGGGAATTTGCGCAGCGGCTCCACCCGGAGCTCCCCCGTTTTGCTCTCGTTCAGCAGGGCGTCGCAGGCAAGACGGGGCCGCCCGTCGATCACCATGGCGCAGGCGCCGCACCGCTTTTGCAGGCAGCTGCACTCCCATTCGATGGGACGGGAGGACTCCCCTTCCGCGTTTTTTGGACTAGTAGAAGTGTTGAGCGCTGTCAGTGCGGAGGCCACGGTATCGCCCTCCGACACGGCTTCGTAAGTGAAAGACTCCCAGTAAGAGGCTTGGACATTCCGCTCCCGGCGGAGAATTTTCAGCGTGTAGGTCATTTCAATCCACCTCCCCGGCGTCGGCGCTGACAAAGCGCAGGCGGATCGCTCCGTTTTCGCAGGTGGCCAGCGTCAGTTTCCGGAAGGCCTCATCCCGCTCCGGGAAGTCCTCCCGGTAATGGGCGCCGCGGCTCTCCTTTCGCGCCAGAGCGCTTTGGAGCATGGCAAGGCCCAGCAGGGCGCGGCTGCGGTCGATGGCCGTCAGTTGCTCCGCATCGCATTTCAGCGACATCGCTTCTTCGGCCTTTTGCATTTCTGACGCCGTCCGCACGATGCCAAGACCCTGCAGCAGAATCTCCCGCAGCTCGGCGCGGCACTCCGGATGGGAGGGTTCCGGCGGGGCCTCCGTCAGGACCGTTTCTTCGGAATGCCCGGCGGATTGTGCCGCCGACAGGGCCGCCACCCGGCCGCCGAAGGTGGCCCCCAGCATGGAATTGCCGCCCAGCCGGTTGGCGCCGTGGTATTTGCACGCCGCCTCCCCCGCCGCGAACAGGCCCTTGACGTTGGTCTCGTGCCGGTCGTCCACCCGGACGCCGCCCATGAAAAAGTGGATGCCGGGGCTCACCGGGACAGGGTCGGTCTTCGGGTCGATGTGCTGGTAGGCGATGATCTCCGCCCGCAGGTCCGAGAGCTTGTGCTGCCAGACGAATTCGTCCAACGCCCGCATATCGAGGCAGACCTCGCCCTCGCAGCCCTTCTCCCGCTTGACGAAGACCATCTCCCGGGAGATCACGTCCCGGGGCATCAGGTTGCCCAGCTCCGGGTATTTTTCTTCCATAAAGTACCATGGTTTACCGTCCCTCATAATAAACAGACGGCCGCCCTCGCCCCGGGCCGCCTCGCTCACCAGCATCCGTTTGCCGGTGATGCCCATAGTGGTGGGGTGGTACTGGATCATCTCCAGATTCGCGAAGGCCACACCGGCCGAGAAGGCGATGGCGGCGGCGTTGCCGGTGTTGGGAGTGGTGCCGGTGGTCATGCCCTCAAAAAAGCCGTTGAGGCCGCCGGTACAGAGGATCGTGCGTCCCGTAAAGGCGCGCATTTCCTGCGTAAAGAGGTCCCGCACGGCGATGGATTTCAGATTGCAGTCTTCCACCGTGATCCCCGTCAGCTCGTGGTGGGGATATCGCCGGATGAGCCCTTGCGCCTCGTATTTGCGCGCCTCGTCGATGAGGGCGGTCATGATGATCTTTCCCGTGCTGGCCTTGGCGTAGGCGGTACGTTTTTTCTTCTGCCCGCCGAAGTTCCGCAGGATCAGTTGGCCGTCTTTGGCCATCAGCGGCGCGCCCAGACGCACCAGCCAGCGCACCACCTCCGGGGCGTGGTCCGTCAGGTTGCGCACGGCGGATTCCGCCTCCAAAAAGCAGCCGCCCCGCATGGTGTCCGCAAAGTGCTCGGCGGGGGTGTCGTGCTCGCCCATGGTATCCAGCGCCGCGTTGATGCCGCCCTCCGCCAGCACGGACTGGGCCCGTTCGGAGGGCTGCGCGGAGATCAGTCGGCACCCGACGCCCTGTTCCGCCAGCGTGATGGCGGCGGCAAGGCCCGCCAGCCCCGCGCCGACCACGTTCACTTGTTTGTTCTGTTCCATACCCGTCACCTCAGACCGCCGCCCAGCGGACGTAATATACCGCGAAGGCCGCGGCGAACATCAGCAGCAGCACGGACAAGACCAACAGCAGATCCACGGCGAAGGCTTTATTGTCCTTTATACCAAGCCCGATCAGTGCCGGTCTGATATTGGTCAGCACGTGTAGCGCAATGGCCAGCACCAGCAGGATCTGCGAGATCATCCGCCCGGCGGTAAACACCTGCAAACGGTAGACGTCCGCGTTGGCGGAGCGGAAGATCACCAGGTGCATCACCAGCGGAATGAGGATGGCAAAGCCGCTGATCCGCCGGATCCAGAACAGCTTGTTGTCCCTGAAATAACCCGCGCCTGACCGTCGGCGGGCGTGGAGCGTCTGCGCGGTCAGCACGGTGGTGACGACCACGTGTGCCGCCGCCAGCGCCAGCGTGACCCAGGCCACGGCGGCGACGGGCGCGGAATCGCCCCCTAACAGCCGCATCGAGCCCATGATCGCGTGGGCCAGGAAGGAAACCAGCATTCCGGCAACCAACGCCATATTCAGCTTTCTCATGCCATGTCGCCTCCCGTCACCGTGATCACCGTCACGCCCTGTAAGGTTTCGGGGCGCAATTGCAGCGCCTCCGCCATCTCTCGGGAGAGCACCGCCACGTCCAGCCTTCCGGCCTCGATCTTGGAGACCAGCAGCGTGGGATTTTCCGTCCGCAGCCGCATCTGATTCTCCGGCAGCTGGGTCTGAAAACGCTGGGCCAGCTGCACGCCGGAAGCGTCCCCTTTTGCCGCGGAACAGCGCAGGTCTTCAAAGATCACGGGAAGGGCTTCCCCGGTGAAAAACTGCCGCCAGTCCTCCATCGTTCCGTCGTGGAGGGCGGTATTCAGCAATACGTAAAATTCCCCCGATGGCTGGTCAGGCAGCTCCAATGTGGCGCTGCTCACCGCGTCCACCGGTTTGCCGGTGAGGGGGAACTGCGTGAGCAGAGGCAGCACGGCCAGCAGAAAGACGGCGGCGACAGTACCCAGCGCGTGGGCGGCGATACGTCTGTGTTTCATAGGTGTTACCCGATCAGTTCACGGCGGCCTTGCTGAGGGCGTCGTTGACCGCTTCGATGAATTCGCTGTGGGAGATGGTGGCGCCGCTGATGGCGTCCACTCCGTCAAGGCTCCCCTGCTCCGCCATGCTCTGGGCGTATTTGTCCGCCGCCTGCACGGCCTTCTGCGCCTTCAGGCGGTTTTCCTGCGACAGTCCCGCGCCATAGGTCTCGTCCTTTTTCGTGCCGTCCAGCTCGTAAAGGGCGAAGGTACATGCCACCACACGGTTATTGCTGACGGTGAGCTCCACCTCGCCGTAGCCCGCGCCGTTGCCGCTTTCATCCGCCTGGAAATCGGAGCTTCTGCCCGTATAGGTGCCGTCGGCGTAGTTGACGGCGGCGGGCGTTTTGGTCTTGCCGCAGCCCGCCAGCGAAGACGCCGCCAGCAGCAGCGCGGCAGCCGCAGCAGCGGCTTTGATCAATCCGTTATGTTTCATCTTTGTATTTCCTCCCTATAACATTTGCGCAGAAAACGCAGCTGAGGCTGCGTGCTACGGGATATTACTGTTCCGCAAACTGCTCGTTCTTTTTGTCGTACAGGATCTTGCCGTGCTCCAGCCGGACGATCCGTTGGGCCACTTCGCCCACCTCCGGGTCGTGGGTGACGACGATGAGGCTGGTTCCCTCCTTGTGGAGCTGGCGGAAGATGTCCAGCACGATGTTCTCGTTGGCTTCGTCCAGGTTGCCGGTGGGTTCGTCCGCCAGAATCA
>CADAMO010000142.1 GCA_902788995.1 Oscillospiraceae bacterium
TTTTTTGCCGTTTTACGGCAAAAAACATGGCGAAATATTACTTCGGCAATCATAAAACCGTCGTTTATCATTCAAATTATTTAATTGCCGAAGTAATAATGAAAAAGTATGGGAGAACGGAAAGATGACTTTCAGCGAAATCCTGAACGACTATCTGCATGAGCTGAACGCCACCCGCGCCGCGCTGGCGCGGGCTTCCGGCGTGAGCGACAGCGCGCTGAGCCGTTACTGCACGGGGGAGCGGGAACCGGCGTACAACGGCGCGCAGATGGAAAAGCTGGCCGCCGGGATCGCCGCGCTGGCGGAGGAAAGGGGCGCAGATCACCCGAAAGAGGCGGTGCTCGACGCGCTGAACGCCGCCGTCCGTCCGGGGCTGCAGATCGAATACGACGTGTTTCTGTTCAATCTGAAGGCTCTGCTGAAGACGCTGGACGTGCGCGGCGTATCGCTGGCGCGGGCGTGCGCCTACGATCCCTCCCATATCTCAAAGGTGCTTTCGGGACAGCGCCGCCCCGGAAATATCGGCGAATTCACCGCGAATATCGCCGGGTACCTCTCCCGCCGCTATACTGCGGAAGCGGATATCGCGGCGATCGCTGCGCTGCTGGGGTGTGAAAAAGACGAGCTGACCCACGCCGACGCGCGGTATGCGGCCATTGTGCAGTGGCTCGGCTCCAACCGGACCCGGGCGGAGGACCCCATCAACCGGTTTTTGCAGAACGTGGATTCCTTCGATCTCAACGCCTATATCCGCGCCATCCATTTTGACAAAATACGCCTGCCGACGATCCCTTTCCAGCTGCCCACGACGAAAATATACACCGGTACCGCCGAGATGATGGAAAGCGAGCTGGATTTTATCCGGGCAACGGTGCTCTCCCGCTCCATGGAGGACTGCATTCTTTACAGCGATATGCCCCTTGAGGAGATGGCCGACGACCCGGAGTTTGCTAAAAAATGGCTGGCCGGCATGGCGATGATGCTGAAAAAGGGGCTGCGGCTGAAGATCATTCACGACGTCTACCGGCCCTTTCCGGAGATGATGCTGGGGTTGGAGGGCAACATCCCCATGTATATGACGGGGCAGATCGAGCCTTACTATCTGCCCGGCGCGCAGGGGCGCGTGTTTTCCCATCTGCTGAAGGTCTCCGGCGCGGCGGCGCTGGAGGGGAGCGCCATCGCGGGCCGTCAGAGCGAGGGGCGCTACGTGCTGACCAAGAGCAAAGAGGATCTGCGGTTTTACCGCCGCAAGGCGGAACGGCTGCTGGCCGCCGCGCGTCCGCTGATGGAGATCTACCGCAGCGACCGGGCGGAGGCCTTCGCGGGCTTTTTGCGCGGCCTGCCGACGCGGGAGGAACGGCGCATCGTCACCGGGAGCCTGCCGGTGTTCACGCTGCCGCCGGAGCTGCTGGACGGGCTGCTGACGGAAAACGGCGTGTCGGAACCCGACGCCCGGCGGATCCGCCGTTACCGCGACGAAGCGGCGGCCGGCGCCGAAGCGCTGTCGGAGTGCCCGCGGATCGAATTGTGTGTGCCGGTGCTCACCCCGGAGCAGTTTGCGGCGTCGCCGCTGAACCTCTCGCTTTCCGGCCTCTTTTTTGAAACGGATATTCCCTATACCTATGAGATCTACCGCGCCCATCTGGAGGCCACCCGGGCCTACGCCGCGGATCGCCCGAATATGATCCTTGCGCCGGATCCCGCGCCGGCCTTCCGGAATCTCAGCTATTCGGTCGTCGGCGAGCGGCTGGTGATCGTGTCCAAAAACAAAAGCCCCGCCATCCACTTCGTGATCCATCATCCGAAAATGGTGCAGGCATTTCTCGGTTTTCAGCCGCCCATCCGGGAACCGGACGAAGCCTGACCCGCCACATGATCTTTACAGTAACAATCGGAACTGCGTTGCAACGCTGCTGAGGCAGCGTGCTACGGTTTTGTCCCGAAAAATCCAGATTGTTTTATCCTGCATTTTTTTATCATGAAGAACAAAAGCGCCGGCAAACGACAGGAACCGCGTCCCGTGGGACGCGGTTCCGTTTTCTCTGTATGACAGGGATGGTTTGTTTTTCTTTGCGCGTTGATTCGTTCGCGGCAGATTACCAGAGGGTGACGTCTTCCAGCCCCACGCTGCCCCGGAGGATCAGCCGGGCGTCGGCGGAGGTGACTTTGCCGTCATGGTCCACGTCGCAGGCAAGGTAAGCGGCGCTGCCCTCGGGGTAGTCCTCCAGCATTACGCTGCGCCGCAGCGCCAGCCGGGCGTCCGCCGAGGTGATCTTACCGTCGCCGTCCACGTCGCCGGGGGTGTAGTCCGGCTTCGTCGGCTGTTCGGGTTCGGTGGGGGTCAGCTTCGGAATGGCTCTCGTCTCCTTCGTCAGGCAGACGGCGCACAAGCGGCTCTCTTCGCCCTCCTCGTCCGCGGTGGCTTCCTTCGTCACCGTCCATTCGCTGAAGGCGTGCTCGCCCGTGGCGGCCGCTTTTTCAGTCTTCTGCTGGCCGCAGACGGTGCAGGTGAAGGTCTTCACACCGTCCTCGACGCAGGTGGGGGCGGTGGTGATTTTGCCGTTATCCCATTGGTGGCCGGTCGCCTTGACGGTTTTTGGCGCGGTCAGCACCTCGCCGCAGACAGAACAGTGGCTGCCCTCGGTCTTGCCGTCCTTGGTGCAGGTGGCCGGTACGGCTTTGTCGGTCACGGGCTGGTGCCCGGTCGCCTTCACAGGCTCGGTCTTTGTTTCTTTGCAGACGGCGCAGGTGAAGGTCTTTACGCCGTCCGCGGTGCAGGTGGCGGGGGTGGTGACGAGGCCGTTGTTCCAACTGTGGCTCTCTGTTTTCGGGAGCTGCTCTGTTTTTGCGGCATGGCAGAGAATGCAGATGTAGGTTACTTCCCCTGTCTCCTTGCAGGTGGCGGCTTTCGTTACCGTTCCGTTATCCCATTGGTGCACGCACTCTTGCTCGTTCTTCGCGTCATAATCCGCTGTTGCGATCGGGTAACGGGCTTTGAATTCGTCCGTGTTGTATTCCGCATCGGACGCGTGATCCGAAAAGCCGTTTCTTCCCTTCAGAAAATACCTGTCGTCGCCCGTTCCGTCGATCCACGTAACGTCGTGTAAATAATATTTCCCGTTGACCCGCACAATATTCCACGCGTGGGCCTCCGTCGCCTGTCCGTTGTTGGCGACGCCGGAGATCACGCGGCAGTCGAGACCCGCCTCCAGCGCCATGCGATAGAAGAGGGTGGCGTAGCCCTGACAGACGGAGGCGCCGTTGATCAGCGCCGCATAGGTGGAGTATTTCAGATCATAGGTATCGTCGTTCAGGTGAACGTAATCGTATTCGGTGTTTTCGCAGATATAATCCGTGATGGCGCGGACCTTCTCATAATCGCTTTTCCCGGTAAGGTCCAGCCCCGCCAGCGCCTTTGCGACGGCGTCCGTTACCTGTTTCTCCTGGGCGGCGGTGGTGTAATAGTCGGCGGTGGCGGTCACGCTGTAGGTGACTTCGGTATCCATGGAAGAATAGCTGACGCCGTATTGGTAGCCGTGTTCCCCCAGGTTGTGCAGCAGGTAATCGCCCTCGCTGCCAACGCCCGTATGGGCGAAGACGTTGGCCTCAATGGCGTCCCACGCCTCGGAAAAATAGGCGGAAAGGCTGGCGCGGTTCAGTTCGCCCACGGCGTCTTTCGCCGCGAGATAGCTGAATTCGATTTCCGGCTCCCTTGCCAGCATGTGTTCCTTCAGGTAGGCCGCGGCCGAAGCCGGGTCGGAAAAGGTGGGCCCGTCGGCGAAGGCGAGCGGTGCGCAGCTCAGCAGCAGGCAAACGGCCAGCAGCAGAGAAAGAACGGTCTTTTTCATCGTTGATCTCCTTTCTGAATGGGTTCCGCCCTTCCGAAGGAACGGCGGACAGATTGCGTTTATTTTATCATATCTGTGCAAAAGCGTCAACCGGCAAATGGCGGAAACGCACGGTTATGGCAGGCGCTTTCCCTCGGCGGCCGCCGCCAGCCGTTCGGCAAGGCCCGCCGGGGACAGGGCGGAAAGGGTGTGGGCGTCGGTGCCCACGCAGAAATGGACGCCGATCTCCCGCCCGAGATGAAAAAACCGGCGGGAAAACGCCGTGAACTGCAGAAAGGTGGGGGTGTGGATCTCCCAGCTGCACCCGGCGCGCTCGCCCTTTTCAAGGATATCCCCCAGCTCGTTGTCCGTGAGGGCGGCAAGCGTTTCCGCCTTTTGCTCTTCGCTGAAAAAGTGCATCTTGGTGGGGGAGAAGGGATGGGCGATATTGTCCGCCCGATCCGTTTCAAACAGGGCGTTCAGCACCGCCAGCTCGTGGGCGGCGTAGCCCCGGGGGCTGCGGTCCTCCGGGTGCTCCCAGGAATCAAGGTGATAGTGGATGTGGGAATAACTGGCGAAATCCAGCGCCTTGTCCACTTCATAGGGCTCGCCGAATTTGCCCACCCCGTAGGCGGAAAGCTCCGCGCCGATCAGCACCCGCACCGGGGTTTCGATCCGCTTCAGCTGCTCTTTATACGCCAGAAAACCCGCGTAGGTGTCGATATCGTCGCCGGGGTCGGAGTGGTCGGTGACCGCCAGCGTTTTCAGGCCCTCCGCCTCCGCCCGGCGGATCATGGCCTCCAGCGTCATCTCCCGCTTGGCGCAAAGCGACAGCACCGAATGGGTGTGCACGTTGTGGCGCGTCAGTTCTTTGAAATCGTAGGTCCGTTCCAGTACGAACACGGCGTTTTCCTCCTGTTCCGCATTTCTTTATCCATTATAATTCATTTTTCCCGGGATGAAAACCGTTTTTTGAAAAAAAGTACTTGTCCCCTGCGGCGGGTGGTGGTACAATACGAAAAGAAAACCGGCGCGGCGCATTTGCCGCCGCGGAAAAAGGAAGGGCTCTGACATGACGAAACTGAAACGACTGACGGCGGTCTGCTGTGTGCTGCTGATGCTGGCGGTCTGCTGCGCCTGCGGCAGCGGGACAGCCCCCGCATCCTCCCACCTTGCCACCGCCACCGGCGCGGTGGATCTCTCCGACGCGGAAAAGCTGGGAGAGGGCGCGCATCAGTTCTGGTTCACCGTCACCTTTGAGGACGGCTCGACCAAGGCCTACGATATCGCCACGGATGAGACCACCGTGGGCGCGGCGCTGAAGGCGCTGGGGCTGGTGGAAGGCGTGGAGGGCGATTACGGCCTCTACGTGAAGGAGATCGGCGGGCAGCGGGCGGATTACAACAAGGACCGCGTCTACTGGGCGTTCTATATCGACGGCGAGTACGCCATGACCGGCGTGGATTCCACCGACGTTACCGACGGCAGCGTTTACGCCTTTGTGTGTACCTCCGCCGATCAGTTCAACTGATCGGGCGCGCGGGCAGCCGTCCGTTTTTTCGTGAGAGCAAACGAACATATCGCCCGCCGACGCCGCCCTTCCGGCAAAGCGAAGGCGGCAACGAAAGCGCTTTGCGCTGCGGCGCATCCGTTTTCTCAAGAAAAATATAAAAAAATACTTGTAATTGACGGAAAAATCAGTTAAAATAGTAAGCGAAGTCATATCGTTTTTATGATCAATCTTAAACGGAGGCAATAATGATGAAAAAAGTTCTTTCTGTTTTTCTTGCCGTATTGATGGTTTGTTCCCTCTTTTCCGTGATCTCCTTCGCGGAGGAGAAGTATCCGGCGCCCGCCGCCCCGGCCAATCTGGCCCTGACCGCCGACGGAATCGCCTCATGGGACGCGGTTGACGTGCCCGCTTATGCGGAGACGGATGGCTACGACACCGAGTGCGTGGTCAAATACAAAGTGACCCTGTCCAGATGGGACTATGACGACAAGGATGAAAAGTGGGTCTACGTGCCCATGACCGACGAGATCCTGACCGCCGAGACCAGCGTTGATTTCAGCGAGTTCATGGTTTCCGGCAAGTTCATCTTCACCGTGACCGCCGTCGCCGAGTATGCCCGCACCATGCACACCACGGACGCGGACGGCAACCCCGTGGATAAGATCGCCGTCTTCAAGAAGCTGAGCGACCCCGTGGAGCTGGATAAGGCCAACGCCGTGCAGGTCACCTACGACATCTATGAAGAGCCCATTGATACCAGCGTTCCCTTTGAGTCCCTGGTGCATGAGGACGACGAGCAGGCCACCGGCATTCTGAACTTCTTCAAGAAGATCAAGGAAGTGTTCATGATCATCCTTCGCTTCCTGGGCTTCGCCGGCGACGTGACCGGCATCTCCGACGAGATCGCCAACAAGTAAGATTCTCCTTTTCAGAAATAAGACGAAAGACCCTTCCTCCGCGGGAAGGGTTCTTTTTCTGCAAGCGTCCGTCATAAAAAAATTCACATTCTTTTTCTTGCTATTATCCGCCGGTTCATGTGTAATATATCAAATTAGCATTTCTTTGCGAGGTCTGTATGAATAACGTCTGGGAACTGTTTCTGGATTCGTTCCCCAAAATACTGCTGCCGGGTCTGACCATGACGATCCCCCTGACAGCCATTTCCTTTTCCATCGCGCTGGTGATCGCCGTCGTCGCCGCCATGATCGTTTACGTGAAGGTGCCGGTGCTGACGCCGCTGATCCGGGGCTATATCTGGATCTTCCGTGGCACGCCGCTGCTGGTGCAGCTGTTCGTGGTGTTCTACGGCCTGCCGAGGGTGGGCGTGCTGATCGCGCCGTTTCCCGCGGCGGTGATCGTCTTTTCACTGAACGAGGGCGCCTACTGCGCCGAGACCGTCCGCGCCGCGCTGGAGGCGGTCCCCACCGGCCAGTTCGAGGCGGGCTATTGCGTGGGCATGTCTTTTTTGCAGACCATGCGCCGCATCGTGCTGCCCCAGGCCATGCGCACCGCCTTTCCGCCCCTGTCCAACTCCCTGATCTCCATGGTGAAGGATACGTCTCTTGCCGCGAACATCACGGTGACGGAGATGTTCATGGTGACGCAGCGCATCGTGGCGCGCACCTATGAGCCGCTGCTGCTGTACGTGGAGGTGGGGCTCATCTACCTGATCTTTTCCACGGCGCTGACCTTTATCCAGCGGGCCGGGGAAAAACGCCTCAGCGCCTACACGGCGAGAGGATGAGAGTGGTTAGTGGTTAGTGATTAGTGGTTAGTGTTATATGGTTTTAGAGGTTAAGAATCTGACGAAATCGTTTCACGGGCAGCAGGTGCTCAAGGGGATCGACCTTTCGGTCGACGCCGGGGACGCCACCGTGATT
>CADAMO010000143.1 GCA_902788995.1 Oscillospiraceae bacterium
CAACGATTTCTATGCCAAGGATACCAGCCGGAAAGTGCGCGCAGTTATCCGAGCAAAAGGTATGCGTGGGGAGCATCTCAACCGCCCGCCTTACGGATACCTGGAAGATCCGATGCGGAAGGGACACTGGATCATTGATCCGGAGACCGCGCCAGTGGTGAGACGCATCTTCGATCTCGCCATGCAGGGCAAGGGGCCGGAGAGCATCGCTGCGCTCCTGGAAAAAGAAAGAATCTTGATGCCCACCGCCATGTATAATCAACGGCATGAAAAACTGATGCAAGCTCATCCGTATCACTGGTCTGATGCCACGGTTGGTGCGATACTCGAACGGATCGAGTACACTGGCTGTACCTGTAACTTCAAGACGTATTCCAAATCCTATAAGCTGAAGAAGCGCATCCCCAGCAAGCCGGAGGATATGGTGATCACGGAGAACACGCAGGAAGCCATCGTGCCGAAGGATCTATGGGACAGAGTGCAGGAACTTCGGCAACAGCGGCATCGCAGCATCCAGCGCGCTGAAAGAGAAGGCATGTTTGCCGGCATCACCTTCTGCGCAGACTGCGGACGGCGGATGCACTTTGCCACCTGCAAGAGCTTTGAAGGGAAGCAGGATCATTACAGGTGTTCCAGCTATAAAGATAATCGTGGCGAATGCACATGTCACTACATCCGGGAAGAAGTGCTGCGAGACATCGTACTGGAACGCATTCGCGCTGTAACCACCTACGTCCGCGAAGATGCGGAGGTTTTCCAACAGGAGTGGATGCAATCCACCCGGAAAGCGCAGGACAGCAGCATCTGGCAGAACCAGAAGCAGCTGGCGCAGGCGAAGAAACGCTTGGAGGACATCGACAAGCTGATCTCCCGCCTGTACGAAGATCACGTTCTCGGCACGCTCTCCGATGATCGCTATCAGAAAATGATGGCAGGTTATGAAGAAGAACAGGAGCGGCTCAAGACCGAGATCACCGTCATGGAAGAGCTGATCGACCAGCAGCGGGAAGACAGCGATAACTATGATCGTTTCGCCGCCTTGGTGGAAAAGTATGTGGATATCCCCGAGCTGACTACCGCCATCGTGAACGAATTCATCAAGAAGATCATTGTCCACGAAGCGGACAAGTCCACCGGGCACCGTAGGCAGACGGTGGAGATCATCTTCAACTTCGTCGGCCAAATCGAAATCCCCATTCTGACTGAGCCGATCACCCTGGAAGCATCCCAAAAACAAAGGAAAACCGCGTAGCCACATCGACTACGCGGGCTCCCTAGGGATTAGTTCCTTATGAACGAAAACCCTTGACAGACAGACAGACAGACAGACAGAGTAAGTCTGCCTTTTTTTCGTGCTCTGCCCAAAAGCTCTGTGTGCTTTTTTGTTGTCAAGTTACGTAGCGTATCGACACTTTTTCTCTTACAAAATGAAAAAATAGCGCTTTAGAGAACGCTCTGAAGAAATATCAACCTTGAAGATTTATGTGAGATCGCTGCCTTGAAGGAGTTCACAAGACAAATCCTATTTCAAGAAAAAAGAAGGAGGATTTTTTATGACAAAAACAAGAACAGGACGCCTTAGCAGGCTGATCGCCACACTGCTTATACTGATCATGATTTGCAGTATGCTTCCAATGGCAGCTTTTGCTGACGGTCCGGCGCTCACCAGCTGGGCAGAGCTGCAGAGCGCGCTGAACGCGGGCGGCACCGTTACCCTCACGCAAAGTATTACGGCGGGCGCCGGCGATACGGCGCTTACCGTTCCCGTCGGCGTTACCGTGACGCTCGATCTCAACGGCTTTACGCTCGATCGCGCTGCTGATTCACGTTCCGACGCCAACAGATCCATTACGATCAACGGCAGCCTGACCTTGAAGGATTCGAGCGCGGACGGAACCGGCACGATCAAAGGCGGACGCAGCCTCGATGGCTCCGACGTATACGTTGCCGCCGGGGCGACGTTCACCATGTACGGCGGCTCGATCATCGGTCGCTACCCAGCAGGTAGTGAAATTTATAATTATTTACTCGAGACGAATAGCGGCGTGCATGTTGCCGCCGGGGCGACGTTCACTATGTACGACGGCAAGATCAGCAAGCACCATTGCACCGCAGGAAATACTGGCGGCGTACGCCTGTACGGGGGCACTTTTGTCATGTACGGCGGCGAGATCTCCGATAACCGGTCGGAGGAAAATGGCGGCGGCGTATGTATGGAAAACGGGTCGACGTTCACCATGCACGGCGGCAAGATCCCCGCAACTCGGGAGGAGGCGCTCTAGGCTCCGGCATTTATATGTCAGGCGGTTCGACCTTCACCATGAAAGGCGGCGAGATCACCGATAACGAATGTTCACATGCTTTCCAGTGCTTCGTGTATGTAGATGGTAAATCAAGCTTTATCATGGAAGGCGGCAAGATTTCCAATCCCTGTGGAGACTTTCATGACGGTGTAAGAGTAACCCGAGATTCCTCGTTCACTATGAGCGGCGGCGAGATCTCCGCTCACGAGGGTCCCGGCGTGGCCAACGCCGGTACGTTCACCATGAGCGGCGGCAAGATCTCCGGAAACCTAACGGGCGGCGTGCACAACACAGGGACGTTCAACATGACCGACGGTGAAATTTCCCATAGCGGCGAAGTTCCTGACAGCGATATTTGGTGGAACTGGTCCGGCGGCGGCGGCGTGGAGAACCATGGTACGTTCACCATGAGCGGCGGAAAGATTTCTGAGAACAAGATGCGTTTACGCAATTCCCAACCCCTCGACGTCTCCGCCGCCGGCGGCGTGACGGTCCGCAACGGGACGTTCACCATGACCGGCGGCGAGATCTCCGATAACGTATCGGATATGCATGCCGGCGGCGTGGGCCTGGGCGAAAAAGGCATCATCCAGGTCAGCGGCACGCCAATCATCACCGGAAACCAGCGGAGTGATGGCAAGGAGAACAACGTAAACCTGAAGGACGGCCAGTACATTGACGTTATAGGCGAGCTGAAAGACGGCGCCGACATCGGCGTAACGACGCCGACAGAGCCGACCAAGGACGCGCCCGTGGAGTTCACGCGCGAATATACGGCGGGCGGCAACAACGACGACCCCGCGCGCTTCTTTACAAGCGACGCGGGTTACGACGTTCGGCTGAACGACAACCGCGAGGCGGAGCTGCACATTGGCGCGCCGGGCGCCGTGTTGACCTACGGCAACGACGGCAACGGCACGATCAGCGACGCTGACGTGCGATTTATCGGCGACGCGGACTGCGACAACGATATCGACATTGATGACGTCTCACGTTTGTACGATATCATCAACGGGCGAGTCCCCACGCCCACTTCCGACAGCCGCGAATACGTCAACGCGGATACAGATGGCGACGGGGAAATCAACACAACTGACGTACTGAATATCCATGCGGTGCTGGACAAGCGTATGCCGCTGCCTAACGCGGCCTGGACCTTCACTGTCAATGACACGCCCAATACCGGGTACTTTGTAAGCAAGGTCACCTACAACAGTACGAACGACCTGACCAAGGCAGTGGAGCTGAATCTGCCCACGGGCAGCGGGACCGAGACGACTACGATCGATAGCATCACCTACACCGTGAGCGTGGACGCGAACGGAGTGACCACCGTCAGCGGCTCGAGCCTTGCGCTCAACGACGTGCGCTTTGAGCATGAGCCGAAGCCGACGACCACTTTCTACGGCGATCTTACGATCAGCAAGACCGTAGCCGGAGAAGGAGCGGATCAGAACAAGGCGTTCAGCTTCACGGTGACGCTCGGCGATGATACGATCAACGGTGATTACGGCGAGATGGAATTTACAAACGGCGTGGCTGAATTCACCTTAAAGCACGGTGAAAGCAAGACGGCAATCGGCCTCCCCGACGGTGTTACATATGCGGTTGCGGAAGCGGATTATACTGCGGACGGGTATGTAACCACGAAAACGGGAGATACCGGAACGATTGTCGCTAATGCTACGGCAACAGCGGCTTTCACGAACACAAAAACTCCGCCTCCGCCGGAAGAACCCAAGACTGGTGATCTGACGGTCAGCAAGACCGTAGCCGGTGATGGAGCCGATCAGGATAAAGAGTTCAGCTTCACGGTGACACTCTCTGATACAACAATCAACGGCACATACGGAGACATGTCATTTACGAACGGCGTAGCCACCTTCACCTTAAAGGGTGGCGAAAGCAAGACAGCCACTGGCCTTCCCGATGGTATTACATACGTAGTAACTGAAGCAGATTACACTTCGGACGGATATGTAACCACGAAAACGGGAGATACCGGAACGATTGTTGCTAATGCTACGGCAACGGCTGCGTTTACGAATACAAAGAATAGTACCCCGCCGCCGGAGGAACCTGAATACGGCAGCCTCACAGTGAAAAAGACCGTGACCGGCAATTTGGCAAACAAGGATCAATATTTCACCTTTACGATCACGTTCAATGCGGAGGGCAGCTACAGCTACACAGGAAGCAAGAGCGGAACGATCAAGAGCGGAGATACCGTTCAGTTGAAGCACGGTAGGAGCATCACGATCAGCGGATTGCCTGCCGGAACGACCTATTCCGTAACAGAAAGCGGAAACGATGGATACAAAGTCTATTCCAGCGGTGATAAAGGGATGATTGCGGCAAATGCTACCGCGACGGCAGCGTTCACAAACGCAAAGATCATCGTGCCGCAGACGGGCGATGATAGCAATCTGTTGCTGTGGCTCGGCATTGCAGGCGTATCGGGCCTTGGTATGGTACTGACGGTCATTCTCGGAAAGAAACGCAAGGGTAAACATATCGGTGCGAGGTAAAGCATATTGACTCTGAATCGCAGAATAATCCGCAGCACAAACATCCCCTCGCACATCAACACCAGGATGGTTCATTTTATAGGTCTCCTGCATGTTCGGGTTGTTTTCAAATGCGACTTTCATGTCATACTTCTTGGTTTGCATGAATCCAAGGCTTAAACCGCCCGCGCTGGCAGAGGTTGATGAGGGCGAAGTCCACTGCGTCCGCCCCCGCTCCGATGACCTTCACCGTGCTGTAATCCGAGGTCAGCACATGGTTGGTATCGCATAGCAGTATAACTGGAATACCGTGCTTCCGGGCGAATGTCCATTCGATGGCCCACCTCCTGATATACCGAGCGCGGGATGTGGGGCAGGGCGGGCGTTTCCGTGGGCACCCCCGCCTCCCGGGCCTGCTCCGCCAGGGCCAGCTTGCCCTTCACCGTGTCAATGGCGTCCACGATGTAATCGTACTGGGAAAAATCAAACTGATCCCGGGTTTCGGGCAGGTAAAACACCCTGCGGGGGGTCACCCGGCACCGGGGGTTGATGTCCAGCACCCGCGCCGCGGCCACGTCCACCTTGTACTGTCCCAGGGTGGAGTGCAGGGCGATGATCTGCCGGTTCAGGTTGGTCAGGGACACCGTGTCGCTGTCGATCAGGTCCAGGGCCTCCACGGCATAGCCGCCCACCCCGCCCACGCCGAATACCGCCACCCGGCAGCGCTCCAGCCGCACCATGGCCTCCGGGCCCAGCAGCAGCTGCGTTCTGGAAAATTCGTTCAGCATGGTTCTTGTCTCCGCTCGTCGTAATCGTCCAAAAAGGAGTATTCTCGGCCCCGGCATTTCCAGCCCACCAGGGTGTCCAACTGACAGGTGTGGATGCTGGCAAACACGTTGTCCTCAATGTGCGGGTTGGTTTTTTTCAGTTCCTTGAGCAGATTTTTGATCTCCAGCCGCTTGCTGCCGCCCGGGTGCTTTGCGCTGTTTTCGGTAAAGCGGCAGGCGCACTGGATAAATTCCAGCCCGTTGGCCTTGGCCCAGGCCACGATGTGCTCCTCGTGCACCAGGTACAGCGGGCGGATCAATTCCATCCCGGGGAAATTTTTGGATTTCAGCTTGGGGATCATGGCCTGCAGCTGCCCGCCGCAAAACATGCCCATCACCGTGGTGCCGATCACATCGTCAAAGTGATGGCCCAGGGCGATCTTGTTGCAGCCCAGGGCCTGGGCCTTTTTATACAGGCATCCCCGGAGCATGCGGGCGCACAGAAAGCAGGGGTTCTTTTCCTGGGCGTTGGCCACCTCAAAAATGTCGCTGTCAAACACCGTGCAGGGGATCTCCAGCCGCCGGGCGTTCTCCTCCACCCGCCGGCGGTTTTCGGGGGCGTAGCCCGGATCCATCACCAGATAGCGCGCCTCAAAGGGGATCTCGCTGTGCCGGTGCAGCATCTGTATCAGCTTGGCCAAGAGCATGCTGTCCTTGCCGCCGGAAATGCACACGGCAATGCGGTCGCCGGGCTGGATCAGCGCGTAGCGCTTGATGGCCTTGCAGAAGGGGCTCCACAATTCCTCATGATAGCGGCGCACGATGGTCTGTTCGATCTGCTGCGCGGGGGTAAAGCTGCGGCTCATGGCAATCACTCCTTGGCGGGGTTCTTCGCGCTGCCTATTGTACGTCCGAACGCCGCAAAAATCAATTGTGTCCGCGTCGGGAACGGCCGCGCGTGTGGAAAGCCCGGAAAATGCCGGCAAAAAAGCCGGGAAGACATAAAATAATGCGTTAATTTAATGAACTTGAAATACAATCTTAACACTTTCGGGGAAAAAATATATATAATATATGATGTGCGTACCTGTACCAAACACATCATTTTGTGTATCCCGGATCAAAGGGGCAAGTACGGCGCTCCGCGGTTTTTTTCACAAATGTAACGATCCGGTGAAGCGATACGCCAGCAAGGGTCAGTCCCCCCAAAGGGGAGATCCCCGCGGGACTGTGAAAGGAGCTTACGGCATGATGAAGCACCCGGGAACAAGCAAATATCCCTCACTCTTTTCGTACTGTTTGGCCATCCTGCTGGCCGTTTTTTCCGTGCTGCCGGCCCCGGCCGCCGGCGCGGCGGAGGCCGCCCCTTCCTATACCGTGGAATTCACCTATGACGGCCGGGAGTATGTGCTGGCGGGCGGGGACGCGGCGCGGCTTTCCGATGTGCTGTCGGGGCTGGGCCTCTCCGGGGAGCCGCGGTCCTGGCAGGTGTCGGATGGCGGGCTGTTTGACGTTTTCCCGGGCGACGAAAACGGCGTCGCCCCCGGCGGGGATATCCCCTGGCTGCTTTCACTGCAGCCCTTCCATACGGAGGAATGGCTGAAGGTGGTCCTGGACGGGATCG
>CADAMO010000144.1 GCA_902788995.1 Oscillospiraceae bacterium
CCGGAGACGTCCACCTCGGAAGCGTGCGCCTCTACGGTGAACAATGACAGGAAGCCCGGCGCTTTCTTCGCGCCGCCCTGTGCCTGCGCCTTCAGCCCTGAAAAGCCCTTGAAGTTGGGGAAGAATTCCGCCGTGACGGTGGCGGTGTAGATCGCGGGAGCCGCGGTGGTATCCGCCAGCAGCTCGGCGGTGATGCGGTAGGAGCCGGAGAGATAATTGCCGTCCTCATCAAATTCACAGTCGGTGATCGTGTAGATATCCGCCGCCGTGTTCTTGCCGAAGACGTACCGCGCGTGGTTGCTGCCGGCTGCGTTGTCGGAATATTTCGCGTCCGTCGCATAGCGTGACAGCCACGTCTTTGTGTTGTCAAAGCTTTCCTTTGCGGAGAAGATCTGCGTGCGCTGGCTGTAGGAGATGGTCGCGTTTTCGCCTTTCTCTTTATTCTCGGCGGCCTTTACCGCGCCGGTTTCGTTCAGCCACTCAAGGATATTCCTGCCGCTGCCGGTCCCGGAGGACAGCTTCTTATACCGCAGTCCGTTCTCGCCGAGCTCCTTTTCCAGATCGGTGAGGAACGTCTCCATCGTCTTTCTGTCTTTTACGCCGATGGCGCCGGCCAGCCCGCCGGAGACGGTCGCCTTGTTGTTTTCATCAAAGCTGACGCGGAAGGACTGATTGTCCGTGATCCCGCTGTAAACCAGCTTGCCCTTTTTATCCGTGGTCAGCAGTCCGCGCATGTCGGAGAGGGCGTCTGCTATCTGCTGCGCCTCTTCGGCGGTGGCGGTGAGCGAAAAGCTCTCATCCTTATTATGCGTCAGGGCTTCCGGGCCGTTCTTGGGAATATAGATAGCCTCCGCGCCTTCGATATACCCGCCGTGAAGGTTCCCGAGATCGGCGACAAAGGAGCCGTCCTCCTGCGGCAGGGCCTCCACAAAGAGGATGTTGCCGCTGCCCATATAGACCTTCACCGCCGCCTTTGCGTTGTTCCATTCTTTCATGGGTTCCAGTTGGTCGGGGTTGGCAAAGACCAGACGGTATTTCACGGATTCCGCGAATTCCATGGATGAGACGTAAAAATAGGTGTCTCCGGTTTCCTGGCCGTCCAGAACCAGGTTAAGCGTCAGCAGCTGCGGCCCGTTTTTGCGGTGGATGACCGTGGCGGTGTTGGAGACCACGCCGGAGGCCGATTCCGCCCAGAGCTGATGCACGGTGGTGTAGGTATCGTCGGTCTCATAGAGCTGGACGTTCGCCGCCCACGCGCCGGACCAGTCGGCTGCGGCGGTGGAAACAAGCGCGCCGTTATCGTAAACGTCCACCGTCTCGTTCGGCTTCGCCATGCCGGAAACGAGCGTCGTATCGGCGCAGACGTAGGTGGAAGGAACGCTGATAAACGCGCCGGGACGCTTCACCTCAGCTTCGCCCACCTTTCCGTTGACGTAGTTCTGAACGCCTTTATAGAGAGTGTCTGCCGTCACGCTGATCTCCACGTCTCTGGATGCGGAAACGGGAGAGGCGTAGATCGAATAGGTGCAGGGCAGATCGACGGGATCTTTGAGCTGCAGGTAATACCATCCGTTGCCTGCGTTCCACTGCGGATCCGTCAGCGGATAGGACTTGCCCCCGATCATCACGCTGCTGACATAGGCGGTAGGCCAGTCAGTTTTCGTGAGAATTCTCAGCGTTTCCAGCTTTCCGTTTTCAAGGCCGGGGTCCAGCCCGATGGAGCCGGAAAAACAGAGCACGTCGGAGGTGGAGCTGAAGCTCTCGGCGCTTACCTGCATCGTGGAATAGGGCTTGGTGACGTATATTGCGTTTTCGGTTGTCACCGCGTCCGCCCGGAAGGGGGCCAGCTCCTTCACGCCGTTGTCCGTGAGGGTCACGGGCCAACTGGTGATGATCTGCTTTGTCAGATCGGAGAGGGTCTTGCCGGTCAGGAAGTCCGACATGCGGTAGGAAGAGGGAAGCAGCGCCACGGTGTAGCGGCCTGCCTTCCCGGCAGGGCAGGCGGACGCGACGTCACTGTCATGGCTGGACAGGTAGAAATTGCGGCCGCAGCCGAAATACTTTCCGGCGGAATCGAACCACGCGAAGAAGCAGTAAGAGGTCGTTTCGGCGCCGAGGCGCACCAATATGCCGGGCCTCAGCTTTGCGGAGATATGCGCTGCGCCCTCGCCTTCCTTCAACGTCACATCGGCGGAGGCGTCGAAGGCATAGTCGGACGAATAAGACGCGGTGACGATGGAGTCTGCTGGGACGCTTTGCAGCGTCATACTTGCCCGTATTGTCAGATCCGACTGCATGGAAGTCCATTGCGGCCAATTATTGACATTGCTCGTTTTGCCCTTGGGCGTGACAGAAACGGATCGACTGCTTGCGTTTGTCTGGATATACCGCAGCGCAAGGGCAGGGTCGGAATCGGTCTTAACAGAAACGTACGCATCCAGCTTCATGGAACGGGCCTTGATCGTATGCGTCGCGCCGTTTTTCGGGGAGGCGAGCGTCGCCCCCTCGAAGAGATAGCTGCCGTCGCTCCAGTCCTCCAGACTGAAGCGGGCTTCCACGCCGGGGTAGAGGTGCAGCGTAAAGGGAACGTCGTTCCACGCCGAGTAGTTTCCGCGCACCGTTCTGGTAAGGCCGCCCACCGTCTGAGAAGCGATTACCGATCCGCTGAACCGGTTTCCGTTCTTCTCGACGTCCAGCTTCACTTCTGCACTGTCGGTCAGTTTCAGGGGAGTGATCACGAGCTTCCCGTTTTTTATCGTGGAGGTGGTATATTCGCCGTTCAGATCGTACTGCGCGGCTTTTTCGGCGTTACTGCAGGCGGAGAGACCGACCTTAAAGGTTTGTCCGGTCGTCATGAACGGCAGTTTGAGATACTGGGCTTCGTTATTGCTGTTCAGAAAGAATGGTTCGCCTGCATCGTATTCCGTTGCCGGCACGCCCGTGACCTCCACGTCGCGCACCGTCTGCCATTTGATGTCGGAAGGCGCGAGCGTGACGCTTTCGGTCTCCTCCGTCACCGTGCCGGTGTAGGTGGCCAGCACGACACCGGAGACGCCGTCCACGTAGCCATGCAGCTCCAGCTTCGTGAAGGTTTTATCCTTGAGATTATACTGCGGCACCTCCACGTTCAGCGGTTGGGGATTCCAGTCGCTCCACAGCCAGCGAACGTTGCCCTCTTTGTCGGTGCCTGTGAGCCACAGGTTGCCCACCGCGTCGTTCAGCGCCTTCGGCACGTTGACCTTTAAAGGCGCGCGAAGCGTATATTCCGCCGAAAAGGACATATCTCCCTTGACGGATAATACGGTCCCGGGCAGGTAGGCAGTGCCGTTATTGACCCAATAGACGAATTTATAGCCGCTTTTGGTAGGGGCGGGGGGCAAAGTAATGGTGCCGCCCTCTTTGACGCTTTTTTGGCTGTAATCCGCTCCGGCGGCCGTTTTGCCCCCGTCCAGGGAAAAAGATACCGTGTATCTCGGAATGCTTTTGACGACGACGGTCAGAGATGCCGTGCTGCTGCTTCCTCCCGTCTCCGTCGCTTTCACGGCGAAGTGGAACGTTCCCCCGCTTTTCGGCGTGCCGGAAATGACGCCGGTTTTGCCGTTCAGCGAAAGTCCGGTCGGCAGCGCGCCGGAAGCGATACTCCAGGTGATCGTGCCGCCGTATTTCGCTTGGGCCTTCAGCGCCACGGAATAGGCTTCGCCTTCCTGCGCGTCGGACAGCGTTTTTGTGCTGATGACGGGGCCGGTTTTCGCGTTGCTTTTGCCGGTGAATGTGATACAGGGTTCATGGGTGCCGTCCGCGCCGTTTACGGTTGCGACCTTCAGGTAATAGTCGCCGGGCTCGAACTCCGCGCTGGAAAAGCCCGTCATCCAGCCGGGGCCTTCGGTTTCGTTGTCGATCTTACCGCCGTAGAAGACCTTTCCGTCCTCATACAGAACGTATTCATGAAAGGGCTCTCCGTCGCTGAACAGCTCCATCAGGAGCACGTCCTCCGGCTCGCCCACGTAAACGGAAAGGGCGAATTCCGAGCCGATCGGTATAGAGGTAACGGTTTCGTTCAGCTCGCCGTCCTTGAAGAAATACGGCTCCACGTCAAAGCCGAGCTCGCCGCCGCCGGGGCCGCCTGGGCCTTCGGGGATCTTCATCGTAAACGCCTGCACGGTCGTGCTGCGCATCGTGTTGATTCCGCCGTCGTCCTCGGCGGTGACGTACGTGAAATAGGAGCCCGGCTGGATCGCGGTGCTGTCCACGCCCCTCAGCAGCGCGTCGTTCCCGTTGACCGTCGCCGTGGCGCCGTAATACGCCGCGCCGTTTTTATAGAGAATATAAACGCTTGTCGGATCGACTGCGGCGACCAGCGCGATTTCTTTGATCTCGCCCACCGGCTGCGGATCGTCGCCGGTATAGGTCGTCCAGCCCAGCCGCAGATCAAAGGGATCGCCCACGGCGATCTGCCCGTACTGCGCGTATTCACCTGTAAAGGTAAATTCCGGAGCAAGAACGGAATTGACGTGTGCGCTCGCCGTGTCGTACCCCGCAAAAGAAACCAGCGGGAAAGCGGTCAGGCACATGACCAGCGCAAGGAGCAGCGCCAACGTTTTACGTGTGTGTTTCATATTTTACCTCCCAATAGACAATTATTCTATTCTACAATAGAGGAAAACCGTAAAAAAATCCATTGCGGGTTCCCGCAGATCGCCCGAAACATACAAAAAAAGACCTCCCGAAGGAAGTCTTGTTTCGATGACGGAAAAAACTACTCTCCGATTCCGCGGAAGAGCTGCACCAGCCCCGCCCGGGTGGAAACGCCGGTCTTCCGGTAAATGGAGGTCACGTTGGCCTGCACCGTGCGCACTTTGATGGAAAGCCGGTCGCCGATGGCGGCCTGCTTGTCCTCCGTCAGCACCAGCTCCCTTAAGACCCGCAGCTCTCCCGGCGTCAGTCCGTATTGTTCGCGCAGCGCGTCAAAGGGATCCTGCGCCGGGAGCGCCGGCTCCGCCGGTTCTGTTGTCGCGGCGGGGGCCGTTTCTTGTGTTCCGTTCTTCGCCAGATTGAACGCGCCGCCCAGCGCCATCAGTACCACCGCAATGGAAAGCGCCGCGATCTCGATGAGCAGCACCGTCGCCTGCGATTGCTCGGAAAGCCGGATCAGGAAGGTGAACAGCACGCACGCGCTGTCAAGCACCCTGCCCATGCACGCCCACAGCGCGGGATGGGCGGCCCGCGGCGCCAGGCGCAGGAACACAAGGTGATAAAACATGATCACCGCGGAAAGCGAGACGTAAAACAGGCACATGTTCAGCAGATACGTTTCGCGCCCCAGCAGAGCGGTGTTCAGCATGGCAAGCGCGGATACGCACAGCGTGCCAAGGGGAAGATAACGGCCGCCTTTTACGTCTCCAAGCCAGCCGGACAGCAGAACGGCCGGAATCATCAAAAGGCGCGGCCCGGAGTAAACGTTGTACTCCGCATAGCCGGATGCAATCTGCAGATGGTGGATATACCGGTTGTAATACCCCGAAAAAAGCAGCAGTGCGAACGTGATGATCGAAGCAAACAGCAGCTCTTTGACGGGCGTTTCCCGGCTTTCTTGCGAAGAGATCGCCTGTTCTGTCTTTTCTTCCCGCGTCAGAAGCAACACGATCCCGGCGCAGGAGATCGCCAGCAGAATGACCAGCACGGGTTTTACCGTCCATTGCAGCTGCAAACAGAACTGCAGAGCGACGGCAATGGCGTAACCCAAGCCCAGCGAAAGTCCGGCGTGGGCAGCGCCCTCCATGAAAAAGCAGAGCCTCAGATACACCGCGCCGCCGGTAAAACCCAGCAGAAATACGGTCAGCCCGGTCACAGTCAGGCAGAGCAGGGAATCGCTGGGGAGAAAAAGCAGCGTTTCCCCGCCGACGCCGCACAGGACCGCCGCCCCGGCGACCAGCGCACCATAGCGCCGGGGGTTCTCCAGTCGATGGTACAGCGGCGCATGGAGCAGAAAGCCCGGGATCACCGCGCACTGTAAAAAAAGATAGACCAGCTCCTGCTGCCGGTCCGGCAGAAAACCGCGCCCCGCCTGGTTGCCCATCCGCAGGATCACGAATTGCAGCAGCATAAAAGAGGCAAACAGCCAGACGATCCGCGTCTGCCGTTTTCTGCATTTCAGAAACATCGTTCGTATCCCCATATCATCCGTCGCCCCCGGACCGGACCGTCATCACCGGATCCGTTTGCGGATCCGATTGCGTCCATCCGATCAAAGAAGCAGTCGCAGCCGATTGTTTGAATATATAGCCATTATAGAATATTGTATCCTTTTTTTCAACAAAAACATAGATGATTGAAGTCGAAGACTTGCTTTTTTATTGAAAAAACGTGTTTTGACTAACAGTTCCCAAATGGAAAAAAGATTCGTGATCCTGCCCGTGGAATAATAATTGGTACGCCTAAGCAAAGAATACAGCAGAAAACAGATAGGATAACTTCGGCAAGATGACCATGCGGCCTTCCACGTTTGAATCCTACAGCGGTAACCTGCGGGTACACATCAAACCCAATATCGGCGGCATAAAGCTGACGAAACTGCGCACGTCCGATTTGCAAAAATTCTACAGCAAGCTGCTGACAGAGGGTCGCATCGTACGGAAAGAATCCGCAAAGCAACCGAAGGGGCTCAGCCCGAAAACGGTGCGCAACGTACACATCTTCATCTCCACGGCGCTGGACAAGGCGGTGGCGGAAAAACTGATCCCGTATAACCCTGCAAAAAGCTGTACGCTGCCCAAGGGTGAGCACATGGAGATGAAAACACTGCCGCTGGACAGGATCGCCGCCTTCTTCGCGGAGGCAAAGATAAGCGGCGTGTATGAGATGTACTTGCTGGAGATCGCCACGGGGCTGCGGCGGGGAGAACTGCTGGGGCTCAAGTGGATCGACGTGGACTACAACGAGAATACCATCCACGTGCGGCGGCAGATCTGCCGGATCGACGGTGCGGTGACGGAGGGCCCGCTGAAGACGAAAAACTCCTACCGCAAGATCGTCGTCCCGGCCGACGTGATGGACGTGCTGAAAAAGAAACAGGCAAAAGACGAC
>CADAMO010000145.1 GCA_902788995.1 Oscillospiraceae bacterium
GGGCTTCACCTCCCTGAAAGCGCCGCAGATCACGGTAAAGACGGAGGACGGCTGGGCGCCCTATGAAATCGCCTCCGTCCACGGCTACGACGGCTATGAGATCCGCGTGGAGGCCGACGGAACCTACAGCATTTCCTTCGTCGTCCCCGCAGCCGACGCCCCGCAGACCTTCCGGGTGACGCAGTAAAATTGTGAGTTTGTCGCGCTGATCGCGCGACAGGTTTGAGGTATCAGGTTTGAGGTCTGAGAACCTTACAATTGACGTTTCTCCTTTACCGGTAAATGGTCCTTCTTCTCACACCTCACACCTCACACCTGCGACGCATCGCGTTGCCCCGACAAATCCCTCTCTGGAAGGTTTCCTGATGTTGAAAACAATTATATCCATACTGACTTCTCTGTCCGTTGGTTTCGGTTTTCTGTTCCTGCTGCTGGCGCAGGCGGTGGCGGCGTCCGGTTTTACCTATTCCTCGGTCGAGGCCTGGTCCGATGCGCCTTACGTGGAGGTCAACAACAATCAGCCGGAATTTGAGGCGGAGGAATATACCTTTTCTTCCTTTGAGACCTACAGCGAGCTGGACGACCTGGGCCGCTGCGGCGAAGCGTACGCCTGCGTGGGGACAGACCTGATGCCCACGGAACCCCGCGGCTCCATCAGCTCCGTGATCCCCACGGGCTGGGTCAACGTGAAATACGATATCGTCTCCGGCGGGTATCTCTATAACCGCTGCCATCTCATCGGCTTTCAGCTGACCGGGGAGAACGCCAACCGGCGGAACCTGATCACCGGCACCCGCTACCTCAACGTGGAGGGAATGCTGCCCTTTGAGGACGCGGTGGCGGATTATGTGAAAAACACCGGCAACCACGTGCTTTACCGGGTCACGCCGATCTTTGAAGGCGACGAACTGGTGGCCCGGGGCGTGCTGATGGAAGCGCTCTCCATGGAGGACGGCGGCGCGGGGGTATGCTTCTGCGTTTTTTGCTATAACGTCCAGCCCGGGATTACGATCCACTACGACACGGGGACCAGCACGCTGACCGTCACCACCCCCGCCGGGCGGGTCTATACCGTGGTAGTACCGGCGCTCTATATCGTCAACACCAACACGAAAAAGTTCCATCTGCCGGATTGTCCCTCCGCCGTTTCCATGAGTGAAAAGAACAGGGCGGAGATGACCGCCACAGTGTCGGAGCTGGCAGCCAAGGGTTACGCCCCCTGTTCCCGCTGCCACCCGGAGTCTCAGGAAAGCGCCGTCGACTATCTCTACGGCGATATTGACGCGGATGGCCACATCACCCCGGTCGATGCAAGGCTGGCGCTGCGCCGCTCGGTTGACCTTGAAGCGTTCAGCGAGCTTCAGATGATCCTGGCGAACGTGGATGATGATGAAACGGTCACCTCCGCCGACGCCCGCGCCATCCTCCGGGCTTCCGTTGGATTGGAAGTTTTTTAGGCAATAGGCAATAGGCAATAGGCAATAGGCATTAGGCAATAGGCAATAGAAAAGGGCCTTTGTTATTTAAGGGTCTTTCAGTAATAATAAAACCGCCGCGGTCCCGGGTAAAGGGATCACGGCGGTTTCTGTACTTATTCACTATTGCCTATTGCCTATTGCCTACTGCCTTACATTATCAGAACAACGACGTAATCAGCGAAACCATGCTTTTCAGAATGTTCCGCAGGTAGGCGATCAGCTTTGCAAGGCCCGTGGGGGCGGGGGAGGGCTCGTCGTTCTGCTTTTCGATCCTGTCCGTGCCCAGCTTCACGCTGCCGGTGTAGGTGTAAAGCTCGTTTTCATAGTTCGTGATATCGTCCTCGTGCAGGGTGAGCACCCGGTAGCCGTAGGGGCCGACCTTGGCGAACTCCATGCCATAGGTGAGGCCCATTTCAATGCCGTCGAAAGTGCCGGTGAAGCCCTCCACGTGCTGGTGCCCGAAGTATGCGCCGATGACGTCGCCGCATTCCTTCCACGCGGCAAACTCGTCGGAGGTGCTGCCGGGCACGTAAGCGTAGAAGTTGTTGCCCGCGGCGATCTCCGGGTTCAGCCGGTAGAACTTCGTCCCCTTGGCCGTCGCGCCGTCCTCCCAGGCGTGGCATTCCTCAAACAGATTGCCCACGTCCGAGGTGGGGATATGCTGGAAGAGGAACGCCGGGACCGGCTGGCCGCCGTTGCCCGCCGTCACTTCGGCGGAGGCCCGTTTATACCAGTCGATCTGGTCCGCGTTCATGCCGCCCCGGCCCGTGTCCATCAGCCAAAGGTTGAACTTCATTTCACCGTCCGTACCGTAGATCGGCAGGTGATAGTCGATTCTTCCCTCCGCGTCGTCGCTCATGTCCACGGTCAGGTTGTGGGGATATCTTCCGTAGATTTCCAGCCAGTCCGCGTTGGTGATACCGCACTTGTGGTCGTTGTTTCCCTGGGCCACGGCGTAGGGCACGCCGGATTCCTCCATCACCTTGAAGATGGGGTCCACCGCCGTATTGATATTGGCCAGCGTCTTTTCCACGTTGATCCCGCCCTTGAGGTCCTTCACCACCACGCCTTCCCGGCCGGGCTCGTCGTCCACGCCCACGTCGCCGATGCGGCTGTCCTCCACCACGTCGCCGGTGAAGACGATCAGGTCGGGGTCCGCCTCCTCGATGGAGCGCTTCAGCAGGTTCAGCATATCCCAGGAGGGATGGTGGTCGTCCTGGGTGTCGGTGATGTGCAGAATCTTAAAGGTGCCGTCCGCCCGGAAGGACAGGGGAGACGGCGCTTCTGCCGCAAAGGCAGGCGCAAGCAGCGTCAGCGCGAACAGCGCCGCCAGTAAAACAGATAATCTCTTTTTCATCACTCTTCCTCCTTTTGAAAAAACGCCCCGTCCGATTTTGTTGCGACGGGGCTTTCCTGTGATTGAATCAGTTGGATGCGGAGGCGGCGGCAGTCTGTCTCGCCAGCACCGCGTCGATGATCAGCACCACCGCCAGCACGTTGACCGGGTCGGCGCTCTGCGCCGCGTCGATCTCATAGGTGTCGCCCCAGGAGAACCACTTCTTGGAGATCGTCGCCACGGTGCCGCTGCCGGATGTGATGGTGTAGGAATGGTCGGTGAAATTGCCCTGCACAGTCCATCCGAAGGCGGGGATCTCATACCTCGCTTTCAGAAACGACAGCTTCTTGACCACCTCGGCGATATCGGCGCCGCCCCGGGCAATGAAGTATTTCGGCAGGAAGGAGAACACCTTCTCATGGATGAAAGCCGTCTCGTTGTCGTAAATGTCATAGATGTGGAGCTTCTTCCCGAAGGAGATCAGCTCGCCCTCCACCCGGTAAACGTCCTCGCCGAAGGCGTTATAGACGCTGAATTTATCTTTCCATGAAAAAACCTTTTGCTTGATATACAGTTTCGGCATCGTTTATTCCACCTTTACATCAGTACAGGAAAGAGAACAGTGAGTGCAGGAAGGCCAGCAGCATGTCAAAATACTTGCGCAGCTTTTTCAGCAGGCTGAAAGCCTCGTTCTCTTCATAGCCGTAGCCCGGCAGCGTGACGCTCACGTCGGAGGGGGCGGGATCCCTGGTGAAATCGTTGACGATGGGGGAGACGGCGTACAGCAGAATGTACTCGATACCGTCGGATTTTGAAACGGTCTCCGCCGTCAGCTTCGTCAGTGCGTCCGGCACGTTGACGGGCAGATTGACCTTTGTCAGCGCCCAGGTCAGCAGCTTGTGGTAATCCTCCTCCGAAAGGGGCTCCAGCGCGTAGTTGAGCGCCGCGCCCAGTCCGTTGAACGCCGCCTGGCCGACGGTGGAATAGACAGGGTAATTTTCGTCGCCCGCACAGTGGGCCGCATAGATCTCACAGCCGATCTCCAGCAGGTTTTTGTATTCCGTCTCCGGGATCGCGAAACCGTAACCGGCGGCGATAGCCTCCAGACTCAGGGGCTGTTCCTCGCCCTCCGCAGCGGCGGGGGCGTACAGGGGCATGGTGATGGCCTCCGCCAGCCGCGGGACCGCCTTTTCCAGCAGCGCGATGATATCCGCGTCCTTCTCCGCGTCCAGCTTTGCCACGGCCTTGATATAGCCGGGGGTGATGAAGGTCACGATCTGTTTATAAGAGCCCTCCATGAACATTTTCTTGGCGTACGCCCGGAAATCCTGCTGCAGGAGCTGCGCCGCCTCTGCGCTGAGCCCTTCCGGGATCAGGCTGCCGTCCACGGACGTGATATATTTCGTGTCGATCTGTACGCCCTCTTTGCCGAAGACGGCGGTGCGGTAGCAGGCGGGGTAGGTGGTCAGCGCGCCGGAGGCGATATCGTAAACGACGCCGTTGCTGTTGGCGTATTCCCCGATATCCAGCTCATGGGTGTGGCCGCTGAAATTGTACTTGACGCCCCATTCAATGAATTTGTCGGCAATGTTCCACTTCTTGTCGATGACGGAGGTGTGTACCGCCTGCTGTACCGTGTAGTGGGAGAACAGCGAGAAGTGGGTGACGGTGACGACCTTTCTGCCGTCCGCTTTCGCCTGCTTCACCTGCGCTTCGATCCAGTCCATCAGGGCCTGGTTGACGTTGTTGGAGTCGATGGCGATCAGCCGGTAGCCGTCGCCCAGGTCCGCGGTGTAAGAGGCGGAGGCTTCATCCACGGCCAGCGCCTTGTCATAGCCGACGTTGGCGTAGGCTTCTTTGAACTGCGCCGTCGTGCTGTGCATCAGGTCGTGGTTGCCGATGACGCACAGGACCGTTTTGCCGCTGGACTGCTCAAAGGCTTCCAGCTTGGCGGCGATGGCGGCGGCATCCTCCGGGGAGCCGGTGTCGGAGATGTCCCCGGTGACGATCACATATTGACTGTCGCCGGCGGCGGCCTGTTTCAGGAATTCATCCACGATGGCGGCGGATTCCGCCGTCATTTTGCCGTTGGAAACGGTGTGGCCGAAGGGATTATCCGCCGTGCTCTTCGTGATGGGTTTGGTGGTATCCGCCAGCGAGTGGTGAACGTCCGTCACCACCGTCAGTTTCAGGTCGGCGTCCGCCGCGGAGACGGCGACGGTGAGCATGCCGAGAAGCATGACTGCCGAAAGCAGTACCGCGCATATTCTTTTCATAACTGCAGCTCCTTTCCTTCGTTAAAACGGGATTATCAGGGGATCCGTTTATTTTACCAGTTCAATGGTATAGACGGAATTGGTGTACCAGGCGTTGGTGATGAAGTTGCGGGGACGGATGATGACCTCGTCGTCGTAGACCTCCAGCTGCATGCCGGTGCCGAAGACCGGGTCGCCGAAGGAGTTGACCAGGCCGTAGGTGGGCAGGCTGATGTAGGTGACGCCGTTGACCGTCTCCACGCAGGAGATGTTGTATTTCTCGTCCACGGCGTTGCTCTTGATGCCCGCGTGCATGTGGCCGCTGATATAGAACACGTTATCGTATTTTTCCATCACGGTCTTTACGTCGTTCTTGCTCAGGTCGATGCCGCTGCCGGGCCAGATGATCTCCTGCCCGTTCATGCCGTCCACCGGCCAGTGGCAGACCACAAAGGCGGGCTTGCCCTCCGCCGTGGCGGAAGCCAGCTCCCTGTCAAGGAAGGCCAGCTGCTCCTCGCCCAGGTCCAGGTCGTCCCAGTGGCCGCCGTCGTAGCAGATATCGCCGATGACGATGAACTTGTAACCGTTTACCTCATAGGTATAATAATTGTCCTCCGCGTTGATGCCGAGGTATTCGTTGTTATACCGGATGAAATTGGCTTTTGCTTCCTCGCGGGAGATATCCGTCACGTCCCGGTCGCCCGCATGGCCGATGTCGTGGTTGCCCGCGCAGGAAATGACCGGCGCCGGGCTGAACTTGTCAAGGATCTCATAATACTTCGCAAGGGAGGGTTCGTCCGCGTAGTTGGTCAGGTCGCCCGCCACCACGACGGCGTCGATGGGCGTGGCCGCGCGGGAGAGATTGCGCAGGCCCGCCTTCATAAAGGTCTGGCGGAGGAACTCCTTGTTTTCCAGATGGGTGTCCGCGATCATCTCCACCACCATTCTGCTGTCGTCCTTGGCGGCGTTGATCACGGGCAGCTCCAGTCCCTTATAGGGCAGGATCGTGAGGAAAATCGCCATCAGAAAGGCGGGGAAGTTGGAAAAAATGGCTTTTACGACTGTCATAACCGTTCACTCCTGTTAAATCTATTTATTCTTTTAAAATATAGCACCAACGGCGGATTTTATCAACAAAAAATTCAGCGTCCGGTCAAAAAACGCCGAAATCGCCAAATCGGAGGTGTTTTTTCTGTGCAATTTTTTCTGCCGGTCATATTGTCCGGGGCGGCGGCATATCATCTACTGAACATCAAAACCACGGAGGAATTCAACATGACCAGCACCGATATTTACAGGGACATCACACAGAGGACGGGCGGCGATATCTATATCGGCGTGGTGGGCCCCGTCCGGACGGGCAAATCCACCTTTATCAAAAAATTCTGCGAAACGCTGATCCTGCCCAACGCCCCGGCGGATTTTTCAAAAGAGCGCATGACGGACGAGTTGCCCCAGTCCTCCGCCGGCAGGACCATCATGACCACCGAGCCGAAGTTCATTCCCGAAAAGGGGGCGCGCATCACGCTGGAGCAGCACGCGGAAATGAACGTGCGGCTGGTGGACTGCGTGGGCTACATCGTGCCCTCCTCCCTCGGCTACATCGAGGACGACGAGCCGCGCATGGTGAAAACGCCGTGGTTTGAAGAGGAGATCCCGTTCAACATGGCGGCGGAGATCGGCACCAAAAAGGTCATCAACGAGCACTCCACCATCGGGCTGGTGGTCACCACCGACGGCAGCATCAGCGAGATCCCGCGGGAGGAATATGAGGAGGCGGAGGAGCGGGTCATCACCGAGCTCAAGGAGATCCGCAAGCCCTTCGTGACGCTGCTCAACTGCGTCTATCCCCAGAGCGCCCCCGCCGTGAACCTGGCGGCGCGGCTGACGGAAAAATACGGCGTGCCGGTGATCCCGGTCAACTGCCTGAAGCTGACGGAGGAGGAGATCAAGCGGATTTTGTCGGAGATCCTGTTTGAATTCCCGCTGAAAAAGATCACCGTCAATTTT
>CADAMO010000146.1 GCA_902788995.1 Oscillospiraceae bacterium
GTGCTTTTCGGGGCCGATGCCGGGGGCGGGCAGCTCCGTCGCCGTCCGGTTGACGGTTTCGAGCTTATTTTGCAGTGCGGCCGCCTCGGGGTTTACGAGGCCTTCCGTAAACGATTTGAACATGAGGGTCGCTCCTTTCGTTATAACGCATCGATCAGGATCCACACGATCCCGGCGAGAATCGACAGTACAATGGTCAGCGCGGTGGCTTTTTTGCTGAAAAACGGCTGGTTGAGGGCGATAAGCACCGCAAAGACGATCCCCGCCAGCAGGGAAACGATCTGAAACGGCGGAACGACGATGCACACCAGCAGCAACAGCGCGACCAGCAGTTCCAACGCACTCATTTTCGGGGTGATATCCACGGGGCAGTAAGCCCGAAGACCGGTGAGCTGATCGACGCAGATCAGATTGGACCTGGCCTTGACCCGGTTGCCGGAGATGACCACGCACTTTCTGCCGTCCCCCACGGGGCGGCACACGCCGATGGCGGTGTTGTCAAAGGACCACATGGGCTGCAGCGGCGCGGAATCATACGGATAGCCCTTGCAGGTCACCTGCTGCTTGTGGCCGGGCTTGAGCCGCAGCTTTTTTGGGGTGATGACGATCCCCTGCAGGTTGGCGGTGACGACGACCTCCACGGCGGCGGAGGCTGCCTTGCCGTAAACGCGGATCACCGCTCTGCCGCAGGAAAGGGCGGTGACGTTGCCCCTGCCGTCGGTCTGCACCACCCTCGGGTCGCTGCTCTCCCACCGCAGCTCGTTCATGTCCTCCGCGTTGGAGGGGACGGCGATGACGGTGATCCTGTTGATCTCATTGACGTTGAGGGTGCGGAACTGGGGGATCAGCCGCAGCTCCGTGACGTATTGGTGGCGGATGACGCTGACGGTACGGCTTTCCACGACTTCGCCGTTGGCGGAAACCACCTGGATCTCCGCTGCGCCGTCCGCACAGGCGTAACCGTCCGTGCCGCCTAACGACACCACCGCCGGAACGGTGGACCGCAGGAAGTAGGAACCGGCGGGATAGCTCTCAAAGGGAATGCGGAAGGAAGCGCCGAGGTCCACGGACAGGGGAAAATCCCCCAGCCGGTAGGCGGGCACGCCGGTGACGATGGCCTGATAGGCCATTTTGTCCGCTTCGTTCAGCTGCGCGTAGTTGAGCTTTTCCCGCAGGGCGCCGTTCAGCGGGCCGAGGACGTAGGCGTAATTCAGATAATCCGCCAGCAGGGCGATATCCTGCGCGGGGAAGAGAAAGGCCGTTTTGCCGTCGTAGTTCCGCAGGCCGTAGGCGCTTTCCATCAGAAAGATCTGCGCGTTGAAAAAGCCGGGGAAATACCGGCTGATGCATACGTCCGCCCTCGCCGCGTCGCTCTGGACGCAGTGGGTGAGGGAACCGGGGGGCAGGGCCGCTTCGGTATAGAGCCGCAGCTTTTTGACCTCGTCGCACCGGATGCGGTTTTTGCGGCAAAGCTCCGTCAGGGCGGCCGCGGCGCTGCGGGCGGGCTCCACGTTGACGGTTCTCACGGTGAGCTGACGGCAGAAGGAAGAGGCGCCGGTCTGGGATTTCAGCAGATTGACCTGAAAGGCCGTGGCCTCGTATTCCAGCTCATAGTCGTCGTAGATCTCGTTGTCAAGGGTGGGGAACAGCTGCTGCAGGAAGATATCGAAGGGCTGTCTCGCCAGCGACGCTAAATTGCTGTAGGGGCTGACGGCGGCGCCGTTGACAAGGATCTCGGCAGGGCGCAGGCCGTCGGAGGATTTGACGGTGATTCGGTTCATGGCGGTGCTTTCTCCTCTTTAATGAATGTTGGGATAGAGCTGGCGGTATAACAGAGCGTAATCGACGGTGGGGTGG
The DNA here is from genome assembly GCA_902788995.1 of Oscillospiraceae bacterium. Classification (GTDB taxonomy): domain Bacteria; phylum Bacillota; class Clostridia; order Oscillospirales; family Acutalibacteraceae; genus RUG806. Next base: position 1,858 of record CADAMO010000146.1, read on the forward strand.
CCGAACTGCTTGGAAAACAGGATATACTGGCGGATGGATTCCATTTCCGCATCGCCCGCGTCCACGCTCTTGCGCATGGCGTCGTCCACGTAGGCGTACCATTTGCGAAGGGACGACGGGGTGAAGGACTTCTCTCCGTTTTCTCCCTCCGGGGCGTAGGCCAGCAGTCCTTCCGCGTAACGGATGGCGTCGGCGCAGCCGGTCAGCCGCAGCAGCGTGCTGCCCACCAGGCGGCTGTCAAACCCGTACGCAAGCCTTTCGTGGAAGTGTCTGACCAGCCGCCGGTATTCCGGCTTTTTGTCGTCGGAAATGTCCGCCGCGTCGATCACGCGCAGCAGCCGTTCCACGTCCCGTTCGTCCGTCTGCACGTACTGGCGCAGCAGCTCCAGCAGCAGGTCGCTGTGAAAGCGTTTCAGCGCCGCGTAGGGCCTGCGGGGCGGACGGCTGTACGCCCGGTGGGAGGCGGCGTCGATCTTCGTGAGGATGGGCAGCTCCCAGTCGTTCTGCATGACGACGGCGACGCCGGTCTCCAGCTTCGACAGCTCCTCGATCTGGCGTTTGTTCAGCGAGACGGCGCGGCCCGCGATCTCGCAGTCGTCCTTTTCCGGCAGCCGCATGATGATCTTGGTGTTGGTGTTTTTCACCGCGGCGATGTCGACGGAGGTGGGGGATTGGTCCACGATGATGAAGCCCTCGCCGTAGGTGCGCATCTCGGCGATGCTGTTGACGATCATCTCCACGGATTTTGCCACCACGGTGCTGCCGGCGGCGGACGCGGCGGCGCGGGTATTTTTCAGAATGTTGTGGGCCTCCTCCAGCACGGTCACGTGGCGCAGCGCGGCGTTGCCGCTTTGTGCTTTTGCCATGCGGTATTCCGTCAGCTTCAGAATGAGCACGCCCATCAGTAACGATTTCGTTTCGGCGGAGCCCACGCGGCTCAGGTCGACCACGGCGCTTTCGTCGAACAGCTCGACGTCGCTCACCTCGATCTCGTCGCAGAAGATCTGCCCGTAGATGCCGTTTGTCAGGGAATTGACCCGGGTGACGAGGGCGCCGATGTAATCGCCCTTGGTATCGTCGGAATAGCGGGAACTGTTGATCAGCACCGGCAGCTGCGCCAGCAGATCGGAGAAGGTGGGATACACGGGCGCGCCGGGACCGGTATAGACGGAGTTCAGCAGGTCCCACCCCTTGGAGAGATAGGCCTGCTCCATGGCCTCCTTCAGAATGGCGGGCATGGCGGCGTACATCTCCCAGCAGCCGTTGAAGATCTCCACCAGCCGGTCCAGATGCTCCAGCACGTGGATCTCCTCCGGGAAGGAGAAGGGGTTGATTTTCAGCATCTGATCGATCATGGGGTTGGTGCTGAACAGGTTCACCCCGTCGATCTTGCGGAATTCGTCCCGGTATTCGCCCTTGGCCGGTTCAATGACCAGGAAGGGGATCTCCGGGTCCGCCTCGCACAGGGATTCGAGCAGCCGGTAGACGGTGTTGGATTTACCGCTGCCGGTGGAGCCGGTGACAAAGCAGTGGCCCGTCAGGCTCTTTCGGTCCAGCTGCACCGGTGTGCGTTCCGTCTGCCCCATGTGATAGACGGCGCCGATCCGGAAGCAATCCCGTCCCTGCGCACCACCTTCCGCATGCGCGGCCGGGGCATCCCGTCCCTGCGCGGCGGCGGATTTCGGGTTCCGTCCGAATTCCGCGGTCCGCGTCACGTTGACCCCCGCCACGGATTTGCGGGGCAGGTTCATGAGCAGCGCCAGCTCCCGCCCGTTGATATAGCAGGTGGGGGCGGAAAAATAGACGTCCGGCGCGCCGCCGTTCATCTCGTACATGGGGATGCGGAACAGCGGAAGCTGACAGGCGCACAGGGCCTGCCGGATGGCCTCCATGTCCCGGTCGGACTCTTCAAAGAAGTTGATATTGACGTTTTCAATGCCGCTCTCTTCCCCCGCCAGCAGCGATGCGTAAATGCCGGAGGCCATGGCGGCGGTCTTTTTCTCGCCGATGAAAAAGGCGGCGGCTTCCCACAGGCCGTAGGCGGCCCCCTGCTTGATCCGCGTCAGGTGCCTGTCGATCTTTTCCAACAGGTTTTCCACCGTCTTGTTGCGGTATTCAACGGAAAGGCTGTCAGTGGTGCCCTGTGTGTGGGTCTGCGCCGAATGGCGGCCGTAGGTATCGGTATTGGTCGTGTTGTAGGAGCGGGTGTCGGTATTGCTGGAAGAGACGTTATAGCCGTCGCTGCGGCCGTGCATAAAGCCGAAATTCATCAGCATGGCAAGGCCGATGTTCAGGCTGCTGTTGGTACCCCGGCTGTGCCCCTCCGAGTGGCCGACGGCCTTGGAGATGCCGTCTGAGATGGACCGGGAGATGCTTTCGTTGACGCCCTCCGTCTGGGCGTCGCTGACGTTGACCCCGTGGGAGGCGGTCTCTTTGGCGAAGGGGGAAAGGGCGGTATAGATGTCCTCCAGCCCCTGCCGTCTGGCGTCGGCCTCCTGCGCGCTCTTGGGGCAGGAGATGATCTCCACCGTGTAGTCGTAGCCCCGCATGGCGTCGATGAATTTTTCCAGCCCCTGCACGAAGGTCTTGCCCTGCCCCCGTTCGGAGGGGATCATGCTGAGGGAGGCGACGCTCACGGGTTCCCCGCCCCGGCGGAATCCCTCAAAAACGGAGGTCAGCGCGTCCGAATCCAGCGGTTCCAGGCGCGTTCCGGGAAAATTGCCGAGAAAAGAATCGTGCAGCACGCTGCCGGCCACCGGTGCGTTGCCCGCCATGGCGGCCTTGACGCCCAGATACAGCTCGGCGCGGTCCGCCGCCCCCCTGATGATCAGCACAAGGCTGCGGCAGAAGGGCATGACGGCGTGAAAGATGCTGACCAGCCGTTCATCCATGGCCTCGTCGCTGTCGTAGACGATCTTGGCGATCCGGAATAGCCGGATCAGCTGGTTGTTCAGCTCGTGGGAGGGAACGGCCATCACCCGGTAGCGGTTCAGGTCGTTCATGTAGGACCGGTCGATAAAGGTTTCGGCTGCCAGGATCTTGTTGATCATCTCATTGGGGGAACTCATGGGCGCCTCCTGTTAGTGAATTTGAAACAGCGTTTTCGCGTTTTCGGTTGTCCGGTCGATCAGCGTTTGGGGATCCGTCCCCCGCACCTGCGCGATCAGCTCCGCGGCGCAGGGGATCAGCCGGGAATCGCAGCGCTTACCCCGGTAGGGGACCGGCGCCATATAGGGGCAGTCGGTCTCCAGCAGCAGGCGGTCCTCCGGAACGAATTTGGCCACCTCTACGGGCTTTCTGGCGTTTTTAAAGGTGACGGCGCCGCCGAGACCGATATACATGCCCAAGTCCACCACGTCCCGCGCCATCTCCACGCTGCCGGAAAAGCAGTGTACGACCCCCTTCGGGGCGTATTTTTGCAGCAGCTCCCAGGTATCCGCGTGGGCCTCCCGGTCGTGGATGATCACGGGCAGGTCCAACTCCTTGGCCAGCTGAAGCTGGCGTTCAAAAAAGCGCTTCTGCGTCTCCCGGGGGGAGAAATCGTATTGATAGTCAAGGCCGATCTCGCCCACGGCCACAGATTTTTTGTGGGAGAGCAGTTCCCGCAGCGTTTCCTCCCAGTCTTCCTCCGCAGCGCCGCAGTCGTGGGGATGGACGCCGCAGGCGGCGTAGATATAATCGTATTGATCCGCGTATTCGCAGCATGTCCGGGATGTGGAGGTATCGGTGCCGCAGTTCACCACTCTGAAAATGCCCGCGGAGGGGAGCTCCGCGAGCAGGGTGTCCCTGTCCCCGTCAAACTGACGGTCGTGATAGTGGGCGTGGGTGTCAAAAATATTGGTAAACATCAGCAGAGTTTTGCGCCTGCCGGGATGGAATCGTCCACCATCAGCAGGTGGAGCTTTTCCTCGCCGTGCTCTTTATGCACCGCGGAGATCAGCATACCGCAGGAGGGAATGCCCATCATCTTGCGGGGCGGCAGGTTCAGGATGGCGACGCAGGTTTTGCCGATCAGGTCCTCCGGCTCATAGTCGTGATGGATGCCGGAGAGGATGGTGCGGTCTGTGCCGCTGCCGTCGTCCAGTGTGAATTTCAGCAGCTTGTCGCTCTTTTTCACAGCCTCGCAGGCCTTCACCTTCACGGCCCGCAGGTCGCTCTTGCAGAAGGTGTCGAAATCCACGTTCTCCTCTGTCAGGGGTTCGGTCTCCACGGCGGGCAGGGCGGCCTTCATCTGCGCTTCCCGCAGGGCGTCCAGCTCCTCCAGCGCCTTCTCCTCGTCGATGCGGGGGAAGAGGGCGTCGCCCTTCACGACGGTCGCTTCCTTCGGCAGCACGCCCCATACCGCGGCGTTGTCCCAGGTGCGGCAGGTCTCGTCCGCGCCGATGCGCGCAAAGATCTTGTCGGCGGTTTCGGGCATGAAGGGGATCAGCAGGGTGCCGCAGACGCGAACGGTCTCCAGCAGGTTATACATGACGGCGGCGAGACGGGCCTTTTTGCTCTCGTCCTTGGCAAGGGCCCAGGGCATATTCTCGTCGATATACTTGTTGGCGCGGCCGATGACCTTGAAGATCTCCTCCAGCGCGTCCTGGAACTGGAACCGCTCCATGGCGTCTTCGTATCTGTCTCGCAGGCCGGAGACCATGCCGATCAGGTCGGCGTCTGCGTCGGCATCTTCCTGCCCGGCGGGCAGGGTGCTGTCAAAGTATTTTTCCACCATGGCGACGGTCCGGGAGACAAGGTTGCCCAGGTCGTTGGCCAGGTCGATATTGATGGTCTTGATGAGCAGTTCGTTGGAGAAGTTGCCGTCGGTGCCGAAGGGGAAGGTGCGCAGCAGGAAGAAGCGCAGCGCGTCCACGCCGAACATCTCCGCCAGCGGGTAGGGATCCACCACGTTGCCCTTGGATTTGGACATCTTGCCCCCGTCGATGACAAGCCAGCCGTGGCCGTAGACGTGCTTGGGCAGCGGCAGCTCAAGGCTCATGAGCATGGCGGGCCAGATGATGGAGTGGAACCGTACGATCTCCTTGCCCACGAAATGCACGTCGCAGGGCCAGTACTTCTCAAAATCATCGTATCTGTCGTTCTGATAGCCCAGCGCCGTGATATAGTTGGAGAGGGCGTCCACCCACACGTAGACCACGTGGCCGGGGTCAAAATCCACCGGGATGCCCCAGCTGAAGCTGGTCCGGCTGACGCACAGGTCCTCAAGGCCCGGCTTGATGAAGTTGTTCACCATCTCGTTGACGCGGGAACGGGGCTGTAAAAAGTCGGTGTTTTCCAGCAGGTCCTGCACCTTGTCGGCGTATTTGCTGAGGCGGAAGAAATAGGCCTCCTCCTCCGCGTCGTGTACCTCACGGCCGCAGTCGGGGCAGCGGCCGTTCACCAGCTGGCTTTCGGTCCAGAAGGATTCGCAGGGGGTGCAGTATTTGCCCTTGTAGGAGCCCTTATAGATATCGCCCTTATCGTACATCTTCTTGAAGATGCGCTGGATGGCGGCGCAGTGGTAGTCGTCGGTGGTGCGGATGAACCGGTCGTTGGAGATATTCATCAGCTTCCACAGGTCCAATACGCCTTTGGGGCCGGCCACGATGTTGTCAAGGAATTCCTTGGGGGTGACGCCCGCTTCCTTTGCCTTGTTCTCGATCTTCTGCCCGTGCTCGTCCGTGCCGGTCAGGAACATCACGTCGCAGCCCTGCAGGCGCTTATACCGGGCCATGGCGTCGGCGGAGACGGTGCAGTAGGTGTGACCGATGTGCAGCTTGGCCGAAGGATAGTAGATCGGCGTTGTGATATAAAACTTTTTCTTTTCCAAAACAACAGACCTCGCTTTTATTTAATACATATAAATACAATTTTACATTTTACACCTGTGAACGCGTTTTGTCAATAACCGTATGGTGAAGGCGAAGGACAGAAAGGAAATCATGCGGAATGCCGAATATTGTATGCGCAAAGGCAGTGTGGGAAAGGCGTTCTGCGCAATCTTTCAATTTGTGCTTTACTTTTACTCTTTAATATGCTAAACTATCAGGGCAAATACGTAAAGGAAGGTCTTTCAATGGAAAGCAAAATCAAAGACGACAATACCGATTTTCTGTTTGACTGCATCTTGAAGCTGGAAACGATGGAGGACTGCTACGCCTTTTTTGAGGATCTCTGCACCATCCCGGAGATCAAGGCGATGGCCCAGCGGGCCGTGGTGGCAAAGCTTTTGTCGGAAAAGACCGTCTATAACGATATCGTCGCCAAAACCGGGGCTTCCACGGCCACCATCAGCCGGGTGAACCGGTCTCTCTCCTACGGCACGGGGGGCTACGCCGCCGTGTTCGGGAAGGAAGCCTGATCGTTATGGCCTATGAAAGCGGCTTTGCGTCCGTCTACGACCGCTTTACGGACGACGTGGAATACGCCCGCAGGGCGGAGTATCTGCTGGGGCTGCTGAAAGAGGGCGGTGTGGATAAGGGAATTCTGCTGGACGCCGCCTGCGGCACCGGCACCCTGACTGCGCTTCTCTGCGGCAGGGGATTTGAGATCATCGCCGCCGACTGCTCGCCGGACATGCTGCAGATCGCCCGGGAAAAGCTGCGGGAGGCGGACCCCGACGCGCTGGTGCTCTGTCAGGATATGCGCGAGCTGGACCTCTACGGCACGGTGGACGGGGCTGTCTGCACGCTGGATTCCGTCAACCATCTCATTGAGATCGACGACGTGGCGCGGGCCTTTGCCCGCATCGGTCTTTTCATCCGCCCCGGCGGCCTGTTTATCTTTGACGTAAATACGCTTTATAAGCATGAGGCGGTGCTCAGCGGCAACACCTTCGTCTACGAGGACGAGGACGCTTTGCTGGTGTGGCAGAATTCCGAGTGTGAAGACGGCGCGGTGGATTATCTCATTGATATTTTCACGACCGCCGACGGGGTGAACTATCAGCGGGAGCAGGAGGCGTTCTCCGAGCGGGCCTACGACCTGAAAACGCTCAAAAAGCTGCTGACGGAATGCGGCTTTGCGGTGGAAGGGGTTTACGGCGACCTGACGAGGGAAGCGCCGGGCGAGGAAGAAGAGCGGGTTTGTTTCGTCGCCAGAAAACTATCATAACAATAAGAAGAAAGGAAAGGGGAGCGGGCGGACCGCTCTCTGTCAATATCATGGCAAATCTGATCAGAAGAATCACAGACGACGGCTGCGTGGTGGCGCTGGCCGTCGACAGCGCCGATATCGTGGAGACGGCGCGGCAATATAACCAGTCCTCCAAGGTCTGCACCGCGGCGCTGGGCCGTCTGCTGACGGCTTCTTCGCTCATGGGCGTCATGCTCAAGGGGGAGGACGATTCCGTCACGCTGCGCATCAACGGCAAGGGACCTGCCGGGTCCGTCATCGCCGTGTCGGATTCCTCCGGCAACTGCAGGGGGTATATCATGGATCCCCACGTGGAATTGCCCCTCAACGCCAAGGGCAAGCTGGACGTGGGCGGCGCCGTTGGAACGGACGGCTATCTCTCCGTCATCAAGGATCTGGGCTATAAAGACCCGGTGATCGGCCAGGTGCCCATCGTCTCCGGCGAGATCGCAGAGGATATCACGTCTTATTATGCCGTCAGCGAGCAAGTGCCCACCGTCTGCGCCCTGGGCGTGCTTGTCAACCCCGATCTCTCCGTGGCGGCGGCAGGGGGCTTTTTGATCCAATTGCTGCCTACGGCGGACGACACCATCATCGACCGGGTGGAAAAGGGGCTGCAGGGGCTGCCCGCCGTGACGACCATGCTGTCCGAAGGGCTCACCCCGTCGGAGATCCTCGATAAGGCGCTGCCGGATTTTCGTCTTGAAACGCTGGATGAGCACGAATGCTTCTATCGCTGCAACTGTTCCCGTGAGCGGGTGGAGCGGGCGCTGATCTCCTCGGGCGTGGAGGCGCTGGAGGAAATGGCGCAGGACGAGGTGACGGAGGTGCGCTGTAATTTCTGTCCGTCCGTCTACCGTTTTTCATCAGAAGAAATCAGGGAAATACTGAAAAATGCCCGCGGGGAATAAAGAAAAAATCTTCCAAAAAAACCTGAAAAAAGTTCTTGACAAACGGATGGAAATGTAGTATATTAGACAAGCCGTAAGGGAGAGCACAGGGAGCTTCCCGTCGGGGGAGCATAGCTCAGCTGGGAGAGCACTTGCCTTACAAGCAAGGGGTCACAGGTTCGAGCCCTGTTGTTCCCACCATGAGGCCCGGTAGTTCAGTTGGTTAGAACGCTAGCCTGTCACGCTAGAGGTCGTCGGTTCGAGCCCGATCCGGGTCGCCACCTTTACGGTATGCCTTTGTAGCTCAGTTGGTAGAGCAGCGGACTGAAAATCCGCGTGTCGTTGGTTCGATTCCGACCGAAGGCACCACTTGCGGATGTAGCTCATCTGGTAGAGCGCCACCTTGCCAAGGTGGAGGTAGCGAGTTCGAGCCTCGTCATCCGCTCCATTATTTATAATGGGGAGATCTCTTCCCGACATTCGGTGACATAGCCAAGTGGTAAGGCAGAGGTCTGCAAAACCTCGATTCCCCGGTTCAAATCCGGGTGTCACCTCCATCCGGCCCGGTAGTTCAGTTGGTTAGAACGCTAGCCTGTCACGCTAGAGG
>CADAMO010000147.1 GCA_902788995.1 Oscillospiraceae bacterium
CGTGACCATGGAAGCGCCCACGGGCTTTCGCATCTCCATCGTCAAGCACATCAAGGACCCCGCCTGAGCCGCAATGTCATTAAGCTAAGTTAGGGGGACTCCCCCTGCATCGGAAAAGAAGATGCAGGGGGAGTTTTTCTGTAAAAAAAGACTTGACAAGAAGAAAAAAATGTGCGGCGCGCTTTCGCAGACCAGAGGTATGGGATGCGAAAGCGCGCCCTTGTGATGAAGACATCACCGATTCACAAGGAGGCCGCACAATGACACACAGGATTCGGAATGTAAAACGCACCTTAAAGAAACTGATACGGGAAGCATCCGACATTTCATGGCTGTTTGCGAGGAGGCCCGGGCATGACTTTACGAGGAAATCCAAGCTTGGTTTTGAAAAGACGATCTCCATATTACTTGCAATGGAGGGGCGCAGCATCAACAACGAACTCTTGAAATACTTCAATTGTTCGGAAAACACACCCACGGCTTCGGCGTTCATCCAATGCCGGAACAAACTGCTGCCGGAAGCAATGGAAACGCTGTTTCGCCGTTTCACTGAAAGTTTCGGAACGGAACACACATACAAGGGATTTCGCCTGCTTGCTGTAGACGGCTCCGACATCCGCATTCCAACAAATTCTGACGATGGAGACTCCTTCTTTCCTTCCAAGAATGGCAGTAAAGCATATAATCTGATGCATCTCAACGCCATGTATGATCTGCTGAACCGCATCTATACGGACGCCATCGTGGAAGGTTCTCAAGTCTGCGATGAACAACGCGCTTTACAGCGTATGGTAGACCGTTCTCCAATCCGCAATTCCCTCCTGCTGGCCGACAGAGGATACGAGGGATACAATTCGCTGGCCCATGTGCAGGAAAAGGGGTGGAAATTCCTGTTCCGCATCAAAGACGGCGCCGGCGGCATCGTATCCGGTCTGGATTTGCCGGATGCAGAAGAATTTGACGTCTTTTTTGACATGCACCTTACCCGTAAACAGTCCAACGAGGTCAAAGCACTTTTGAAAGACCGAAACCGCTACAAGAAATTGACTCCCGATTGCAATTTCGACTTCCTTCCTTCGCGAAGCAGATATTCTGTTCCGATAAAGCCTTTTGCCCTCCCGTTTCGCGTTGTGCGCTTCAAGGTTTCTGATTCTGCCCTTGAAACGGTTATTACAAATTTGGACCCGAAGGACTTCCCGCCATCTGAACTGAAAAAGCTCTATGCCATGCGCTGGGGCATCGAGACCTCGTTCCGTTCCCTCAAATACACCGTAGGTCTGTTGCATTTCCACGCAAAAAAGGTGGAGCACATCCGTCAGGAGATCTTTGCCCGGCTCATTATGTACAATTTCTCCGAACTGATTACCTCGCACGTAGTCATCCAGAAGCGCAGCAACAAGTATGCCTACAAAGCCAACTTCTCTGCCGCTGTACATATTTGCCGTCAGGTCTTCCTTGGGAACGTGTCTCCACCTCAGGCTGAAACTCTCATTGCAAAGACTGTTTCTCCAATTCGCCCTGGCCGAAGCAGTCCGCGTAGGCTCTCTCAAAAAAGCTCTGTGAGTTTCATCTACAGAATAGCATAATCCTATCCTCTTGTATATTTCTTTTTTCGGCAGACTTCGTCTGCTCCTTTGTCATGCCTGTGCGCAAGAAAATGAGCACACCGTTTCCGATGTGCTCACTTCCTTTTGTGTCCCTGTCTCTTCCCCTGTCATTAGCTTAATGACATTGCTCGTATGGAGGGGTCTGGCGCAAACAGCGGCGATGTGACACGACGCGCTCTACCTGTGTTAGTAAGTATACAAACGTATACTTACTAACACAGGTGAAGAGGGCTCGCCTCGGATTATTACCGAACTATGTCTTTTTCTCTATACTCGTTCGAATCAGTCATCGTGATACGCCCGATACAGGAAGGTCATGATCTGGGCGCGGAGGCAATCGTCATCCGGGCTGAACATTCCGTCGCCTGTACCGAGCGTGATGCCGTTTTTCGCGGCCCAAAGCACCGCTTCATAGTAGTATGCATCGGGATCGACATCAGTAAATCGATTGCCCGACGCCACGCTCCCATGCAGTGCACGGAACAGGAACGTCACACTCTGGGCACGGGTCACTATGCCGTCCGGGTCGAACTTTCCGTCGCCGGCGCCCAGCGTAATACCATTTTCATAAGCCCAGAGCACGGCTTTGTAGTAATAGGCATTCTCGTCCAGATCGGCGAACGGGTTTTTGGTCGTGGCCGGCTCCGGCTTGCCCGCCGCCCGCCAGAGGAAGGTCACCATCTGCGCGCGGGTGCAGGGCATGTCAGGACGGAAGGTGTTCCCGTTTGTCCCCTCTGTAATGCCATTCTGAACTCCCCACATCACCGCATCGTAGAAATAGCTGCCCTCCGGCACGTCGATAAACGGATTTGCAAAGGGGGCGGCAGATACGCGGTAGACGACCCTGACCGTCACGTCCCCGTAAGGTTGGGTGTAGAAATAGGCGCCGTCCTCATTTCCGGTAACGCGAATCTCTCTGCCGTCCTTGGTCAGAACCGTGACGGTATCAACCTCATAGCCCTCATCCGGCGTGACGGTGATCGTGACCTTCGCGCCTTCGGCTGCTGTCTTTGGGGTGACGGTCACGGTGCCGTGCTCAGACTCCATGACGGCTGCCGTATAGGTTGTCGGGATGTAGGGCGCGGGCACCTGCGTCGGGACAAAGGCCGTGATTTCAATTTCCTGCGCCTCGGAGGCCAGCACCGTTCCCGCCGCTTTCGCGCGGACGAAGTACGTGCCTGCCGCAAGGCCATCGGTCTCGCCGGTGCAGGCGGTCCAAGCGGTTCCATCTTCGCTGATCTCATGGTCCGCCATGGTGGGGATGCTGCCCGTGCCGCCGATGGTGGACGGCTGGGTGGCCGTCAGGCTCGGCGTCGCAGCTTTTGTGACGGTGATGGTCTGCGCCTCGCTGTCAATGGTGGTCGTACCGTTGCCCGGCTGGATGACGGTGATGCTACAGGGGGCGAGACCTGTGAGGTCAACGCTGGTGCCCGTGATAGCCGTCGCCGCGCCGCTGTCGATGGCGAAAGTCATGCCTGCTGTCACGCCCGTCAGCGTCCCGCTGTCCGGGCCGGTGGCGGTAAAGACGGCTGTGGGAGTGGGCTCCTGCGTTTTTGCCGTCGGCGCGGCGCTGATCGTCAGCGTTCCGGACACGAAGGTCACGCTGTAGTTCCCCTGCGCCGTATCGCCGCTGACAACGATCGGATAGGTTCCCGCCGTTTCTTCATGGACGCACTCGATCCCGTAGGTGAGAACGCCCGCCGCATCGCCGTTCACGAGTCCCGCGACCGTCGCGGTCAGCGCGGGGTCGGGGTCGCCAACGGTCTTGGCCTTGTCGTCCGCCGTGACCGTGACAGGCTTCGGCTTGACCGTCAGCGTATAGCTGGCGCTCGCTTCGGCGTATTGCAGCGTCTCGGCGGCGGTCGCCGTAACGGTCGCCGTGCCCGCTTTCAGGATGTGCACAGCTCCCGTGGTGCTGTTCACCTCCACGGCGTCGCCCGCCGTGACCGCGTAGCTCACCGCGCCGTCGCCGACCGGGTGCGACGCCGCGAGCGTGAAGTCCGCGTCGCCGTAGGTTTTGGCGACGGCGGCGTCCGCGAAGGAAAGCGTCTGCGTCTCCTTGTCCGTCGCCGTGATCGTTACGGTGACGGCGTAATCCTCATAATTCGCCGCGCCCGTGACGGGGACGGATACGGTCGCCGTATCGCCCGGCGCGGCGTCGTTCCGGATGCTGACGCGCAGCACGTTCGCGTCCATGCCGACGCTGTATACGACGTCGCCCGCCGTGACCGTCGGCGCGCCGAGCGTCCCGCCGGGGGCGAGCTGCGCGGAGAGATTGACAGCGCCGCTGTTTCCGCGCCGAACGGACGCGCTCGCGGTTTTGTTCGCCCACTCCGCCCGGTTGATCGTGAACTGCTTGACCACCGGATCAGCAAGACAGTAGTCGCCCATGCCCGTGACGGTCACGCGCGCCGTGTCATTGCCGGCGTTCGTGTTGTTCTCCCAGTTGGCGGTGTAGTGCGTGCCCGCGATCAGCGGGCCGACGGTGTATTTGTCCGTCACCGTGAGGGCGGGCGTCAGCGCGTTGCCCGTATACGTCTGCGCGGCGATATCCGCCACGGCAAGCTCGTTCTTCCGCCACTGCGCGTAGAGCGTCAGGCCAGCCGTCAGCGTGACCTCCGCCCCGTCCGCGTACGGCGTGCCGCCGCCCCCGCTCTCGGTGTTCCAGCCCGTGAAGGTATAGCCCGCGCGGGCGTAGGCGTTCGCCGTCAGCGCCGTCGCCGCGCCGTAACCGACGGTCTGGTCCGCCATCGTGCCTGTGCCGCCGTTGGAGACGAAGGTCACGACGGGATTGGGGAACAGCGCCGCCTCCGCGCCGCTGAGCGCGACGCCAAACGATGCGTCGTCGCTCTTGAAGTTCGCCGCCGTGCCCCTGCCGGAAAGCCCGCTGGTAAACGTGCCGGGGGTCTGCATGGTGACGCCGATCGTGCCGTTCAGCTCGCCCGCGACGGTGAGGACGCCGCCCCCTTCCAAATAGACGTTGCTCTCCGCGCCGGAGACCGTGTTGTCCGTGACGGCCGCCCCGCCGGAGACGTTGATTTTTCCGTCGTGGGCGCTGTACGTCGAAGCGACATACACGCCGCCGCCGATCGCGCCGGCGTCATTGCCGGAAATCTCGCCGCCGGTGAAGTGGAAGGTGCCGCCGGTGATATACACACCGCCGCCCCGGCCCAGACTGGTTCCCATGGAGGAACCCAGCGCCGTGTTGCCGCTGATGCTGCCGCCGGACATGTTGAAGACGCCGGACTGCAGATATACGCCGCCGCCGAGACCCTCCGTGCCGAAAAAGCCGGTCTTGCCCACGCTGTTGCCGGTGATCGCGCCGCCCAGCAGGTTAAAGGTACCGCCCTGGATCTGCACGCCGCCGCCGTACTGGTCGGGGAAGCCGCCGGTGACGGCGCCGCCCGATGCGCTGTCGGTTACGGTCAGCGTACCGTTGATTATCATAACGCTGCCGTCAAAGCCGGGCTCTGTCTGATTACCGTACCCCCTGTCCGGGGATGGTGAGGGCGTACGCCTGGTATGGATTATCGGGGGTCACGTCGGCGGTCAGAACGATATCCCCGCCGGCGGAGAGAGCCGCCTGCAGCTCATCCCAGGTGGAGACCTCGGTGGGCAATGCTACGGGTACGACGGTGGTGGGATAGTCGGCCGAGGTCACACCGTCTGGGTTAGCGACCGGATTGCAATCAACGCAGAAAGCGCCGATTGCGGCCGTGCTCCCGCTGAAAATCGGAGCCGCGCCGGACTCGGGCGCTTTGACAACGATATGTCCTCCGGTCCTTGTGCTCAGAGCCCCATTGAACTTCCCGCCATAAATCGTTAAGTCACAATAGGCCACATCCACACTGCTGGCGCTCCCGCCGCCGCCGGTAATCGAGCCGCCGTAGACCGTGACAGTCGCTTGAGACACAGAGCCGCCGATGCCTCTGTTTGTACCTTCAATACGGATTGCACTGTTGTCCTCACCGAGGCGGCCGACTATCGCTGTACCTTGAGAAACGGTCAGGCCGCTGCCCTGACTGCTTATGGTGCCGCCATAGACGTACAGCGTATCCGTGCTGAATATGCCATAGCCCATCGAACCGCCTGCCATGGTGCCCCCATTGACGGTCAACGTGCCGCGATTGGTGATTCCGGATCCGTATAATGCGTCGCATTGGATCGTACCGGCTTCTATCGTGGCCGTACCGCCTGCCTTTATCTCGATACCGCTGCAGCCTTGATGAGTGCTTATGATCTTGCCGCTGCCGCCGCTGTCTGTCACCGTCAGGGCTCCTCCGTCGGCGACCACAATCGCGTCATCGCCGCTGTACGAAAGGGTTTTCCCACCCAAGTCCAGAGTGAGGGCCTTGCTGATCTGAAGCGTGTCGGAGCTTGTGACATCTTTCCGCAGGATGACGGTGTCACCCGCCTGAGCTGAGGATATGGCCGCCTGCAGCTCCGCCCATGTAGAAACCTCCATGCTCGCAGCCCACGCCGGGACTGACGCAGCCGGCAAAATCGCCAGCATCAGACAAACGATCAGCAGCGTACTGAAGCTTCTCTTCGTTTTCATGGCTATACCTCCTATGTATCAATTATTTCCTTTTTTATCTGAAAAACAGCTTGATTTTTCCGCTCAGGCGCAGGTCGATGACGATGTTCTGAACCGTGCCGCAGCTCCCGCAGACGCAGGGATAGCCGATCCCGTAAAGGCAATCCGACCGTTTGAGGTTTGTATGATATTTCTTGTTGATGCACCGGCGGCAGATATTGCCCTTCGCATTTTGAAAAAGATTTCTTTCTGTCATCATGGGTATATGGCTCCTTCTGGCTTGCAGCCTTATTCCATCAGCATGGCGTCCAGCAGCTCGTGGCAGTAAACGCCGAAGCTCATTCCTCCGTCCTGCCAGACGACCTTATCACCGTCGGCTTTCACAGAACTGAAAACCTGCGGCGAAGCCAGCCGGGCAAAGCGGAGCGTTTGCACCCGCCGCTCCATGTTGACCACGGCGGAGCTCCCGTTTTGAAACGCGAGCTCCAGCCGGTAGCCCGGCAGGGGCGTGACAGCCTTTAAGATGGTTTCCATGGTACGCCTCCCAAAACATACGGGTTTGCAGCTTACAAGCATAGAATACACTTCGCTTCTGTACTGCGCATCACCCGAAAGGGTCATATTTGCAGGAAAAAAGAAGGGGCTGCGGCAAATTGCCCTGAACCGTCATTGCGAGCCCCCGTCAGGGGGCGCGGCAATCCGTTTTCCCTTGGAAAAAGGACGGATTCCCACGACCAGTCTGCGGACTGGTCTCGGAATGACGGGTGTTTGGCATTTTGCCGCAGCCCCTGTTCCGGTGCTTGCCTCAGCGCAGCATATTGATCAGCTTGCTTCTGCGGTCGATGTTCATTTTCTGGAACGCGATCTTCAGATGGTGCTTTACCGTGTTTTCCGAGATGAATAGCGCTTTCGCAATTTCCGCATTGCGCAGTCCTTTTGCCGCCAGCTCCGCCACCTCACGCTCCCGCGCCGTCAGCTCCTCCTGGAGCTCCGGCACCTCCTCCAGCATAGCGAAGATGTGGCTCTCGTCGGCGCGGGTATAGCGGATGTCCAGTGCCTTGATCTCCCGGATGGTCCGGGCGTGCTTCGATGCGATCTGCGGCATGATGAACAGCACCTGGAAATACTTGCGGAAGCAGGCGAGGAAGGTGTAGTTTTTGTCCCGCCCCGCCAGCGTCAGGGACATGTCCAGATACTCCGCCGCCTTGAGAAGCCGCCCGATGGCCATGTAGCTCAGCGCCAGCCCGCAGCACATGAAGTTTCGCGTGGAGGTGGAGATCAGGCGCCTGTCCATCTGCAAAGCCGATTCCACGGAGGCAATGGCGCGCTTGTACTCCTTTTTCAGCAGCAGGTCGGTGATGCGGCAGGTCTTGATCATGAAGTTGGTGAAGGTGAGGTCGGAGAGGGAATCCGCCTCGCCCTGGGTCCACAGCGCGCTGCGGCCGGTCTCCATCATGAGGCCCAGCAGATAGCCGCGCACGGTCTCCACCATGTAGTTGCCGAGCGACGTGCCCCGCAGGAAGGCGTAGCCCTGCGCCTTGTTTTCCAGATACTCGACCGCTTTCTGCAGCCCCGCCATGTCCGAGCGGTAAATGGCGTTGATGCCCAGCAGCAGCGCCGCGCCGTAGGTGGCCGTGGCGTTCCCAGCCTGCTCGGAGAGGAAGGCCGCCTGATACGCCTGGATGTCCGATTCCTCAAAGCGGCCCTGCACGGAATACGCCTCGCCGCGGTAGATCTCCGCTGCGCCCGCGCCGTGGCCGTTCGTCAGGCGGTTGTAAACCTTCATCGTTTCCGAGAATTTGTCGGCGGTCTCCAGCATCGTCCCAGGCTCGGAATAGAAGAGATACCACATGGAGGCGCAGCCGAAGAGGAAGGGTTCTTCCTTCACAAACAGCTTCGACGGGGCGTTCATCAGCGCCTCGGCTGCCTCGTACTGCGCTTTCATGGCGTCCAGATCAGGGAAGAAATCCAGCGCGTTCAGCAAATGCCACTCGCCCAGAAGCTGCGGGTCACCCAAGGACTCCAACAGAGCATAAGCACGCCGCATCTGCGTATGGAACGCATCAAAGGCGCAGCCGGCGTAGAGCGCATAGCACAATCGCAAAAGCGAATACGGATGGCGAATCTGGATCTCCTCCGGACATTGTGTAAGCACCGTATGGGCAAGCTCCGTGTAGGAAGTGCCGTCGAACTTTTCCGTGATGAGACATACCAGCTCGCAGGAGAGGATTGCCTCATAATCCTTCGCCCGGAAATAGCAGTTCACGGCCTCCCGGGTCTGGCCTGCCTCCCGGAAAACCTCTGCCGAGGCGCGCAGCACCTCGCGCTGGAAGGCCGCGCCACATTCCTCCAGCCGACGCCGGAGAAAGCCGGAGAGCAGCTCGTGGGGATAATAGGCCCTTCTGTCCTCTCTGCAGAGCATGAGCGGCGCCCGATGAAAGAGCTGTGTCTGTTCCTCCGGCGGGAGCAGGCCCTCCGGCAGCAGGGTGCGCAGCATATCCTCGGAAATCCGGTCGAAAAGGCAGAGCCGCAACAGCGCCTCCTTCTGCTCCGCCGTGAGCTTTTGCCAGAAGGACCCGCCCAGCAGCTCGTCCAGCCCGTCCGCGCCGGTGCGCGGCAGCTTTTCCCGCAGGCTCTCCAGATACAGCGCCACCGCCGCCGTCCAGCCGTCCGTTTTGCGGCGGATGGCGCGGATCTCCTCCGCCGCGGCAGGGATGCCGAGCTGGCGGGCGTAAGCGCCGATGTCATCTTCCGAGAGCAGCAGGTCGCGGCTTCGTATATAGCAGATGCTGCCCTCCAGCGCCGATAAAACGTCCCGGAGGCGCCCGAAATTCTGGGAGATGAAGATGGTGCGCAGACCGGTATCCCCGCATTTTGCCAGTGCGTCCAGCACCTGCGGCTGCCAGTTATTCAGCGCGAACTGAAAGTTATCGAATACCAGCGTCAGCGGCGCGGCGGGACGCATCTCCGAGAGGATCCGCGCCGCCTGCTCCGCGTTGCTGCGGTTGAGGTAACCGAGATCCTGCAGCCGCTGCGCCGCCGTTTCGTCGATGCTTCCGAGCTGACGGATGAACCAGCGGAAGCTGTTGTCCAGCATGCTCTCCACGGCGGTGTACCAGTATACCGGCGTTTCGCTGTCCCGGAGGATACTCCGGATCGCCGTGGTCTTGCCGTAGCCCGCCGGCGCCTCCAACGCGGAGAGGGCACGGGTTTTCACTTGTTCCAGCCTGCGTTTCAGCGCATCGGAAAAAAACAGATTCTCCATGCCGCGGCCCCTCATACTTTAATGATTTATTCCATTGTACCATAGGCATTGTGCATATGCAATCAGCCGTTCAACAATCACAAAAGTGAGAATCGTCAGCGGAACAAGTCTGCGATGCGCAATGAATATTTCTCCCCCGGAAATGGCGAATGGCCTCAAAAAGCCTTTGGGTGTAACTATCGGAGTGTTTGGAGCCTCGCCATAGGTCCAGCCATCCAATGTCAGGGTTTATTTTGTAAAGGAGGAATTTATCCTCACAAAATAAACCCTGACTGCGGCTCATTTGTGGCAAAGTGATACGGCAGTTGGGAGAAAGGAGGCAAAAAGCCTGAGTAATCAGGATCTCCTGCAACTGCAAGTATCATTCTACCATGAAAGGAGTCGTTTGAAAATGGAAATCTCTTATTCCCAATGCGTAACAGGAGGCGACGCAAATGCGCCGCCTCCTGTTGTTCAAAGCATTCTATTCATTTGGTAAAGTGTTGAGCCATTTGCAAAGGTACGAGCTAACGATTCGTTTCAGACTCTCTTCAATGTCCATCTCTCCGTCATTCAGCGCCCATTCAAACACACAGCCCTTTACAATGGTGCAGATGTCCATACTCATCGTATGGGCGTCTGCCTCTTTTTTCAGGAGGCCTTGCTCCTGCGCTGCCAGCAGCTCCTTCTCGCAGCGGGCCATGACCGTCCCTTCGGCAAAGCAGCCGTCAGACTGCCCCATGTAGGCCGAGAGCGCCTTGTTGCCCGTGGTGTAAAAGCTTTTCATGAACTCCTCGCCCAAAGCCAGGTAGCGGTCGATCAGGTGCATGTACAGCTCGCAAACCCGACCGGCCACATCGGAAAGCGGCGTTTCCAGAACAAAACTGTCAAAGGACGCTTCCCGCACAAAATGCATCAGCAGGTCGTCCTTGTTCTTGAAATGATGATAAAACGTGCCGATGGAGAGTCCAGCCTCCTCGCATACGTTCCGAATCGTGATGCTGTCGGCTCCGTACTTCTTGATGAGCTCCACCGTCGTGTCGATCAGCTTTTGTTTCGCGTCCTGGGGTTCCGCCGTCTTGGGCGGTCTGCCGCGTTTCTCTGCCATAGGAGGTCACCTCAAAATAAAACTTGTTCTAAAAACTATTGACAGAATAGCACCTCCTGCGTATAATTGCAAATAGAACGTGTTTTATTATATGAAAGTAGGTACTTCCATGAAAATCACTTACTGGTCTGACTATGCCTGCCCTTATTGCTATATCGGAGAAGCCCGGTTCAAGCGGGCGCTGTCCTATATCCCTGAGCTGAAAGACACCGAGATCGAGATGAAGAGCTTCCAGCTGGACCCCTCTGCCGGGCAGCATGCCGCGGGCGACACCCAGACTCGCTTTGCCCATAAATACGGTATCAGCATGGAGGCGGCCGGGCGGCAGATAGACACGATCTCTCAGATGGGGCGCGCCGAGGGCATCGACTTCAAGTACGCCACCACGCTCTTTACCAACACCATGGACGCCCACCGGCTGACCAAGCTGGCCCAGAGCAAGGGCGATCCGGCGCTGACCGAGCGCGTGATCGAGGCGCTGTTCGACGCCTACTTTACCCAGAACAAGGAGCTGGCCGATCACGCCCTGCTGCAGGAGATCGGCGAGCGCTGCGGCCTGGATGCGGAGGAAGTGCGGGCGGTGCTGGAATCCGACCGCTATCACGACGATGTGGTCATGGACGAGCGGGAGGCCGCCTATCACGGTGTGCACGCGGTGCCCTTCTTTGTCATCAACGGCAAGTACAGCATTTCCGGCGCGCCCGACACCGAAGGACTGCGGCAGGCGCTGCTGAAGCTGATGGCAAAGGAAGCCGAGGAGCAGATGGCCTCCGGCATGAGCTGCGGCCCCGAGGGCTGCAAGCTCCGCTAAGGCCATGGTACGCTGTGTGCCCGTCAAGGGCTATTTCGACGAGAACTGCTTTTTCTATATCGACGAGGTTTCGAGACATGGCTTTGTGATCGACCCCGGTGCGGAGGGACAACGGCTGCTCTCCCTCATCCGCCGGGAGGGCTGGGGCATCGAGGCGATCCTGCTGACCCACGGGCACTTCGACCACACCGGCGCGGTCAATGAACTGCGGGAGACTTTGAACATCCCGGTCTATGCCCACGAAAACTCTGACCGGTATCTGCTGGACGGAGAGATAAACTTGTCCGCGTTCTGTGTCGGGGAGAAAGTGATCCGGAATGTCCGCACGCTCCGGGATGGAGACACAGTCAGTTTGCGAGACGGCTCCTGCTGCCTGCGGGTCATTCACACGCCCGGCCACACCACGGATTCCGTGGTCTATTACAGCGAAAAAGACCGCGTCGCCTTCGTGGGCGACACGATCTTCAAGGGCAGCGTAGGAAACTGGCAATACCCCGGCGGCAACCGTCAGACGCTGGTGGAGAGCATAACGGAAAGAATATTTGCTATGCCGGATGATACCGTCCTTTATTCCGGTCACTCGGAAGTAACGACCGTCGGCATAGAAAAAAGAAGATACCAAGCGAAAAACTATTGACATATCGAGAATTATAGATATAATAGCCTCATGGATAAGATTGAAGTATTCAAAGCT
>CADAMO010000148.1 GCA_902788995.1 Oscillospiraceae bacterium
CGCCAGCGCCGTGATGCTCCCCTGCAGCAGCAGAATGGGGATAAAGGCAAAGAGGCAGCCCACTCCCATGGTGGAGCTCATGATGATGACGATGACGAAATCCAGCACCGCCTTGGCAAACAGGGTGGTATGGTCGGCGGAAAGGCCGTCCTCGATGGCGCCCACCACCGCCATGGCCCCCACGCAGATCACTAGGGAGGTGTTGACGAAGGCGGCAACGAACCCCTCGTCCTTTTCCGCGTGGATGGTCTTTTTCAGCCAGACGCCGAAGCGTTCCAGCCATTTTTCAATGTTGATCAGCTCCCCGATCACTGTGCCCAGCACCAATGATACGATCATCATCATGGTGCGGTCGGTGGAAAGCGCGCCGTCAGGACCAGCCTTCAGCAGACGCGACATGGCGCCGGACACGCCGATAAACATGACGGACAGCCCCAACACCTTCATCAGGGCGTCCCGCACGTCCCATTTGATTCTCTTCCCGAACAACACGCCGATCAGCGCCCCGGCGATCACCGCGCCCACGTTGACCAGCGTTCCCAAAAACGGCATGGAGGTTTATCCTTTCAGCTTCAGCGTCTTTTCATAGGCGGCGCAGACCGCGTCCGCCGCGGCGCCCCGGAAGCCCTTCCCTTCCAGCGCGTGAACCCCGGCGATGGTGGTGCCGCCGGGCGAACAGACCGCGTCCTTCAGCGCTCCGGGGTGGATCCCCGTCGCCAGCACGTGCTCCGCCGCGCCGGAGAGCATGGCGGCCGCGTACTTCTGGGCCTTGTCTCTGGGCAGGCCGCACTCCACGCCGCCGTCGGCCAGCGCCTCGATGAACATATAGGCGAAGGCAGGGCCGCAACCGGAAACCGCGCTGGCGGCGTCGATCTTGTCCTCGGGGATCTCATCCAGCAGCCCCGCGCCGGACATGGCGGAGACGAAAAACGAAAGGGACTCCGCCCCGACCTGACCGTTCGCCGCATAGAGGATCACGCCCTTGCCGACGGAAACGGCGATATTGGGCATGATGCGGATCACCGGCAGCGCCTTCCCCGCCAGCGCCTCAACGGCCTCGATGGGGGTGCCCGCCGCCATGGAGACGAGCGTCACGTCGTCGGGCAGCAGGGGGCTGAGCTGCGAAAACAGCGAAGCAAGCATCTGAGGCTTGACCCCGATAAAGAGATACGCGCTGTTCTGCGCCGCGTCGGCCATGTCGGTAACGGTCACGTTTTCATAGGCGTTCGCCAGCGCGTCGGCTTTTTCCGTCATAGGATCAAAAACGGCGATATTCATACCGGGGTTGCCCTTGGCGGCCGCTGTCGCCAGCGCCCCGCCCATATTCCCGCAGCCGAGAAAGGAAAAGGTATATTGTTTGTCCATGATAGATCCTCCGAAATATATACTTAAAATGTGCAGCGAGCAACGTACTGTTTTCAATGAGCAATGCACTATGAACAATGTGCAATGTGAAATGAGCGATGTCGGAAGGGCTTTGCCCTTCCACCTTGCACCGTAGCACGGCGCATTGCGCCGTCGGCTGTGTCCGGTTTGCTGTCACGTTCCGGAGAGCGGCTGCACGGTTGGGATATCTGTTCTGCTTGCGAAAAGGTAATTCATCCCGTAGCCGTCAGACGGCGCAATGCGCCGTGCTACGCTTTTGCATTTCGCTTCATTGCTAATTGCTAATTGAAAATGATTATCTGACCTGTCCGTCGCCCCGCACCACGTACTTATACGTGGTCAGCTCCTTCAGCCCCATGGGGCCGCGGGCGTGGAGCTTCTGGGTGGAAATGCCGATCTCGCACCCCAGGCCGAACTCGCCGCCGTCGGTGAACCGGGTGGAGGCGTTCACGTACACCGCGGCGGAATCCACCGCCGAGACGAAGATCTCCGCGTGAGCGGGGTCCTCGGTGACGACGCCGTCGCTGTGGTGGGTGGAATGGCGGCCGATATGGGCCACCGCCTCTTCAATGCTGCCCACCACCTTCACGGCTAAGATGTAATTGAGAAACTCCGTGTCGAAGTCCTCCGGCCCCGCCGGAACGCCCTCGATGATCTCCGCCGCCTTTTCATCCAGCCGCAGCTCCACCGGGGGAAGGCCCTTTTCGGCCCGCTCCTCCACCAGTTTCTTTTTCAGCAGCGGCAGAAAACGGCCGGCGACCGCTTCATGCACCAGCAGGACCTCTTCCGCGTTGCAGACGCTGGGGCGGCTGGTCTTGGCGTTGTTGACGATGTTGACGGCTTTGTCAAGGTCGGCAGCCTCATCCACGTAGATATGGCAGATGCCGGTGCCGGTCTCGATGCAGGGCACCTTCGCGTTGGCGACGCAGGCGCTGATAAGGCCTGCCCCGCCCCGCGGGATCAGCAGATCCACCAGCCCAACGGCGGTCATCAGCTCGTTGGCGCTGTCGCGGGAGGTGTCCTCCACCAGGTTGATGAGGGTCCGGGGAAGCCCCACCGCCTCCAGCCCCTTTCGCATGGCCTCGATGATGGCGAAGGCGCTGCGGAAGGCCTCTTTGCCGCTGCGCAGCACGCAGACGTTGCCGCTTTTCAGGGCCAGCGCGGCGGCGTCGGAGGTGACGTTGGGGCGGGATTCGTAGATGATGGCCACCACGCCCATGGGGACGGAGACCTTGCGGATGACAAGGCCGTTGGGCCGTTCCACGGTCTCCAGCACCTGCCCCACGGGGTCCGGCAGAGCGATCACGTCCCGGATGCCGTCGGCCATCCCCCGGATGCGCCCTTCGTCCAGCAGCAGCCGGTCGATCATCACGCCGTTCATTTTCTCCTTCGCGGCGGCGACGTCCTCGCCGTTGGCGGAAAGGATGTCCGGGATCCCCTCTTCCAGCGCGTCCGCCATAGCGGCAAGCGCCTCGTTTTTCTTTTTCGCGGAAAGGCCGCCCATCACCCCGACGGAAGCCTTTGCCCGCAGCAGTATTTCTCTGGTCGAAAGCATCATATCACCTCTTGAAAATTTGCAATGAGCAATGGTAATTACTGATGATTCATTGCTGATTGCTCATTTGATAAAACCTCGTCCCTACCGGCTTGCCCTGGCACACGACGTACCGTAGCACGGCGCATTGCGCCGTCGGCTGTGTCCGGTTCGCTGACACGTTCCCGAGAATTGCTGCGCCGTCGGCTGTGTCCGGTTCGCTGTCACCTTGCCGAAAATTGCTGCGCCGTTGGGATAACGGTCCTGTCTGCGAAAGGCATTTCATCCCGTAACCATTAGACGGCGCAATGCGCCGTGCTACGCTTTTGCCTTTCGCTTCATTGCTGATTGCCGACTTGATAAAACCGCGTCCCCACCGGCTTGCCCTCGCACACGTCATACAGCAGGGCCGGCTTTTCGCCGTTGGCGATGACCATATCGCAGCGGTTATTCACGCAGATCTCCGCCGCGTGCAGCTTGGTCTTCATGCCGCCGGTGCCCAGGCTGCTGCCCGCGCCGCCGCCCAGCGCCAGCACCTCCGGGGTCAGCTCCCGCACCTCGCCGATCAGCTTCGCCTGCGGATCGGTACGGGGGTCGGCGGTGTAAAGGCCGTCGATATCCGACAGCAGCACCAGCAGGTCCGCCCCCACGCTGACCGCTACCAGCGCGGAAAGGGTGTCGTTATCCCCCACCTTGATCTCATCGGTGGAGACGGTGTCGTTTTCGTTAATGACGGGCAGCACGCCCAGCTCCAGCAGCCTGGCCATGGTGTTGCTGAAATTGCGGTGGCGTTCATCGTTTGAAAAGTCGCTGCCGGTCATCAGCAGCTGGGCCACCACATGATTATATTCGGAAAACAGCTTGTCATAGACGTACATCAGCTCGCACTGACCCACCGCGGCGGCAGCCTGCTTGGTGGGGATATCCGTGGGCTTTTCCCGCAGGGAGAGCTTCCCCGTCCCCATGGCGATGGCGCCGGAAGACACGAGGATCACCTCATGGCCGCTGTTTTTCAGATCACTGAGCACCTTGCACAGCTCCTCCACCCGACGGATATTCAGCCGCCCGGAGGCATACGCCAGCGTGGAGGTGCCGACCTTGATCACGATACGCATACAGTTACCTCATTATAACGTAAAAAGAAAGCTTTTGATCATTTCATCTTACATCTTATATCTTATATCTTATTTCATTCCTCTTTTGCCTCTGCGTTCGCGATATCCATCGCAAACGCCAGCACGTGCTTTGCTGTGCGCTGCAGTTCCCCGGTGGTGATGCCGTCGGGCTGACCGAGGGTTTCCAGCAGGGTGCCGTCGGGGACCCGTTTGCCTGTGCGGCTGCCGCCGGGCATCAGCACGTCCACGCCCGCGCGCACGCGGTAGGCCTGATCCCGCATCTCCGGGAACTCCTGCGACCTCGACCGCTGCATCCACCAGTCGGTCATCACGTTGCCCTGATAGCCCCATTCGCCCCGCAGGATCTCCGTAACGAGGTCATAGTTATAATGGCTCCACACGCCGTTGACCTTGTTGTAGGAGGTCATGATATTCTTCGGCTGCGCGGTTTTCACGCAGATCTCAAAGCCCTTCAGATAGATCTCCCGCAGGGCCCGCTGGCTCACCACGGAATCGTTCTTCGTCCGGTTGGTCTCCTGATTGTTGCAGGCAAAGTGCTTGGGGCAGGCGGAAACGCCCTCCCGCTGCAGCCCCGTGACCACCGCCGCGGCGCTGCGGCCGCTCAGCAGCGGATCTTCGGAGAAATACTCGAAATTCCGTCCGCACAGGGGGTTGCGGTGGATGTTCATGCCCGGAGCCAGCAGCACGTGGCTGCCCCGCGCTTTCATCTCGCGGGCAAGGCAGGCGTAGAGATCGGCCACCAGATCGCCGTCCCAGCAGGAGGCCAGCGCCGTGCCGTTGGGCAGCAGCGCGGAGGTGGCGGAAAGGCGGATGCCGGAGGGGCCGTCGGTACAGGTCAGGGGCGGCACGCCCTTTGCCCGCAGGCTTTCGGTGACGCCCCCGAACACGGCGGCGTTGCCCTTGGGGCCCAGGGGCGAGTTCATCACGTAGTCGCCCCGGCTGATGGCTTCCAGCTCGTCGTAGGTCAGTTCGCTGACGAAGTCGTCCAGCGTGATCTTTCCCGCCCTCACGTCCTCAAAACGGTAATGATGCCCCACGGAGGGCGTGATGCGCGGCGGCAAAGAGGCAAGGATGCGTTCTTTCAGGTCCACGGTGCGATCCGGAACCAGCTCGTAGGTCTTGCCGAAGCCGTCCCCCTGGGGGAAAGGCTTGATGCGCATGAATTTCATCTGCGGGGCGGCGGCCTCTTTACAGGCCGTAACCACCGCGCAGTCGCCGACGGTCATCGTCCCCACGGGCTGCGCCTCCCGCACGGAGCCGCCCAGGAAGAAGGCGTATTCCCCTGCTTCCAGCACAAAGCAGTTGGCGTGGCCCGTCACGCCGGTATCGTCGTAGGAGGCGAAATTCTCCGAAGGAAAGCTGATGGCCAGCGTTTCGCTCTCGCCGGGGGCCAGCAGCGCCGTTTTGGCATAGCCGCACAGCACCCGCGCGGGCTTGCCCAGCTTTCCCTGGGGGGCGGCGCAGTAGACCTGCACCGTCTTTCGCCCGGCCAATTCCCCGGTGTTGGTCACTTTCGCGGTCAGGCTGCCGCCCTTTTCATCCGCCGCAAAGCCCTCGCAGGTCACGGCGAAGGAGGTGTAGCTGAGGCCGTGGCCGAAGGGGAACAGCACGCTGTTTTTGCGGAAGGTCTCGCTGAACCGGTAGCCCACGTAGATATCCTCCCGGTACACGTTGCAGGCCTTGTCGCCGAACTCCTCAGCGGAGGCGCAGTCCTCATAATGCCGCACGATGGTATCCGGCAGACAGCCGGAGGGGTTCACCTTGCCGCTCACCAGATCGGCGAAGGCGTTGCCGGCCTCCATGCCCCCCTGCCACACGATCATCACCGCGTCGGGGCGATAGGTCTCCACCCAGGAAAAGTCCATCACGCCGCCCACGTTCAGCGCCACGGCGAAATGCTCGAATTTTTCCGAGACGGTTTTCAGCAGCGCTTCCTCGGCCTCGGTCAGGTAATAACTGCCGGGGGTGAGGGTGTTTTCCCGGTCCTCGCCGGCCGCCCGGCCCAGGATCACCAGCGCCTTGTCGCTGCCATCGGCGGCCCGCTCAGCCAGCGCTTCGCTGACCTCCATCTCGTCGTAACACATGGGCCAATGGCCCCAGAAGCCGTCGTCCGGCGGATTCTTTTTGCACCACTTGCGGTAGACCGCCGCCAGCGGCTCGTACAGCTTCAGGTCCTCGCAGGCGGCAAGCCCCTCCAAAAAGCTGACCTGATAGTGGGCGTTCACGTCACCGCCGGAGCCGTAGCCCACGTAAAAGGTGTTCACCTGGCAGCGCCCGAACACCGCCAGCGTCTCTTCCGGCTTCACCGGGAAGAAGGCCCCCTCGTTTTTCAGCAGCACGCTGCCTTCCGCCGCCGCCCGGCGGCACAGGGCTTTCGTCTCTTCCTCCACCTCATAGACCGCGCCGTCCCGGTCCACCGAGGTCTGGGACACCGCGGAGGTGACGGCGTTGACCGCCTTCCCCACCAGCTTCATCACAGGATTGCTCATTCGGATTACCTCCCACGCCTGATTTCGTCTCTTCCTCCCGCCGGCGCGCAGCCCGCCGAAAGGATAAGGACCCTTCGACCGCCCGGCTTACCCCCGGAACGGTTTTCAGCCTATTCTTTGTTATTGTAACACCCCACCGCGGGAATAACAAGATGATAGCACAAAAAAATTTTTCATGCGTCCTGTTTGCTGCGGATTTTGGAAAAAATTTGAAAAAAATTTCAGGCAATAGAATGTAGGCAATAGGCAATAGGCAATAGGCAATAGGCAATAGGCAATAGACAATAGGCAATAGACAGGAGGCAGGAGGCAGTAGCGCGAACCGC
>CADAMO010000149.1 GCA_902788995.1 Oscillospiraceae bacterium
TATTATTGCAAACGACGCATTTTTACTGCCATCGGAAACGCCGCCGCGGAGGACGGCTATGATCTGCTGCTGGACGGTACCAACGCCAGCGACGACGCCGCCGACCGGCCGGGCATGCGGGCGCTGCGGGAGCTGTCGGTCCTCTCCCCCCTGCGGGAATGCGGGCTGACGAAAGACGAGATCCGCCGGCGGTCCAAAGATGCGGGGCTGTTCACCTGGGACAAGCCCGCTTACGCCTGCCTTGCCACCCGCATCGGGGCGGGGGAGCCCATCACGGCGGAAAAGCTGGCCCGGACCGAACGGTCGGAGGCGTATCTTTTCTCGCTGGGGTTCTCCGATTTTCGGGTTCGCTCCCGGGGGGATACGGCAGTTGTACAGCTGCGGGAGGAACAGTTCCCGCTGTTTATGGATTGTCGGAAGGCGATCCGCGGGACGCTGCTCAAGGATTACCGGGAGATTTTACTGGACACGGGGGAGAGACCATGAACCATGACGTGAAAGCGCTGCTGGAGGCGGTGCGCGACGGCGCGGTTTCGCCGGAAGAGGCGCTGCTGCGGCTGAAAACGGAGCCCATCGCAGAGCTGGGCTACGCAAAAGTCGACCTGCACCGCAAGCTGCGGCAGGGGGCGGCGGAGGTGATCTACGGCGCGGGCAAAACGCCGGAACAGATCGTCGGCATCCTGACCGCCATGAAGGCCCACGGACAGACCTCCGTGCTGATCACCCGGTTGGGGGAGGAGGCGGCGCAGACCGTCAACGAGGCCTTTCCCGTGACCTATTATCCGTCGGCGAAGATCGCCGTGGCGGGTGGCATGTCCCCGGCGGACGGCATCGGAAGCATCGTCGTCGCCGCAGGCGGCACCAGCGATATCCCCGTGGCGGAGGAGGCGGCCCTGACCGCCGAATTTCTCGGCAACAGGGTGGTGCGCCTTTACGACGTGGGGGTGGCCGGACTGCACCGGCTGCTGGCGCATACGGACGAGATCCTCTCCGCCTCCGTCGTGATCGCGGTGGCGGGCATGGAGGGGGCGCTGGCCAGCGTTGTCGGCGGCCTTGCGGACTGCCCGGTCATCGCGGTGCCCACCAGCGTCGGCTATGGCGCGTCCTTCGGCGGGATCTCCGCGCTGCTTGCCATGCTGAATTCCTGCGCCAGCGGCGTTACCGTCGTGAATATCGACAACGGCTTCGGCGCGGGCTTCGCCGCCAGCCGCATCAATCACATGGAGGCAAAAGGATGAAGACGTTATATATCGACTGCGCCATGGGCGCGGCGGTGGATATGCTCACCGCCGCCCTGCTGGAGCTGCTGCCCGATCCCGACGGGTTCGTGGAGCAACTGAACGGCCTCGGTATTCCCGGCGTCGTCTATCGGCTGGAACCATCCGTAAAATGCGGGATCAAAGGGTCCCACATGACCGTCACGGTCAACGGGGAAGAGGAGCAGGCGTTTTTTGACGCCCTTCACGCGGCGCATCACCATGACCATCACGACCATCATGACGGTCACGACAGCGACCATCATCACGACCATGATCATCACCACGACCACCCCCACAGCGGTCTGCACGAGATCGAGCATATCGTGGAGGAGCTGCCGGTCCCGGCGGCGGTGAAGGGGGATATCCTTGCCGTCTACCGGCTGATCGCCGAGGCGGAAAGCCACGTGCACGGCGAGCCGGTGGAACAGATCCACTTCCATGAAGTGGGGGCTATGGACGCGGTGGCGGACGTGACCGCCGTTTGCCTGCTGATGGCGGCAATCGGCGCGGAGCAGGTGCTGGCAAGCCCCGTCAACGTGGGCGGCGGCACGGTAAAATGCGCCCACGGCGTGCTGCCGGCGCCGGCCCCCGCCACGGAATACCTGCTGCGGGGCGTGCCCGTTTTTTCCGGCGCGGTGAAAAGCGAGCTGTGCACCCCCACCGGGGCGGCGCTGCTGAAGCATTTCGTCACGCGCTTTTGCGACCGTCCCGTGCTGACGGCGCAGGCCGTCGGTTACGGCATGGGCACGAAGGATTTTGAGGTGGCCAACTGTCTGCGGGCAACGCTGGGGGAGACGGAGCAAAAGCCCGGGACCGTCACGGCGCTGCGGTGCAATCTGGACGACATGACCGCCGAGGATCTGTCCTTCGCCATGGAACGGCTGTTTGCCCTTGGGGCGCGGGAAGCGTTTACCGTTCCCGTCGGCATGAAAAAAAACCGCGCCGGCTTGCTGCTGGTGGTGGTCTGCGACAACGAAGACCGGGACAAAATGGTCCGGGCGATTTTCCGTTATACCACGACGCTGGGCGTCCGCGAGTACGTCACCCCCCGCTATACGCTGCGGCGGGAGATTTGTTCCGTTGAAACGCCCTTCGGGACCGTGCGCAAAAAGACCGCCTCCGGCTATGGCGCGACCCGCTGTAAATACGAGTACGACGATCTGGCCCGCATCGCCAGGGAAAAGGATCTGACGCTGGATGAGGTCAGAAAGCTGGTAAAAGACGCGGAGAGCGACGCAGAGTGAGCCTTTTGATGCACAAAACCGGCGATCCGTTGCGGAAAATGTCGGAACGTCAAAAAAACACTTGAATAATTGCGCATCATGGGTTATTATATACTCGCTGTCGTTTGAAATCATTTCGGCAGCTTCACTTATTGATTCAGGGAGAGAATGAGATGAAAAAGCTCAAAACAGCCTTGTCCTTGACGCTGGCAGCGCTGATGCTGCTGTCGTTTTCCGGCTGCCTCAAATACACCGGCAATATTCTGGAGGTGACCCGTCCCGGAACGGAGATCCCGGCGGCTACGACGGACGTGGCCCCGATGGGGGAGACGACGGCGCCCTATTACTCCGGTGACGAGCCCAGCACGCTGCCCCCCGTGATGCCGGAACCTACCACCGGGAATGCCGGTCAGACGGCGGCGACCACCGCCCCGCAGGGTTCCGCCGCGGGAGATCCCTCTTCTTGGACCTCGCAGCAGATCGTGGATTATGTCAATAAGTGCGTGACCCAGACCCGGTCCTATACAGGCAACGTGAACGCCGGCCATAAGGAGACCATCACCGCCACGCTGACCAAAGCGCCGGGCGGCGCGCTGATCCAGTCCATCGCCAACCCCATCATTGAGGGCGCCATCAAGCCCACCGATGAGACGCTGGCGTTTTCCGGCGGCCAGACGGTGGATTCCGAAGGGGAAACGGTGCCGATCCTGCTGCCGAAGAAGGCGACCTTCTATCTGGATCCCAACGGCGTTGCCGGTATCACCGCCCGGGCCGATGGCACGGATACCATCGTGGAAATCACCATGGTGAAGGAGATCGGTACGCTGGATACCGCGCCGAAGTACAATGCTTCTGCCATCGGCTACCTGAATACCAGTATGGTGGATCTCAGCGCCGTCACCGTGACCTCCTGCAATATCACCTATCCCGGTTCCACCATCAAGCTGCGCATCAACCAGTCTGGCTACGTGGTCACCGCTGATTATTTCGTCCCCTTCGTGGTGGAGGCCGCCGGTAAGGCCATGTTCATTTCCGCCGAGGTCACCTGCGAGGGTACCGATTCCGAAAGCTGGGTGCTGAACTGGTAAGGCGTTGACAGTACTATTCGATCACAGATCCCCGGATGGTTGTCCGGGGATTTTTTGAGGCAAAACCAGGTGTGAGGTGATAGGTGTGAGGTGTGAGGGAAATCCTTGCCACAACACAATTCTCAAACCTCAAACCTAATACCTCAAACCTGTCGCGCCTTCGGCGCGACAAACTGCCAATTTGCCTCTGTCCGCCGCCATCATCAACGATCACGAATACTCATATTAAAAAAACGAATGGATAATTTAACGCTTTTAATCGCTAAAGTATTGACACCTGCCTTTTTTTGATGTATCATACACCCAACGAAACAGAGAAAGGGGAGCGGACATGAAAACGCGTCGGAACGGTTACTATTATTGCTTCGATAAGACTGTCTGCTCTGATTTCTGAGTGTTTCACAATCAGTTTCCGGACGGTCTTTGAGAGGTGTTTCTCTTGAGGCCGTTTTTCATTGGGAGGTTTTCTTATGGCTGTCAAAATCATACTGCTGTGCGTGTTTTTTGCGGTGACCGTTGCGGTGGGCTTTTACTGCCGCCGCCATTCCACCGACGTCAACGGCTTCGTGCTGGGCGGCAGAAGCGTCGGTCCGTGGCTCACGGCCTTCGCCTACGGCACGTCTTACTTCTCCGCCGTCATCTTCGTGGGGTACGCCGGTCAGTTCGGCTGGAAGTTCGGCGTGGCCTCCACCTGGATCGGCCTCGGCAACGCCTTTATCGGCTCGCTGCTGGCGTGGGTGCTGCTGGGCAGGCGCACCCGCATCATGACCCAGCATCTTGGTTCCGCCACCATGCCCCAGTTCTTTGAAAAGCGCTTTGACAGCAAAACCCTCAAGCTGCTGTCCTCGCTCATCATCTTCGTGTTCCTGATCCCCTATACCGCGTCGCTGTATAACGGCCTGTCCCGTCTGTTCGGCATGGCCTTTGACGTGGATTATACGATCTGCATCGTGGTCATGGCGATCCTCACCGCCGTCTACGTCATTGCGGGCGGCTACATGGCCACCGCCATCAACGACTTCATTCAGGGCATCGTCATGCTGGCGGGCATCGTTGCCATTATCGCCGCGGTGCTGAAGCTCAACGGCGGCTTTATGGGCTCGCTGGAGGCGCTGTCCCTCGTGCAGGACGAGACGGTTTCGTCTCAGCAGGGCGTGTTTGCCTCCTTCTTCGGTCCCGATCCCTTCGGGCTGCTGTGCGTGGTGATCCTGACGTCCCTGGGCACCTGGGGCCTGCCTCAGATGGTGCAGAAGTTCTACGCCATCAAGAGCGAAAAGGATATCCACAAGGGCACCGTGATCTCCACCGTTTTCGCCGTCATCGTGGCGGGCGGCTGCTACTTCCTCGGCGGCTTCGGTCGGCTATTTATGGACGACGCCACCGGCAAATTCGACGCCATCATCCCGGAGATGCTCTCAAACCTCTCTCCGGTCCTCATCGGTATCACGCTGATCCTGGTGCTCTCCGCCTCCATGTCCACCCTTTCCTCGCTGGTGCTGACCTCTTCCTCCACCCTGACGCTGGATTTCATCGACCCGGTGATCTTCAAAAAGACGGAGGAAAAGCGCAACCTGATCGTGATCCGCTGCTTTGTGGCCGTGTTCATCGTGATCTCCGCCGTCATCGCCGTGGTGCAGTATAAAAAGAACGTCACCTTTATCGCGCAGCTCATGGGTCTTTCCTGGGGCGCGCTGGCCGGCGCCTTCCTGGCCCCCTTCCTTTACAGCCTGTACTGGAAGCGTGTTACAAAGCCCGCCTGTATCGCCAGCTTTATCTGGGGCGTGGGCCTGATGCTGGCCAATATGTTCTTTAAGGACAGCTTCCCCGCGGTGCTGCAAAGCCCGGTCAATTGCGGCGCGTTTGCCATGCTGGGCGGCCTTATCCTCGTCCCCGTCGTCAGTCTGCTCACCAAAAAGCCCTCTGAGGAGAAGCTGGCGCAGGTCTTCTCCTGCTATGACAGCACCGTCACAGTCCACGTGACCCAGGCGCTCGAGGAGGATTGACAGGCAATAGGCAGTAGGCAATAGGTAGTAGTAAACAGGCTTTTTGCTGACGTAAAACGCCCATCCGGAACGGTTGTTTTCCGGGTGGGCGTTAACTGTTTCGTTTTACAGTTTACCTTATTTCAAACACGCGACTCACGACTTACGACTCACGACTTACGACTCATTCGCCTCCAGCTCCCGCAAAAGCTGCGGCAGGGCTGTTTCAAAGTCCACCCCGTACCAGTTGTGTACGGGGTTTTTTACCGTCTCTTTGATGGCGGCGAGGGTGAAATCGGCGGCGGTCTTCAGCGCGCCGGAAAGGGGCAGTCCCCGCATCAGCGCGCCCACGCAAGTGGAGGAGAACACGTCTCCCGTGCCGTGGAAGCTC
Organism: Oscillospiraceae bacterium; assembly: GCA_902788995.1. Classification (GTDB taxonomy): domain Bacteria; phylum Bacillota; class Clostridia; order Oscillospirales; family Acutalibacteraceae; genus RUG806. The sequence continues at coordinate 5,944 of CADAMO010000149.1, forward strand.
TGTGGCACCTTCTCCGTGAAATAGCTGAAATATTCGCGTTTCTCCGCGTCGTAGGCCATCACGCCGATCCGGTCCGGGGAGAAGCTGACGCCGGTCAGCACGGCGGTTTTTGCGCCAAGCTCCGTCAGCTCCCGCAGGATCGTGCGGATCTCCGCTTCGTCGTAGTGTTCCGGGTAAGCCCGGTGCAGCATGAAGCAGGCCTCGGAAAGGTTGGGCACGATGATATCCGCCTTGGCGCAAAGCCGCGCCATGCTGTCGGCGAAATCAGGTGAAAAGCCCGTGTACATTCTGCCGTTGTCCGCCATCACGGGGTCCACGAAAACAAGGGTGTCCTTTGTTTTGAAATCGTCGAAAAACCGCTCCATCAGGTCGATCTGGCGCTTTGATCCCAGATAGCCGGTGTAGATGGCGTCAAACCCGACGTTCTGCGCCTTCCAGTTCTCCGCTACGGGGGTGATTTCGTCCGTCAGGTCCCGGAAGGTGAAGGAGGGGAAGGCGGTATGGACGGAGAGCACCGCCGTGGGGATCACCGCCGTTTCCACGCCGCAGGCGGAGATCACCGGCAGCGCCACCGTCAGCGAGCATTTTCCCACGCAGGAGATATCCTGTACCGTTACGATCCGTTTCATTGCGTTCCCTCTTTTGTCTCATTTCTTTTCCCTCTATTCTATGCCTGTGCGGGCGGGAAATCAAGCGGTTTTTTCTGAATTCTTGCCGCCGCGCCCCGTTAAAGGACCGAAAATGTATATTTTTGTGAATAATCAGCAAAAAAATGAATATAAATTTCGCAATTCCCTTGCCAGCGCGAAAGAATTATGATATATTAAAAAGACAAACAGACAAAACCCGTCGGAGGATGCTATGACCAGAAGCGAAGCCCGTGAACAGGCGTTTATTCTTTTATTCGAA
>CADAMO010000150.1 GCA_902788995.1 Oscillospiraceae bacterium
ACCATGGAAGTGACCTTCACCGGTTCCTGGTACGATGAGACCGCCGAGAAGGAAGCCGCCAACAAGCTGATCGGCAACGGCTGCGCGCTGATTTCCCAGCATGCTGACTCCATGGGCGCTCCCACTGCTTGCGAAGAGGCCGGCGTACCGGACGTTTCCTATAACGGCTCCACCATCGCTGCCTGCCCCAACACCTTCATCGTTTCTTCCAGAATCGACTGGGCTCCCTACTACGTCTATGCCATCACCGCTGCCGCCAACGGCGAGGCCATTGATACTGACTGGACCGGCACTCTGGCCACCGGCTCTGTCGTTCTGACCGAAGTGAACGAGCAGGCTGCCGCCGCCGGCACGCAGGAAAAGATCGACGAGATCAAGGCTCAGCTGGAAGCCGGCACCCTTCAGGTGTTCGACACCGCTACCTTCACCAAGGACGGCGCTGCTGTGGATACCTACATGGCTGACGTTGACACCGACGCCGCTTACGAAGGCGACACCGAAGTCATCATCGACGGCGCTTTCCATGAGTCGGAGTTCCGTTCCGCTCCTTACTTTGATATCCAGATCGACGGCATCACCCTTCTTGATACCGCGTTCTGATTTCAGTCGCACTGACAGGGGTTGGGGATATGAAATACCCCCAACCTCTGATTTTTCTTTTACCGCCCGCCTCCGCCATCCGGCGAACGGCAGGCATTACCGCAATCCGCAGAGGGAAAGGGGAACAGTATGGGCGAGCAGAAGGCCATTGAAATGAGAGGCATCACCAAGCGGTTCGGCAGCATCATCGCCAACGAGGGCGTCGATCTGGAGGTGCGCCGGGGCGAGATCCTGGCCATCCTCGGTGAAAACGGCAGCGGCAAAACGACGCTGATGAACATGCTTTCGGGAATCTATTTTCCGGATGAGGGACAGATTTTTATTGAAGGAAAAGAAGTAGTCATCCGTTCCCCCAAAGACGCGTTTGATTATAAAATCGGTATGATCCATCAGCATTTCAAGCTGGTGGACGTGTTCACCGCCACGGAGAACATCATCCTCGGCATGAAGGACGAGGGAAAGTACAACCTGAAGGACGCCGCTTCCAAGGTGCAGGCCATCTGCGACCGTTACGGCTTCGTGATCGACCCGCAGAAGAAGATCTATGAGATGTCCGTTTCGGAAAAGCAGACGGTGGAGATCGTCAAGGTGCTGTTCCGCGGCGCGGATTTCCTGATCCTGGACGAGCCCACCGCGGTGCTCACCCCTCAGGAGACGGAGAAACTGTTCAGCGTGCTGCGCAAAATGCGCGACGACGGCAAATCCATCGTTATCATCACTCATAAGCTGCACGAAGTGCTGGCCCTCACCGACCGGGTGACGGTGCTTCGCAAGGGCAAGTTCATTGCCACCGTGAATACGAAAGAAACCAGCGAGAGCGAGCTCACCGAAATGATGGTGGGCAAAAAGGTCTCGCTTAACATAGACAGAGACGATCCCGTCGATCCGAAGGACCGGCTGATCGTGAAGCATATCAACTGCCGCAACATCGAGGGGCGCAAGATCCTCGACGATATCAGCTTTACCGTCCGCAGCGGCGAGATCCTCGGCATCGCGGGCATCGCGGGCAGCGGCCAGCGTGAGCTGCTGGAATCCATCGCCGGCCTGCAGAAGCTGGAGGGCGGCGAGATCACCTATATCAATCCCGCCAACGACAAGGCGGAGGACCTGCGCAACAAGACGCCCATGCAGATCCGCAACCTGGGCGTCCGGCTGTCCTTCGTGCCGGAGGATCGCCTCGGCATGGGCCTTGTGGGCAACATGGATATCATCGACAACGTGATGCTCCGCAGCTACCGCAAGGGAAAAACGGTGTTCCTGGAGCGCAAAGAGCCTGCCGACCTGGCCCAGAAGATCATCGACGACCTGGAGGTCGTCACCCCCGGCCCCACCACCCCCGTGAGAAGGCTCTCCGGCGGCAACGTGCAGAAGGTGCTGGTGGGCCGCGAGATCTCCTCCGCCCCCAAGGTGCTGATGGTCGCTTACCCCGTCAGAGGCCTTGATATCAACTCCTCCTATATGATCTACAATCTGCTGAACGAGCAGAAAAAGAACGGCGCCGCGATCATCTTCGTGGGCGAGGACCTGGACGTGCTGGTGGAGCTGTGCGACCGGATCATGGTGCTCAACTCCGGTAAGATCACCGGCATCGTGGACGGCAGGGAAGCCGTCAAGGAGGAGATCGGTCTGCTGATGACCAAATCCGACAACGTGAAGGGAGGCAACGCCGATGGCTGACAACAACAAGCCCGTCATGACGGAAAACGAGAGCGGCAAAAAAGTGCATGAGCCGCTGTTCCATATCACCAAAAAAGCGGCGATCCCGTGGCAGAAGGCGTGGGCGGTGCGCATCGGCTCCGTCGTGGCCGCGCTGATCGTCTGCGCGCTGGTGACCATGCTCCTTGTGCATAAGGATCCCATCAAAATCTACGGCACCATGCTCAGCGGCGCCTTCGGCACCAGCCGCAGAATCTGGAACCTGCTGCAGGGCATCGCCATGCTGCTGTGCGTTTCGCTGGCCGTGACCCCCGCCTTCAAAATGCGCTTCTGGAACATCGGCGGCGAAGGACAGGTGCTCATCGGCGGTCTTGCCACCGCCGCCTGCATGATCCTGCTGGGGGATAAGATCCCCAACGCTCTGCTGATCGTCGTGATGCTGATCAGCTCGCTGGCGGCAGGCGCAATCTGGGGCCTGATCCCCGCGGTCTTCAAGGCCAAGTGGAACACCAATGAAACGCTGTTCACCCTGATGATGAACTACGTGGCAACCCAGCTGGTCGCCTACTTTGTCAACGTGTGGGAAGTCCCCAAGGGCAGCGGCAAGATCGGCATCATCAATCAGGCGACCCGCGCCGGTTGGCTGCCGGTGATCGGCAAGTACGATTATCTGCTCAATATCATCGTGGTGTTCGTGCTCACTTTCGTGCTGTATGCCTACCTCAAATACAGCAAGCACGGCTATGAGATCGCCGTGGTGGGCGAGAGCGAAAACACCGCCCGCTATATCGGCATCAACGTCAAGAAGGTCATTCTCCGCACCATGATCCTCTCCGGCGCGGTCTGCGGTCTCACCGGCTTCCTGCTGGTGGGCAGCACCAACCACACCGTCACCACCACCATCGCCGGCGGCAGAGGCTTTACCGCCATCATGGTTTCGTGGCTGGCGAAATTCAACCCCATCTTCATGATCCTCACCTCCGCCCTGCTGGTGATCCTTGAAAAGGGCGCGGGCGAGATTGCCACGGTCTACGGGCTGAACAAATCCTTCTCCGATATCCTGACGGGCATCATCCTGTTCTTCATCATCGGTTCGGAGTTCTTCATCAATTACACGATCAATTTCCGCAAGGCGCATAAGGAGGGCAAATGATATGATTCTCAATTCCGCTTTCCTTCAGAACGCCGCCGGCGCGTTTTCCTGGGCCACCGTCGCGCTGTTTCTGCAGCGGGCCATCGTGCAGGGCATCCCGCTGCTGTACGGTTCCACCGGTGAGATCCTGACGGAGAAGTCCGGCAATCTGAACCTCGGTATTCCCGGCATCATGTATATCGGCGGCATCTCCGGCGTCATCGGCGCGTTCCTGTATGAGAACAGCCTGCCCTCCCGGGACGCCATCAATCCGGCGCTGGCCATCCTGATTCCCATGCTCTGCTCGGTGCTGGGCTCTCTGCTGGCGGGCCTGCTCTATTGCTTCCTGACGGTTTCGCTGCGGGCCAATCAGAACGTGACCGGTCTGGCCCTCACCACCTTCGGCGTGGGCTTCGGCAACTTCTTCGGCGCGTCGCTGGTGAAGCTCACCGGCAGCGAAGTGCCCTCCGTGGCACTTTCCGCCACCAGCGCGTTCTTCAAAAAGTCCCTGCCCTTCGCGGGCAAGCTGGGCAATTTCGGCACCGTCTTTTTCTCCTACGGCTTCATGACCTATATGGCCATCATCATCGCCGTGGTCGCCGCCTTCGTGCTGAAAAAGACCCGCACCGGCCTGCACCTGCGGGCGGTGGGCGAAAACCCCGCCACGGCGGACGCGGCCGGCATCAACGTCAACCGTTATAAGTATGTGTTTACCTGCCTCGGCTCGGTGATAGCCGGCTTCGGCGGACTCTACTACGTGATGGACTACGCCTGCGGTGTGTGGTCCAACGAGGGCTTCGGCGACAGAGGCTGGCTTGCCATCGCGCTGGTCATCTTCTGCATCTGGCGGTCCAACTGGGGCATTCTGGGCTCCATTCTCTTCGGCGGCCTTTACATCGTGTATCTGTTCGTTCCCGGCAGCCTGAGCACCCAGGAGCTCTACAAGATGCTGCCCTACGTGGTCACGCTGATCGTGCTGATCATCACCAGCGCCCGCAAAAAGCGTGAAAACCTGCCTCCCGCCAGCCTTGGCCTGTCCTACTTCCGCGAGGACCGCTGACCTTCAGCAATCTTAAAGCAACGGATGTTATGCTGCAGACGCGTACCGTTACAGGCGCGCGTCTGTTTTATTTTTAAATATTTTGTTATTTTTTATGTGCGCCCTTGCATTTTTGCGATTTTTTGTTATACTATTATCTTGTACATAATTAAGAATAAATTTTAGACAAATTGACGAAGGAGTTTCTGAAATGCGGCACGGCTTTTTCCGGAAAATGATGGCCATCACGGCGGTTCTGACTGCGGTGTTGCTGCTGCCTGCCTGTCTGGGAACGGAATCCTTCGTGCAGACCGTATTGCTGAACGGCGACCTTCGCGGCGCATACGTCATTGCGCCGGAGGACCATTGCTGTGCCTTCACCGACGCCATGCGCGTGGGCGAAGAGGACGGTTTGGGGTTCTACGTCGATGAACGCACCGGCAGCGTCGGCGTGTACGCCCCGGACGCGGGGACCCTTTGGAGCGCGCTGCCAACCGGCAGCAACCGCACGGCGGCCGTGCTGGCGGTGGAGGCCTTTAACGGTACGGCGACCTATCTGCTCAATTCCCAGGACCACGCCGCCGCCTACGGTACTGTTGAAACGGAACGGACGGAAGACGCCGTCCGCCTCACGTTCACCATGTCGGATCAGGAAAAGACCGCCCGCCTGCAGCCGGACAAGCTTTCCGCCGGGGACGTTTACGTGCGCGTCCCGCTGGAGCTGACCTTCACCGGCGGCCGTCTGACGGCTTCCGTCGATATGGCGAAGGTCATCTGCGCGCCGGGGCTGATCCTGCGCCGCATTTCCGTCCTGCCGGATTTCGGCGCGATCATGGAGAGCGGTGAAGAGCGACTGCCCGCCGCGGCAAACGCTGTTGCTGTAACCGCGCCCGCCGTCGCCGCGCCGCAGGAGGAGACGCCCGCCGCCCCTGCCGACGCTCCCGCCCAGACGGAGACGACGACCGCTCCGCAGCAGACGGTCAGACACGTCAACGTGTCCGCCGCCGATTTTATTCTGATTCCCGACGGCTGCGGCGCCGCGCTCTATCCCGCGCTGCTGACCAACCGTTATCCCGAACTGGATCTCTGCGTTTACGGCTCGGATGATACGCCCGAACGCTGCGCCAACGTCGGCGCCTTCGGCGTCAGGCGGGGTTCCGGCGCCTGCATCTGCGTGCTGACGGAGGGCGACGCGCTCGCGTCAGTCCGCACCCTGCGGGAAGCGGACGCCGGCACGGCGCTCTATGCCGTCGGTCCCCGGTATGAGGTGACGCCGGCGGCGGAGATCAAAGGCGAAACGGCCTACGGCGTCACCTATGAAGGGCGTCTGTCCCAGACCTATTCGTTCCTCACCGGCGACAGCGCAAGCTTCTCCGGTATGGTTTCCGCTGTGCGCGAGCTGCTGGTCCACGCCGGTTTCCTTTCCGCCGCTCCGCTGCAGGACGCCGTCTTCCCGGTCAACGTGACGGTGACCGGCAGCCTTGAGGGCAATTCCGAAACGCGGCTCACCGATCTGGAGCAGGCGGAATCCCTGTTGAATCAGCTCCGCGCCAAGGGGATCGATAAAGTCAATCTCTGCCTTGACGGCTTTCTGACCGGGGGGCTGGAAAAAGCCTCCGCCTCCGCCGCCCGTCTTGACGCGGCCAGCGGCGGAAAGGCCGCGCTGGATTCTCTCTGCGACTATGCGGAAAAACAGGGCTACGACGTCTATCTTGCCAAGCGCCTGCTCACTGCTTCCGGCGGTCCCGCTCTGCGGGATCTGGCGGGAAAACGCCGGACGTTTACCGAGCTCAATCCCTTCCCCTCCGTGGGGAAGGAGCAATACCAGCGGACCCTGACCGGCTGGTCTGCCATTCCCGGCAACGCCTCTGCTTTCCTGAACGCCGCCGTCGATACGAAGGCGGCCGGCGTGGCGCTCACCGACCTGAACGCCGGGCTGCGGGCTGATTTTTCCTCCCGCGCGCTGGACCGGGCGACGGTTTCCGCCGGGCTCTCGGAGATCGCCTCGTCATTCTCCGCCGTGAAAAAGCTGTGGGTCAACGGTGCCGACTTCAACGCGCTGCGCAGCGCGGACGTGATCACCGGCGTGCCCGTGTACCCCGGCGAGACGGAGTCGGAGGCCTTCCGGTCTGTGCCCTTCCTGCCCATGCTGCTGCACGGGTCCTACTGCTATTCCGGCGCTTCGGCGGCGGATGCGGGTACGGAACTGCTGACGCTGCTGCGCAGCGTGGAATACGGCTGCGCCCCCTGGTTCAGCTGGACGGGTTCCTCCCGTTCCGACGCCTGTTATGAGGCGCATCTTCCGGCGGCGGCCGCCTTCTGTGTCCGGGCCGCGCGGGAGCTGGGCGACCTGACGGGGCTGCGCATGACGGACCACTATGAGATCGCCGACGGCATCTACTG
>CADAMO010000151.1 GCA_902788995.1 Oscillospiraceae bacterium
CCCGTTTCATAGACGGCTTCCGGATAGGCGCCGTTCAGCGGGTTTTGAATAAAGCCTGCCGCTGTTTTTTCCGGCGCTCTGTAATATCCCAGCGCCAGCGCCGTTCCGCGCACCATGATCCTGCCGGTCTCTCCCGGCGCGTTGATCGGTTCGTCGTTGTCGTTCAGCAAAAAGACGTCTTCGTTCGGGAACGGTGTCCCGATGGGGATCCCTTCGGAATAATCGCGGTCCTTCTGCAGCACGTGGTACGTGCAGTTGCAGGTGATCTCCGTGGGCCCGTACAGATTCACGAACGCGGCGTCCGGCAGATGGTTTCTCCAATCCCGCAGGGCTTTTTGCGGCATGACCTCGCCGCTGAACAGGATCTTATCCACCGAGCGCGGCGTACGGTAATCGAGACCGTGGAAGGCCGTGATCAGGCACAACGCCGAAACCGCCCAGATCATCGTCGTGACCTCTGTCAGGCACAGGTAATCCAGCAGCCTGACCGGAACCGAAAACAAGATGCGGGGAACGATCACCAGCGTTGCGCCGACCGCAAGGGCGGAATAGATATCCTTGACGGAGACGTCAAAATCAAACGGCGCCTGATTGGCGATCCGGTCCTGTTCGGTGATATGAAACAGTTCTGTGAAGCAGGGGATAAAATCGATCACGCTGCGGTGCGCCACGGCGATCCCCTTCGGTGTTCCGGTGGAGCCGGACGTAAAATTGATATACAGCGGGTCCGTGTCGATCATCCTGCGCCGGACGGCCTGCAGAATGGCTTCATCGATCTGCGCGCCGTACAGGGATTCTATCGTCAGTATCCGTGCTTTCGGGAACAAGGCGTGCGCCTTCTGCAGCAATACCTGCGTCGTCACGATCACTTCCGCCGAAAGCACGGACTGTATCTGTGCCAGTCTGCGGTCCGGCAGCTCCGGCGGCAGCATCGAATAACAGCCCCCGGCGTAGACGATCCCCAGAAAAGCGGTCAGCGCGTCAATTCCTTTTTCCATAAACACGCCGGTCGGCCTGCGCGGATGAATATGGCTGCTCAGCGCGGTCCCCGCCGCTTTGCTGCGCTGCAAAAGCTGCGCGTAGCTAATGGTCTCCGCGCCTTCCGCTGCCGCGGCCTTGTCAGGGAAGCGTGAAGCGCTTTGTTCCAAAAACTGCAGTACGTTGGTGGTCATTTTTTCTTCCTTTCCCGGATCATTCGTCCGTCGTGCAGCGGAACGTCAGGCAGATCGTATAGACGCCGTTGGCAATCGTCATCCTGCACGCACCGCCCATCCGATGCATCATGAAACGAACGTTTTCCAATCCGATCCCCGTGCTTTCCGGCTGTTCCGTCAATCGTCTGCACTTGTTCGACAGCCGGATGCGGAGATCGTTTTCATATTCATAAACGCTCAGCAGTACCGGCTGCGCCGGTTCCGCATATTTCAGAATATTGGAGCAGAGGTTGTCGACGATCCTGCTGACGTATTCGCCGACAACGCGCGCCTTCCGGTCCGGCCAGCAGACGTCAGCCTTTATCTGAAAACCGTTTTCCTCCAGATAACCGACCGCGCCGGAAAGCGCGTCTTCAAAAATCGCGCGGATCGGAGCGGGAGCTTCCGGCGGTTGATCCTCGTTTTTTTCAAAGATGAACCTTTCGAACAGCTGATCGGTCATCTGTTTGATCTGTGTGACCTTGCCCCGCGCTTTTTCAACGGTTTCAAGCACCTGATCCGGCTCCCGGTATTTCCCGGTAAGGATCAGATCCAGATACAGGGCAAGAGAGGTAAGCGGCGTCCGGATATCGTGCGAGACGGCAACCACCAGATCGTAATTGGATCTGACTGCCGCCGCTTCCGTACGGATGTTATCGGAAAGCGCCAGACGCATCTGATCCAGATTTGCCGCAAGCGACGCCAGCTCGTCGTTTCCGCGTACCGTGATCGGGTAGTCAAGACCGCCGGTTTCCAGGATCTTGATCTCCTCCTCCAGCCGGATGACGTAATTGATTTTTCGCCGGATAAACCAGACGAACACCGCGCAGAGCAGGACGGCGGAGAGAAGCGCTTCGATGATCCAGGCGATATCGGCGGCGCGTTGGTCAAAATAACTGTAAAAGGAAACGGTCGCGTCTCCGTCCGCGAACGATATCGTCCGCTTGAAAAACCAGTCGTTATTGATATATTCTTCTCCGAAGTAGGCGTCCGGGACGTCTTTGCCGTATTCTGTTTTCCAGTCGGAGCGGAGAGAATCGTACAGTACCTCGCTGCCTCGGGTGATATACAGGATCGCCGCCACGGACCGTTCGTTTTCCTGCCAGCGGTGGATCGCCCCGGCGTCGTCCGCCGCGATTCCCGCGCCGGCGATAAACGTCTCAAACGCGTCCAGATAGGCCTCCGATTTCGTTTCCACGTATTTGCTCTTTTCAAAGAACCGATCCAGCAGTCGGTCCGAGGCGGCTGACGTCAGGAAAAAGAACGCGACAGCCAGCACGGAAGAGATCAGCAGCGCAAGCAGCGACTGCACCTTTATACTCAGCCTGATCTTACTCAAAACGGTATCCCTTTCCCCAAACGGTCTTGATGTGAACGGGAGAATCCGGTTTTTTCTCGATTTTCATCCGGAGATTCCGGATGTGGACCATTACGGTCCCGTTGGCGGAATAATAATACGGCTCCTCCCAGACGCTCTCATATATGTTCTGCGCCGAAAACGTCTTGTTCGGATACTTCATCAGGAGATGCAGGATCCTGTACTCCAGATCCGTCAGAGAAACCTCTTTCCCGTCTACAACTACTTCATTGAACCTTTCATGCAGCTCAACGCCGCCAATGCAGATGACAGGATCGGCGGATTCCGGCTGTTGACCGACGTTTTTTTCGTTGTACACGTAGTACCGGCGAAGCATGGCTCTCACCCTGCCGAGCAGCTCGGCGTAAGAGAAGGGTTTGATCAGATAATCGTCGCCGCCCGCCATCAGTCCGATCAGCTTATCGGATTCGGTGGACTTTGCCGTCAGGAACAGCACCGGCACGAAGGACCGTTTCCGGATCTCCTCGCAGGTTTTCAATCCTGAGATCCCCGGCATCATCACGTCGAGGATCACCAGAGAAAAGGAATCGTCGAACAGCCGCAGGCCCTCCGTTCCGTCCTGCGCCTGCGTGACTGCGTATCCTTCGCTTTCCAGTAAGATCCTGACGCCCTCCCGGATATCCGCGTCGTCTTCCACGATCAGCACATGTGCGTTCTGCATATGTTTCCATCTCCTGTCTCGTCATATCCGTATTGTATCAGATATAATCTTAATATTCAGCCGTCAAAAACCTTAAGAATTCTTAATTTATCATCCGTTTTTCAAAACGGAGCATCCCGGCGAAACGGTCGTCGTTCGCGTCTGCTTCGGGGCCGGCCTCCGGATCGTGGGGGGCGGGATGGAATTGATTGAAGTATTCCACCGCGTGAAAGCCGCACTTGTTGATATAAAAGTGAACGTTCCGCGTTTCAAAATACGGCGTGCAGGTCTCCCAGACTTTCGTGTCCGGATAAAGGCGCTCCAACGCCTGCCAAGCGGCAAAGCCGATCCCTTTGCTGTGCGCGCGGGGATCCACAAACAGCAGGTCCAGGTGGTTATGCTGCGTTTCGCCGTCGATTTTTACAACGACGCCGCCCACCGGCCTTCCGTCTGCCAGGATACGGTATGCCGTTCCTCCGTCGATGCTGTCTTCGATCGTTTTGCGGGAAATGATCTCGCCGTCCTCTTCAAAGTGATCGTCTCTCCGTCCGAATTCCTCCATCGCGCCGAATCGGAAGGCGTACTGGTTGTCAAGGATAAACTGCTCTCTGTCCTCCGCCTTCAGCGGCGCGAGACGGATCTGTGCGTTAGTCTTTTTCATTGTGATTCCTCCGGGTTTGTAAAATAAAAAAGGGAGCCCGGCTACAACGTCAAAAAAAACGTAATAACCGGGCTCACCCGACATCTTATCCGACAGGCGGCCTGCAAAGCAAACGCTTTACGATCCCCTACGCTACGGCGTACTGTCCTCCGATGACTTTGGGATGATATTACAAATGTTTTTTGAAATATAACTGAAAAACTGAAATCTTTTCTATTTTTTGTTTCTTTTTGGTTTTGCCTATGATACAATCAACAAAAAAGTAATATTGGATCCAAAAGGGGGAGAAAAAGGATGAGAAATATAACTGAGTCAAATGGTTTTATTAAAAGAGCAATCAGCATAATAACCGTATGCTTAATACTTCTTTCTATGGCAGGCTGCGGGAAATATACTTCAAAGTATAAGGCCGTCGGCTTTGTCCACTCCAATGAATCATCAGCTGCATTTATGAGCTTTTATTCCTTTGACGGCAAGATGGTTTTTAAGCTGAAAAGTACCGGTGAAGGCGATTTGAAGTATTCGGCTAAACTGGAATCCGGAAATGCTGTGGTATATTATGATTATTATGGAACAAAAACAGAATTGTTTTCTGTCAACAGCGGCGATGAAATGGAATCACATGGCGGCTATTTCGAAGCAGGCACAGTATACGTCATCGTCGAAACAAGCACTGAATGCAAGAATGGAGATTTTCATTTCAGTATTGCATAACGATATCAACGGTTAGGCCAAAAACCATTGAATGATGTGATTGTTACAGAGAGTAACACTGTTATAACCGCTGATTGATTGATATTTACGGCCATGGATCATAATCTGCAAGTGCAAAAAGGGCTGATTATCAGCTCAGCAATGCACACAGAAAGATAATTCTGCTAATATCGCGATGACATTCTCGTGCAATGAAATCCTTCGGCAGCTTGCTCAGCCATTTTCTGCTGAAATTGGTGTTTCCGTAATAAGCGTCAAAACTTTCAATGGGGAGCACAACCCATGGGGTGTCATTCGTACGATTGGCAAAATAATATTTCAGGACTTCCTCAACAGCATAGCGCGGGACGCCGTTCAGATTGGTGTTGTCAAGCAAATCGGATACCGGTTGAGGTAAAACGTATTCCTCCGTCCGCAGAGGACCGGCTTCCAGCGCTTCGGCGAGGATGCCGTCAAAGCGCAGTGTCCATGCGCCTTTGTCATTCAGAGAAAACAACGGGATTTGAAATTGCTTCACCCGCTTTTTCCACTGCCGTGTAAAACCTTTGGAGATCCCCGGCAGTTTTTCCTTCGTTTGCTTATTCACAAGATCAGGATTTTTCCGAATGAAACGAAATATGTTTTTTGCGTGACGGTAAAGCCAGCCTTTGCCGTCCCCGTCTACCAGCTCCGGGAAATCGGCGGACAGCTCACGGAAGTCCACCGGCGGCATGGAGCTTTTCTTTTTGTCCGGCGCGCTGCACCAAGCGCAAAGAGCGTTTCTTGTGTAGTCTATACGGTCATAAGGGTTGCCATCAATCAAACCGCCCTCTTTATCGTGGAACAGATAGCCCCGCGCGATGATCGTAAACACTCTGCCGAAACCGGAAAACTCCTTGATCATGTTAAGTGTTATGCGGCTGTAAAAAGCAGTATCGTGCTTGTTTGCGGCAGCATAGACCGGCTGCCCTGTATATGCCTTGAATTCTTCCCATTCGTTCGTCATGCGCGGAACCACCTCTTTTTCTTTTTCGGCTCGTTTTGATTCAGGGCGGCGTATTCAAGCATCACGCCCGGCAGGACCTCCAACGCAAATTGCCGTTCGCCAAGTGCAACGGCGCATTTCAGCGCGTCGCAGAAATCAATCTTTGTTTCACGGCGGTCAAGCGGATGCAAGATCGTCATGCAGTTGCGGCGGATCGTTTCTTCCGCATCCGTGGATTCCATTACTCCCCGCAGCAGCCTTTTCAGATCGGCGCTGTCGCCCTTTCTTATCACGCTCTTTTTGATTCCATCCTTACGATACAGGTCGTCCAGATCGCAGATTACGTCGCCAAGCAAGCGGTACCCGCCGCAGCGGAAATCACAGAAGAGATCAAGCAATTCTGCATCGTAGTGACATGGAAGAATCGCATAGATCACGGTGTGACGGTCCTCCGGCGGCGTCAGTGGCCAATTATGTTCGCTTAACTGAAACCTTGCTCTGCGTATCTGTTCAGAAGACACCCCGTCAAAGAGGGTGTAAAGCTCGTCAGCAGTATAGATGTTTTCCTGTCCACGGGAAAACAGTATGCGATCGATGTCCGATCTTCTCTTAAAATCCTTTGGCAGATGTTTCAGATACCGGCAACGGCCTTTGGCGGTTTCATAGTCTTGAATCAACGATTGTATGCGGCTTATCAAATCCGGGTCAATGGTAGCTTTCCATCGTGGATCTTTCGTAAAAGAAAACAGTTCACTGTCGGGTGCTGGCTTCGGAATATGCTTTTTCGTTTCCTTCTCCAGCATATATGCGTAATACGGAAGAAGTTCCAAATTGGCGGTAACCGTATCCCAATTGACGGAGGCGATGAACTTCTTTATCTTTGTCCGTTGGGAATCCTCATACCATTTCTTTTCACTGTCGTCATCTCCGAAAATGTTCTTGTAGCGAAGGAACAGGCTCTTTCTGCCTCGGTTCGATACCAAAAACTCGGATAAATCGGGACGAATCCCGCTTTTTGCGGAATCGATCTCCAATCCGGTTAATATCGCCAGCGTTTCGGTTTCTTTCCGGCTTTGTTCCCTTCCTGTACTGTCCGTGCTTTCGTTGTAAGCAATAATACCGCTGCGCAGCGCCGTATTGCTGATTAGCCCCACGCGGTTGGAGAAGGTGACCTTAACGGTCTCAAAGCGCGCCTTCCAGTCCCCGGCGTCGGCAATCAGCGGTTCCGCCGCAGGAATCTTCAAT
>CADAMO010000152.1 GCA_902788995.1 Oscillospiraceae bacterium
CTCTGCACTGTTTATGATTGAACCGCCGTGTACCGAACGGTACGCACGGTGGTGTGAGAGGTCGGCTGCTCAACTAATGGACAGCCTCCTACTCGATTGGAATGACTGTTGTTCTTCTCAGTTCTTGACCGGTGTGAAGATGTTGCCGACGGCCCCTGCGCCCTTTACGAGGGTCCGCCCCGCAAAGACCACGATGGCAACGGCGGCTGCCACAACGGCGCAGATGATTCCCTTTTTCATTTTCTCTCACCTTTTTTCCGGAATCCCATGTGTGCAATAGATTCCCCACCTTCTATTATCGCCGGAAATGTTGCAATTTCGTTAACGAAATGTAAAAATCCGGTTGTTTTTCACAAAAAAGCGTCGTCAAAGCCGCTGTTTTTGCAGAGATTCCGCATATCCTCCGGCAGGGGAGCGGTAAAGGTGAGGGATTCCCACGTGACAGGGTGGGTCAGGGTCAGCTTCGCGCAGTGCAGCGCCGCCCGGTCCATGGCGGTATCCGTGGAGCCGTACATTTCGTCCCCGGCCAACGGCGCGCCGAGGGACGAGAAGTGCACCCGGATCTGATGGGTGCGGCCCGTTTCCAGTCTCACCCGCAGCAGCGTGCGCCGGCCGTCGGTGGCAAGGGCCTCCCAATGGGTCACGGCACGCTCGCCCTCGCTGTTGTCCGGGCTCACCGCCCGCAGGGTCTTCATGGGGTCCGGGCGGTAGATGTTCCTGTCGATCGTCCCGCTGCCGTGAAATTCCCCGCCCGCTATGGCGAGATATTCCTTTTGTACCCGGTCCGGCAGCACCGAGGCCGCGTGGCGGTTCAGCGCCAGCACCATCAGGCCGCTGGTGCACTTGTCCAGCCGCCCCACCGCCCGGAAGACCACGTTTTTGCCCGCGTAATAGGCCGCCACCTGATTGGCGAGGGTGTCGCCCTGATGGTTGTGGGTGGGATGGACCGCCAGCCCCGCCGGTTTGTCGACGATCAGGAGATCCGCGTCCTCGTAGACGATATCGAGATCGTCGCAGTCGGTGGGCAAAATGGCGGTCTCCTCCTCCGGGAACGTCACCGTAACGATATCCCCGGCGCGCAGCAGGTCGATGGTGCGGATGTGCTCGCCGTTGCGCTTCAGCCCGTCGGGGTCGTTTTTCAGGATGTTGACGCTGCGGGCGGAGGTCTTCAGCCGCCCCCGCAGCCATACCTTCAGCTTTTTGCCGTCGTAGGCCTCGTCAATGACGTAGTCGATGGATCGTTTCATCTTGTTCAGCCGTTTTGCAGGATCTTTTTCAGGTACTGGCCCGTGTAGCTGGCGGGGTTCTGCGCCACTTCTTCCGGCGTGCCCTCGGCCACGATGGTGCCGCCCCGGAAGCCGCCCTCCGGCCCCAGGTCGATGATGTGGTCGGCGCTTTTGATCACGTCGAGATTGTGCTCGATCACGATCACCGTGTTGCCGTTGTCCACCAGCTTCTGCAGCACGTCGATCAGCTTGTGAACGTCGGCGGTGTGCAGGCCCGTGGTGGGCTCGTCGAGGATATACATGGTCTTGCCGGTGGATTTTTTCGACAGCTCCGTGGAGAGCTTTACCCGCTGGGCTTCGCCGCCGGAAAGCTGCGTGGCGGGCTGGCCGATGGAGATGTAGCCCAGTCCTACGTCGAAGAGGGTCTGCAGCTTGCGGCGGATGGCCGTGTGGTTCTCGAAGAAGTGGAGCCCCTCCTCCACGGTCATGTTCAGCACGTCGCTGATATTTTTGCCTTTATACTTCACTTCCAGCGTCTCCCGGTTGTACCGGGCGCCCTTGCAGACCTCGCAGGGCACGTATACGTCCGCTAAAAAGTGCATTTCGATCTTGATGATGCCGTCGCCCTGACATGCCTCGCACCGGCCGCCGGAGACGTTGAAGGAGAACCTTCCGGGGCCGAAGCCCTTGACCTTCGCGTCGGTGGTCTCGGAGAACAGCTTGCGGATATCCGTGAACACGCCGGTGTAGGTGGCGGGGTTGGAGCGGGGCGTGCGCCCGATGGGCGACTGGTCGATGTCGATGACCTTGTCGAGGTTGTCCACCCCCTCAAAGCCCTTGTTTTTGCCGGGGTACTGCCGCGCGCCGTTGAGCTCGCTGGCGAGGTGCTTATAGAGGATCTCGTTGATCAGCGAGGACTTGCCGGAGCCGGAAACGCCCGTCACCGCGATGAATTTGCCCAGCGGGAATGTCACGTCCAGATCCTTCAGGTTGTTCTGCGCCGCCCCGAAGACCTTGAGAAACTTGCCGTTGCCCTCGCGCCGGCGTTCGGGAATTTCGATCTTCTTCTCTCCGGTCAGGTACTGGCCCGTGATGGACCGGCGGCACTTCTTGATGTCCTCCACGGTACCCTGGGCGACGATCTCGCCGCCGTGGATGCCCGCGCCGGGGCCGATATCCACGATGTGGTCGGCGCTGAGCATGGTCTCCTCGTCGTGCTCCACCACGATCAGAGTGTTGCCGAGGTCCCGCAGGTTTTTCAGCGTCTCGATCAGTTTGGTGTTGTCCCGCTGGTGCAGGCCGATGCTGGGCTCGTCCAGCACGTAGAGCACGCCGGTCAGGGCGGAGCCGATCTGGGTGGCAAGACGGATACGCTGGCTCTCGCCGCCGGAAAGGGTGCCGGAAGACCGGGCCATGGTCAGGTAGTCCAGTCCCACCTTTTCGAGGAATTCCAGCCGCGCCCGGATCTCCTTGACGATGCCGTGGGCGATGAATTCCTCCTTCTCCGAAAGGGTCAGGCCGTTCAGGAACGCCAGCGCCTCGGAGATGGACAGGCAGGTGAACTCATAGATGTTTTTGCCGCCGACGGTGACGGCGAGGATCTCGGGGCGCAGCCGCGCTCCCTTGCAGGCCTGGCACTCGTGGTCGGTCATAAAGAGCTCGATCTCCCACCTGGCCCACTCGCTGCCGGACTCCCGGTAGCGCCGCTCCAGATTGTTGACGATGCCCTCAAACGGGGCGTAGTAGGTGCCGCTGCCCAGGGACGTGCTGCGCTTCAGGCGCAGCTTTTCGTCGCCGGTGCCGTAGAGAATGGCGTTGACCGCCTCTTCGGACAGGTCCTTGATGGGGTCGTCCAGCGAGAAGCCGAACTTCTCGGCCAGCCCTTCCATATACATGCGGGCGATGGTGCCGAACTTTTCGTTGGTCCAGCCGCAGCCCTTCACCGCGCCTTTGTTGATGGAAAGATTCTTGTCCGGCAAAATCAGGTCCGGGGAGACCTTCTTGAAAATGCCGAGGCCGGCGCACTTGGGACAGGCGCCGAAGGGGTTATTGAAGGAAAACGCGCCGGGGGAGAGCTCCCCGAGGCTCACGTCGTGGTCCGGACAGGCGAACTTGGCGGAGAACAGCATCTCTTCGCCCCCCACCACCGACACGGTGGCGATGCCGTTGCTCTGATCCAGCGCAGTCTCCAGCGAATCCGCCACGCGGGAGGCGATGCCGTCCTTCAGCACCAGCCGGTCGATGACGATCTCGATCACGTGCTTGTTGGTTTTGGCCAGCTTGATGTCCTCGGAAAGGTCCCGCATTTCGCCGTCGATGCGGGCGCGGACGAAGCCCTGCTTGCGGGCGGCCTCCAGTATCTTCACGTGCTCGCCCTTGCGGTTTTTCACGACGGGGGCCAGGATCATGAATTTCGTCCCCTCTTCCAGCGCCATCACCCGGTCGGTCATCTGGTCCACGGTCTGGGCCTTGATCTCCCGGCCGCAGACGGGGCAGTGGGGGATGCCGATGCGGGCGTACAGCAGCCGCAGGTAGTCGTAGATCTCCGTCACCGTGCCCACGGTGGAACGGGGGTTTTTGGAGGTTGTCTTCTGGTCGATGGAGATGGCGGGGGAGAGCCCCTCGATCAGCTCCACGTTGGGCTTTTCCATCTGCCCAAGGAACTGCCGGGCGTAGGAGGAGAGGGATTCCACGTATCGCCGCTGCCCCTCCGCGTAGATGGTATCGAAGGCCAGCGTGGATTTTCCCGACCCGGAAAGCCCGGTAAAGACGATCAGCCTGTCCCGGGGCAAGACCAGATCGACGTTTTTCAGATTATGTTCTTTTGCGCCTAAAATGCGGATGGTTCGTTCTGTCACTTTTCCTGCTCCCTCAATTGCCTGATACGGTCACGCAGCTTGGCGGCCGCCTCGAATTCCAGTATCTTCGCCGCCGCCTTCATCTCCTTGGTCAGGGATTCGATCAGCTGTTCGCGCTCTTTCTTCGTCAGCTTTCTGCCGTCCGCGTTGCGCGCCACCTTGCGGCTTTCGGATATTTCGATGATGTCGCGGATGCCCTTGACGATGGTCTTGGGGACGATGCCGTGCTCTTCGTTATACTTTTCCTGTTTCTCTCTTCTGCGGTAGGTCTCCCGGATGGCCCGCTCCATGGAGGGCGTCACCGTGTCCGCGTACATGATGACCTTGCCGCCGGCGTTTCTGGCCGCCCGGCCCACGGTCTGGATCAGCGAGGTTTCGCTGCGCAGGAAGCCCTCCTTGTCCGCGTCCAGCACCACCACCAGCGATACCTCCGGCAGGTCAAGTCCCTCCCGCAGCAGATTGATGCCCACCAGCACGTCAAATTCGCCAAGGCGCAGGTCCCGGATAATCTCCATCCGCTCCATGGTGTCGATATCGGAGTGCATATACCGCACCTTGATCTTGTAGTCCGCCAGATAGTCGGTCAGGTTTTCGGCCATCTTTTTGGTCAGCGTGGTGATCAGTACCCGTTCTTTGCGGGCGGTACGGAGGTTGATCTCGGAGATCAGGTCGTCGATCTGCCCCTCCACCGGGCGGACCTCGATCTCGGGATCCAGCAGGCCCGTGGGTCGGATGATCTGCTCGGCGATCCGCGCGCTGCGGCTGCGCTCAAACTCGCCCGGCGTGGCGCTGACAAAGATATTCTGATTGGTGCGGGCGTAGAACTCGTCGAAGGTCAGCGGGCGATTGTCGAAGGCGGAGGGCAGGCGGAAGCCGAACTCCACCAGCGCCTCCTTGCGGGAACGGTCCCCGCCGTACATGGCCCCCACCTGCGGCAGCGTCACGTGGGATTCGTCCACGAACAGCAGAAAGTCCTCCGGGAAGAAGTCCAGCAGCGTAAAGGGGGCGGAACCAGGCTCCCGGTCCGACATGACGCGGGAATAGTTCTCAATGCCCTTGCAAAAGCCGGTCTCCCGCAGCATTTCCATATCGTATTCGGTGCGTTGGCGGATGCGCTGGGCCTCGATCAGCTTACCCTGTGACTGGAACCACGCCTCGCGCTCCTCCATTTCCGCCATCAGCTTTTCAATGGATTGCTCCATCTTCTCCGGGGAGATCACGTAGTGGGAGGCGGGGTAGATGGCCACGTGGTTCAGCACGTTTTTCGTCTCGCCGTTCAGGGGGTTGAACTCGCTGATCCGGTCGATCTCATCGCCGAAAAACTCCACCCGCACCGCCGTGTCGTTGGTGTAGACGGGAAAGATATCCACCACGTCTCCCTTCACCCGGAACTTGTTGCGGATGAAGTTCAGGTCGTTGCGCTCATACTGGATCTCCACCAGCCGCTGGATCAGCTCGTCCCGGGATTTTTCCATGCCCGGACGCAGGGAGATCACCATGCTCTTGTAGTCGATGGGGCTGCCCAGCGAATAGATGCAGGACACCGACGCCACGATGATCACGTCCCGCCGTTCGGACAGGGCGGAGGTGGCGGAGTGCCGCAGCCGGTCGATCTCGTCGTTGATGGCGGAATCCTTCTCGATATAGGTATCCGTGGTGGCGATGTAAGCCTCCGGCTGGTAATAGTCGTAGTAGCTGACGAAGTATTCCACCGCGTTCTCCGGGAAGAACTCCCGGAATTCCGAGCAGAGCTGCGCCGCCAGCGTCTTGTTGTGGGCCAGCACCAGCGTGGGCCGGTTCATCTGGGCGATGACGTTGGCCATGGTGAAGGTCTTGCCGGACCCGGTCACGCCCAGCAGCGTCTGTTCTTTATATCCCTTTTGCAGTCCCTCCACCAGCTCCCGGATGGCCTCCGGCTGGTCGCCCGTGGGGGCGAAGGGCGATACGAGCTTGAAATGATCCATGGTTGTTCCTTTTTTGTGCGATAATATTTTATTATACCATAAAAATAAGGATTGTAAAGATTAGAACAAATGTTCGCTTGTATCATATCACACTTTCCCGGCAAAGTCAACAGCGGAATCGGCTTCCGGTGAAAATTCACACCGGGCCCCATCCCGCGCACAATGTGCGCCTTCCGCGTCACAATGTGCACCACCACGCGCACAATGTGCGCTTTCAGCGTCACAATGTGCACCACCACGCGCACAATGTGCGCTTTTTGCGTCACAATGTGCACACCCCCGCGCACAATGTGCGCTTTTCGCGTCACAATGTGCATCACCCCGCGCACAATGTGCGCCTTCCGCGTCACAATGTGCATCACCCTGCGCACAATGTGCGCTTTTCGCGTCACAATGTGCACACCCCCGCGCACAATGTGCGCCTTTCGCGTCACAATGTGACGTAGAGAAGAGAAGAAAAGAGAAGAAAAGAGGAAATAAGAAAAGAAAAAAAGAGAGAAGAGAAGCCCGGAGCAGAGGAGAGGAAAAAAGAAAAAAGAAAATAAAATTCCCCCAAAAAAGAAAAGAGGCGCGGGGGGGAAGAAAACCGCATGACGCGTTTTCTTCCTTCCCGCCCCCTCATGCAGCCCGTCCCCTCCGCTGCGTTATCCGGCAAAGCTACTATTGCCTACTGCCTATTGCCTATTGCCTA
>CADAMO010000153.1 GCA_902788995.1 Oscillospiraceae bacterium
CATTTTGTAGCGCGGCACCTCAGTGCCGCTATGAACAAATGTTGCTTTAAAACGGATTTTGGATCGATCAATCGTTTTCCTTTACAAGATAACCGTTATTTGATCGGGGAAACTGTCTGATATGTTGTTTGTGCCAATAGCGGCACTGAGGTGCCGCGCTACCGGGTTACCTCGACAAACTCCCAATTTGTTTAAATCAAGCTACTGCCTGCACAGGGGAAATCCACCCCGAGGTATTTCGCCGCGGTGGCGGCGATATCGGCGAAGGTGGGGCGGGTGCCGGCGTTGCCGGGGGTCACGCCCTTTCCGAAGACGATCAGCGGGGTGTATTCCCGGGTGTGGTCGGTGGTGCGGGTGTAGCCCGGATCGCAGCCGTGGTCGGCGGTGATCATCAGCAGATCGTCCTCCCCCATGGCGGCGGTGAACTTCGGGAGGAAATCGTCGAACGCCGCCAGCGCCTTCGCATAGCCGTCGATATCCCGCCGGTGGCCGTACAGCATATCGTAATCCACCAGATTGATGAAGCACAGCCCTTCAAAGTCATTGTCCAGCGCTTCCAAGGCGCGGTCCATGCCCTCCGCGTTGGAGTGGGTATAGACCTTCTCCGTCACGCCCTTGTCGGCAAAGATATCCGCGATCTTGCCCACGGCGTAAACGGTTTTGCCCGCTGCCTTTACCGCGTCCAGCAGGGTCTCCGCGGGGGGCTCCAGCGAAAAATCGTGGCGGTTGGCGGTGCGGGTAAAGGGATACGTCCCCGTAAACGGGCGGGCGATCACCCGCCCCACGGCGTGTTCGCCGGTGAGGATCTTCCGCGCCATGCGGCAGTATTCGTAGAGCCGTTCCGTGGGGACGATACTCTCGTGAGCGGCGATCTGAAAGACGCTGTCCGCCGAGGTGTAGACGATCAGATCGCCGGTTTTCAGGTGCTGCTCGCCGTAGTCCTTGATGACCTCCGTGCCGGAATAGGTTTTGTTGCAGAGTACGCCCCGGCCCGTGGCGGCGGAGAAGGCGTCCAGCACCTCGTCCGGGAAGCCGTGGGGATAGGTGGGCAGCGGTTTTTCGGAGATCAGGCCTGCGATCTCCCAGTGTCCGATGGTGGTGTCCTTCCCGGCGGAGCGCTCGGTCATACGGGCGGTCAGCGCCAGCGGAGCGGATTCCGGCGGCAGGAAAGACAGACCGTCTATATTGCCGAGGCCCATTTTCAGCAGGTGATCCGCCTTGAAATACGGGGAACCCGCGATCCTTTTGATCGTATTGACGTCATAGTCCCCGAAGGCCGCCGCGTCCGGCATTTCGCCGCACCCGCAGGAATCGAGGACGAATATAAATACACGTTTCATATGCTACCTCCGTAGCACGCTGCCTCAGCAGCGTTGATGATTGAAAACGGCGCAAGGCGCCGTGCTACAAACGGACGGCTCCGTGCTACAGCCGGATCGCTGTCTCCAGCGCCAGCTCCATCATCTGGGTGAAGGAATTCTGACGCTCCTCGGAGGTGGTGCATTCACCGGTCAGCAGGTGGTCGGAGACGGTGCAGATGGCCAGCGCGTTTTTGCCGCAGCGGGCCGCGTTCATGTAAAGGGCGGCAGCTTCCATCTCCACGGCCATCACGCCCATCTTGCTCCAGGAGGGCGTGGAACGAAATCCTTCAAAGACGTTTTCTTCATCATTATAGAAGGTATCGGAGGAGAGCAGGTTGCCCACGTGATACCGCACGTCCATTTTATCGGCAATTTCCGCGCAGGTCTTCAGCATTTTGTAGCTGGCGATGGGTGCGAAGGTGCCGGGCAGATGGTACTGGTCCGCAAAGTGGGAATTGGTGCAGGCTCCCATCCCCATGACGATATCCCGGACGCGGATCTCCTCCTTCATGGCCCCGGCGGAACCGATGCGCATGATGTTCTCCACGCCGAAGAACTGATACAATTCATAGGAATAGATGCCGATGGAGGGCATGCCCATGCCGCTGGCCATGACGGTGACCCGTTCGCCCTTGTACGTGCCGGTATAACCCTGCACGCCGCGGACGTTGTTGATGAGTTTTGCGTCCGTCAGAAAGTTTTCCGCAATATATTTGCTGCGCAGCGGGTCGCCGGGCATCAGCACCGTTTTGGCAAAATCCTCCGGCGACGCGTTGATATGCGGGGTGGGATAGGGAGTAGTTGACATGATAATGCTCCTTTCAGTTTGGAGTTTCGCGAGCTGGTTGCTCGCCAAACAGTCGTAAGTCGTGAGTCGTAAGTCGTAAGAAAAGTTGTTTTGTAAGAATGTTAATCCGTTGGTTTTCAACGTAATAGAGGAACGCCCGAAGGGCTGCTTACGACTCACGACTTACGACTTACGACTTGAGCCAACGGCTCGTCAAATTCTTATTTCTCCGCCGCCTTGACGATCTTCACGATCCGGCTGGTGCCAAGCCTTGACGCGCCCAGGTTGATAAAGTCCTCCGCGTCCTGCAAAGAGGCGATGCCGCCCGCCGCCTTGATCTTCAGATGGGGCGCCACGTGGGCCGCGAACAGCGCCACGTCCTCTTTCGTCGCGCCGGCGGTGGAAAAGCCCGTGGAGGTCTTGATATAATCCGCGCCGGAGGCCGACACGATCTCGCACATTTTGATCTTTTCCTCGTCCGTCAGCAGGCAGGTCTCGATGATGACCTTCAGCAGCTTGCCGCCGCAGGCCGCCTTGACAGCCTTGATCTCTTCCAGCAGCGCGTCGTACCGCTTGTCCTTCAGCCAGCCGATGTTGATGACCATGTCGATCTCGTCCGCGCCGTTTTTCACCGCGTCCTCCGTCTCAAAGCACTTGACGGCGGTGGTGGAATAGCCGTTGGGGAACCCGATGACCGTGCAGATGGCAAGTTTCTCCCCCACGTATTCCTTCGCCTGCTTCACGTAGGAGGCGGGAATGCAGACGGAGGCCGTGCCGTATTTCATGCCGTCGTCGCAGATCGCCCTGATCTGCTCCCAGGTGGCCGCCTGCGCCAGCAGCGTATGATCGCATTTTGACAGGATTTCTTTCAGTTCCATGATTTTATCACTCCTTTGATAACAGCATATCATATTTTTCGTTGAAATGCAAGGAAAGGTTCACACTTGCCGCCAACCGTGCCCGCCGCCTTTTTTACCGTTTGACTTTTGCGAAAAAACGGCGTATAGTAGAGATATCATAATAAAAGAGGAGGCTCCTCACGATGAAAAAACTGTTTGCGATTCTGCTGGCGTTAACGCTGTTTGCGCTTCCGCTGACGATCACTTCGCTGGCCGCTCCCCTGTCCGACGGCACCGCCGCGCTGAACCGGCAATTTCAGAACGGCAAATACGGCAGCTACGACTACGTCTGCTTTTCCCCGGTGAAGGGAGAAGACGACGCCGTGAAATATCCCCTGATGGTTTGGCTGCACGGGCGCAATTCGGGCGGCTATGCCAGAGCGCAGCTGGAACGCTATGAGTTTTCCAACTGGGCCAGCGACGAATATCAGGCGCGGTTTGAAAACGCCGGCGGCTGCTTCCTGCTGTGTCCCCGCGCCGCCGTTGGCAGCAAGAACGAGTGGGATAACTCCAACCGGGCCGATCTGAAGGCGATCATTGACGATTATATCGCCCGGAACGCCGATCATATTGACGTCACCCGCGTCTACATCGCCGGGTACTCCACCGGCGGTTCCATGGTGTGGAATATGCTGACCGCTTACCCCGGTTTCTTTGCGGCGGGGCTTCCGCTGGCGGCCATCACCCAGCCCGCCCTTTCCGGCCTGCAAAAGCTGAAGGATACCTCCGTATGGATCTTCACCAGCGACAACGACCCCTATATCATCAACGAGACCGGCGACGTGCGGCCCAACTTTGACTATCTCTGCGGCGTCTCCAACAGGCCGGAAGGCCTTCGCATGACCTCCTTCACCGAGGCCTTCTATGCGGACGGCACCAAGAAAATGGAGGGCAGTAAGGTGGCGGACGACGCCGAGCACTACATCTGGGAAAGCGCCACCTACGATATGTTCATGGCGGACGGCACGACCCCTTACAAATGCGCCACCACTATCAACGCCAAAGGAGAAACGATCACCTTCACCCCCGGTCAGGCGCTGATCACGTGGCTGTCGCAGCAGACCAACCTGAAAGCCGGCAGCGCCGCCACCACTCTGCTGCAGCGGCTCACCCTGTTTTTCAACCGCATCGCCCAGTTCATCCGGGAGATGTTCAGCTTTCTGAGAGGCTGAAAAGCAAAACAATAACAGACAAAATACGGAGTCCCGGACCGGTCGGTTCGGGACTCCGTTGATATATGAATCGGTACTTTGTCGCAGGGGAGACGGTTCAGCAGATCGGATCCTCCGCATTGACCGCGCGGAAGATATCATAGAAAAATCCGAAGGCAGACAGCAGGGGGGTAAATCTTCTCAACAGCTTGCTGAAGAACAGCCGCGCCCTGGCGCCGGATTCATCCGCTTCATAGGTGTTCCACTCGTGGGCGGGCACGTAAGGGATGCAAATGCAATCCAGATAGTCGTCGTAGCCGCCCTCGCTGATCTGATGGAGACCGAATTTCTGCAGGTCTTCAAACAACTGCACGTTCTCCTCGAACCGCATCGGATTCAGGATGCTGAATTCACCCTTCTTGGCGGAGGACTTCCAGAAGCGCCAGCTCAGATTGGATCGCTGAATATGCTCCTTCTGCTCGTCGGTGGCGGCAGCCTCCAACGCCTTCTCCCAAAGTCCGTCGATCACGGCGACCTGCCGGTCGGTGAATTGGAAGCTCTGGCTCGGGCCGCTGCCGATGCTGATATGCTCGCCCGTGTTCTCCATATGCATCCGGAGGATCGTCTTGATCTGCTGCCAGCCGGGGCCGTAATAGGCCGCCAGGAAGCCGTCCACCTCTTTCTCCATGTCGCAGTAGGGATCCTGCAGGCTCTTGGAGATCATGTAGGCGCGCAGCTCGCCGAACTCGGCGTCGCAGTTGCGGATATAATAGTTGCCCTCTTCGTACACGCCCTTCACGTGGTTCTCATAGAAGATCTGGATGTTCCGCTGGATCACGTCGAAATCCGGGAAGACGATGCAGGTGTTGCCGTAGTTGGTGGTGTAATCCCACACGTAGATGCGGTCGCAGATCGCAGCCCAGTCGTGCAGGTCCTTCATCAGATCCACGTTGCGCTCGCAGGCAGGGTCGTCCAGCGCGTGCAGGAAGCAGCACTCGATGGTGCACAGCCGCACGATCACGTTATCCCGGGGGACGATGCCCGTGGGAGCCTGGCGGGTGTACTGATAGGCGAAGGTGTCGATGGCCACGTTGTCATAGCCGGCCTCCTTCACCGCGTCCGCGATCTGGTTGACGAAGTTGATCATGGTGGCGGACTGCACGCCCCCGTGGGCCGCCTCAAAGGCCTTGCAGGTCTCGCACTCGCAGTAGTTGTAGTTGTCGTTCTGGGTCACGGAGACGATCTGCACCGACGCGGCGGGATCGTGGCCGCCCGCCAGCAGGTTCAGCACGTTTGCTTTGGCGATCTCCAGCACCTCCGGATTGGTCAGGCAGGGCTGGTCAATGGTGCGCTCGCCGTCGTGCAGCGCCAGATATTCGGGATGGCTGTCTTTATACTTCGCGGTCTCGCACAGGCCGCCCATGGTGTGGCAGAAGCCGCCGAGATAGTTGACCGTGCCGCCCATTTCCGCGGGCAGGCGGCGGTAGGTGCCGCCGGTGAGGCCGTTGGCCATGGAGTATTCCACGTCACAGGGGCTGCGCCAGTCGGTATCGGCATACTCAAAGAAGGGCTCATAGACGATATCCGTATCGGCGGGGACGGTGATGCTTTCAGCGGTGGGCAGCACCGTGATGCTCTCCGTATAGACCTTTCTGCCGCAGAACTCCTCCAAAAAGCGGTAAGCGCCCTCCTGCAGGCCCCGCACGCCGGTGCCGTTAATATGGACGTTGCCGCCGATGGCCTGAATCCGATAGCCGTTGACGGCGATCCCCGACACGTCGGCTGCGGAAGCCGCGCCCACGGCGATATACTTTTCCGCCGCGTCGCTGACGATCGCCACGTCCGTACCGAACACCTCGGAAAGGACGGTTTTCAGTTTATTCGCCGCAAAGGTCTCATAGGACGTGGGCGAGGACGGGACAAGGATAGACCAGGCAGCGTCCATTGTGATGGCCTCCTCCGCGAAGGCAAAGGGCAGCGCCGCGAACAGCAGACAGACCGCCATTGCCAGACTGATGATTTTTTTCATGATACTCCCTCTTTTTTGAATAAATGTGATAAAAATAACCGTGCATGTTCATTTTATCTGTTATATTCTACCATAACAGCCTGCCGTTTACAAGTATATTTTCGTCTTTTTGAAAAAAGGCTTGACAAGGCGGTTTATTCATGATAAACTAAAAATGAAGTTTATTCAGAATAAACCACAATAAAACGGTGAAACGCCGCAGCGAAGGGAAGTAAACGACATGATCGATTTTGAGTTGGGCGAAGTGCAGGCGCGGTTCGCGGATATCGTATGGGAGAACGAGCCGGTGGGGTCCGGCGAACTGGTGAAGCTCTGCCAGCAGCAATTGAACTGGAAGAAGCCCACCACCTATACGGTGCTGCGCAAGCTGTGCGAAAAGGGCATTTTTCAGAATGAGAACGGCACGGTCACGTCCCTGATCTCCCGGGAGGATTTCTATTCCGCCAAGAGCGAGCGGTTTGTGGAGGAAACGTTTCAGGGGTCCCTGCCCGCCTTCGTGGCGGCGTTC